>DCHQ01000099.1 GCA_002314855.1 Lachnospiraceae bacterium UBA1748
GAGCTGCTGAACCCATAACACCCTGAAGGTGAATAATCTTATACTCTGAAAGGTTCTGAGACTTTAACCAATCAACTGCCTTCTCGCCTTCCTTGTCCATATCTGAAACGATAGATGCTTCGTAAAGATCTTCACTAGCATCAATTGTACGGTCAAAAAGAATAACCTTTACGCCCTGATCCTTAGCGTCCTTAAGAACTGAATCCCAACCTGCTGTATCAGCTGCTGAAAGAAGTAAGTAATCAACGCCATCCTGAATAAACTTCTGAGCTGACTGAATCTGCTCATCATTCTTTAAGCTGTATGCAAACTGTGCATCGTATCCATTAGCCTCTGTAAATGTTTCCTTCATGTCTCTATCGTTAGCTGTACGATAACCAGACTCGTTAGGATCATTGTTGATGATACCAACCTTAATAAGGTCTCCACTACCACCTGCTGCAGGTGCACTACTAGAAGCTGCTGGAGCTGAACCACATGCTACTAATCCCAATGCAAGAACTGTTGCAAGAACTGTTGCTAATATTCTCTTTTTCATTTGAATCCTCCTATTAATCTTTCTACATTACTAAGTAGCCTTTACTACTTGATGATATTAGATTAATACCTAGGAGTTTTTAAAACCATTGATAAAAATCTTGAAACAGTTAAAGATTTTCTTTTTTTTAATCGATATGGGGGAATTTTTTACGAAAAAAGTTTGTTTTTTTACAATTTTTATAATTCTTCTTTTTTGTAAGGTAAAAATACCATTGCGGTAGTACCCTCTTGAAGTTGACTTTCGAAAGATAAACCATATTCATTACCAAAACGAATTCTAATTCGTTCATTAACATTATAAAGACCATAGTTTTCTCTATTTGTATTATCTGATTCAAGTATTGATTTTTTGACCTTTTCAAGAGTATTTTCGTCCATACCCTTTCCATTATCTTTGACATCAATATAAAAGCCATTATCAGCCTTACGCATAGATATAGTTATTTTACCTAATCCACGCTTATTTTTAATTCCATGATACAATGCGTTTTCTACTAATGGCTGAAGTGTAATCTTAGGAATAAGATAGTCACTAAGCTCACTGTCTTCATTAATTTCAAAAGAAAGGATATCCCTGTATCTTATCTGCTGAATCTCAAGGTAACTGGTAACGTGCTTTAGCTCTTCACTTAGCTGTATGATTTCTTTACCTTTATTAAGGGATATTCTAAAAAAATCAGAAAGATTTTCTACCATATTAACGACCTGCTTTTTATCATCTGCTTCCGCAAGCCATACAATGGTATCCAGTGTATTATAAAGAAAGTGAGGATTAATCTGAGACTGAAGAAGAGCGAGCTCTGTTTCTCGAAGGCTTACCTGCTCATCAGTTATTTCCTGGAGAAGTCCTTCTATCTTTTCAATCATAACATTAAGAGATGTCGATAACTGATTCATTTCAGTACCCTGGCTAATATTTGCTCTGACAGAAAGATCTCCGCCTGCTACCTGATTAGTAACTTTGGTAAGAGCACGAATAGGTGCTGCAATACTTTCTGATATAATAAACGACATTATAACAAGACCTATTGCCAGAACAATCATAGTTACAACTATGCCTCTGATATAGGCCATATAAATAGCTTCATTTTCTGCCTGTACGTCCTGAATATTTAGAATTTCATAATATAAATATTCATTCATTGATTCATTGAGAAGTGCAGTTACTATCTGAACATCATTCTCCCATATTTCCATGTTAACTTCATACATATCATCTTCAGAAAGATTATTAATAATACGATTAACATAGTTCTCAAGATTGCCCAGGTATTTCTTGGCTGAAATGAGTCTTTGCATACTTTCACTGCTAATTGTAATCTCTTCAAGATTAGTAACCAGTTGGTTGGCTTCTTCAATCATTGAAAGAAGATTGGTTTCTTCAACAGTTTTATTACCTACTATCAAAAGATATGTTTCATAATCAAAGTTATCTTTGAATTCTAGACCAAACTTACTAGATACAATGGCTGACTGAATCATATCTTTGTATCTTGAATTGGTATATGCCATACTGACAATACAAAAAAGAAAGAAGATAATGAGCGGTATAAAGAATAGAAGATATGATGATCTAATCTTATTTGCAAGTGTCGAATTAATCAGTTTCTGCTTCACCTGTTACCTTATCTCCTCTATACTGCGTAGGGGTTACCCCTTGTGTCTTCTTAAATAAAAATGAAAAATAATGCGAGTCTTTATATCCTACTTCTGCACTAATAATACTGCTTTTCTTACTTGTACCCTTAAGTAATTCTTTAGCCTTATTCATACGATAGTCTGTTAAATACTTAATAAACGTCTGCCCTGTTTTTTGACTAAAAATAGTACTAAGGTGATTAGGAGAAAAATTGACTACGGATGCCACTTGATTGAGAGACAAATCCTCATCGCTATAATTCTCATCAATATATCTTAAAACCTCATCAACTACATCACCATATTTATCACTGGCCTGCTGTTCCCTGATTCCAGCAGCAATAGATAGTACACTGGTAAGGTAAGACTTGGTTCCCTCTATTGTCTGCATTTCTTTACTCGTAACATCAAGAACAGGTATTACGCTTTTTTCTACACCCATGCTCTGAACAAAATCCACAGCACAGAAATAAATATCCATAGCTATGTACTGTCTAAAAAGTGCAGAAAGAACTGCTTCTGTATCTAATTTGTTAAAATACTCTTCCACAAAATAAAAAGCTTCACCTGGCTCAGCAAGCTTAAGGTAACTTAATACCTCGGACCTGTCGACCTGTTTAGTATTTATCTTGGATATATCAAAGTTCTGGCTTTCGTATATTTCAGTAATCTGCTCATTATATTCTACAAACAGATTATCTTCCACCATATATCGACGGGCAAAAGCTCGGCTGGCAGCATCAAATGATTCGGACAGCTCGCTTAATCGATTAACACTTTTTCCAATTCCGCCAAAATAGCGTATGTTATCTCTCGCTTTAAAAAGATCCACAATATACGATTCACACTGTTTTTTTATAACGCATAGTTCTTCCTCAGAATCAGCTCCTATTATAAGAGCATAGCCTTCCAAACCTCTATCAAAGAGAATGAGTCCCTTACTCTCACAATAAGCCATAAGCTCTTCGAGCACCTTTTCCTTGGTTCCAGAATATTCCTGCTCACCATGATGAGTAGAGCGTATACGAAACAGTATAATGTTGTAACAAAGTGCTGAAAGATTAATACCTAACTCTGCAGCCTTTTCGATAAGGACAGGAGTACTTTCTTCGCCATCAATTAAACTCTGAAACAACTTACGTCTTGATTCAAAGTTATTTTCTTCCATTTCCTTCTTGTACTGATCGATAAGTTCCTGCTCTTCTTTCTTAATATCAAGTTTCCTTGCTACCTTTCCAATTTCTGCAAGAAGTTCCTCGCTGTTAATAGGTTTTGAAAGAAACTGTGCTACACCAAGGCTAATAGCCTTTTGAGCATACTCAAACTCAGAAAAGCCGGAAAGAATAATAATCTCTATCTGAGGCATTTCTTTTTTTATAAGCTGACTAAGCTCAAGACCATCCATAAATGGCATCTTAATATCAGTAATAACAATATCCGGTTTTAATTTTTGAATAAGCGGATACGCAAGCTCACCATCACTGGCTTCTCCGCAAAACTCGTATCCATTACTTTTCCAGTCAATTTTATTTTTTATTCCTTCACGAACAACTACTTCGTCCTCTACAAGAAAAACTTTGTACATTCGCTCATCCCCTCTATTGTTCTATATAAATTAATATAGCATTTTCAAAGACTCTTATAAATTCCTTTTAAATAAGTCTCTAAATCCTTGCCCACTCATAATCTGAAATAAATCAAGCTCAGGCGTTACATTTCCTTCAATAAGTTCTAGTGAACCATTTCTTAGCCTTGCTATGTCCCAGCCTATAAGTCGGCACTTTGGAACAACCATAGCTAGTTTACTGGCTAATTCCATTACCTCATCAAACCCAGGATTTTCAAATCCAACAATATCCTCATAGGTATCAGGGTGCCTATCATATACTCTGCCCGTTCTTTCGTCAATATCAGCCATCGAGGCAATACCTGTACTCAAATCAATACCTGCCCATATAGCAGTTTCATCATTGTTATCGGTAATACTTTGACTACTACCGAACTGATTGGCTGCAGCTATTACTATGGGCTTACCATCCCTGTCAACAAGTGTCGTGATACGCATGGTATTAAGACTAAAAGAATGAATATTTTCATAGGCTTCATGCTGATATAAATATTCCTCAATAAGATAGCCTGCCTGACGAAGTATATCCCAGTTCCTGATGGCATCTTTTCTATCCATAAAGCTGGCTGTAAACAAACCTTCTTCATCAAAATCACCATCTGCCTCAGGAGCATTTTCCATATCATCTATTATAAATATTCCAAGCCCGGCGTATTTATTATCAGGCTTAGCTATGAGTAATTCATGGTTATCTAAAAATCTTTTATATTCTTCAAAAGTGGCATTTTCTAAAAATAAAATATCTCTCGTCATAAAGCTAGAGAAATAGTTATGGAAAAGCCTTTTACTGTTGAAGATATCTCGGTAATCGTCACTATTAAATCGCTTCTCGTATTCCCAAAGCTCACTTACCGATAATATATTGTCTCGGCTCTTTTTGTTCATATTCTGCATATGATAACGTAAATATTCATCAAAAGAGAATCGATCACTCACTCCACTAAGCTTATATTTAATTTTGTACTTAATATCATTAAAGCTCATGAATCAATTTTATAAAAAAATAATCCCAATATCCATCTTTAATTCAAGATGAATACTGGGATAAATAATTAATGTGAATGGCCACCACCATGACCACCGCCGCCATGGCCACCGCCGCCATGACCGCCACCACTACTTCCTGAAGACTGTGGTGAATATACTCTGGTCTGATTTATAAACTGAATACTAGCACCAGAATGACTTACTTTCTTAACGCTACCTGCAACAATATCTTTAACAGTAGCCTTCTTTAATGAAGAACGACTGTTAACGATTAAATAGTTAAGAAACAGTGAAATAATTAATCCAAAAAGAATATTACAAATAATCTTCATTGGCTGAGCAATCTTACCACCTATCATAAGGGTTGTTGCCATATCAAACATTTTCATGGCACCATCAAAATAATATTCATCATAAACATTATCAGTAAGTGTCAGACAGTAAGATCTGGTAATAACGTTACCTATTGCTCCAGCGGTATAGACATAGTCATAACCTTCGTAGTCATTTTCTTCATATGCTCTACTCTTGTCGCAGTGAGCGCAGAATATAAAACCACTCTTGCCTCTACCTATAACGTCCTCGTAATAACTTTTTACAGTGGCTTCTGTATTATAGCTACTTGTATAGCCTTCCATTGTAAGGTATATAACATCACCATATTCTGTGAGGCCCTTCATCTGTTTAAGAAGCTTTTCTTCCTGGGCCTCTGTAATAAGATCGGCCTGATCATCAATAATCGCTCTGTATCCAGTATCACTATTCTTATATACTGCATCGTATTTGCTCTTACCGGCATAGGCAACAATAGGTAATGAAACTACTATCATCATAGCAAGAATCATTACAAATAATCTTTTTAGTGCGAAACTTTTAGATGGATGCATTTTCATCGCCTCCTCTCACACCAAACTGCTGAGGCTTACGCATGGTCAGCCTGTTATGACCAGATATAACATCATAAAATGATATAAGTACAAATACTAATGATAATATTATGGCTATGTAATACACATAATCATATACTGGTTGAACAACAACTACTATCAAATCTATAAGCGCAGCTATGGCCGGTTTCACTATAATACGACCTTTTTGTTTCATAGGCATACCAGCTGATATGGTTTTGGCAGTGCGTTTACTAAGCATACCCTTATCATTAAGATTGTTTTCTCTTCTATAAATAAGATTACACTGACCATTTACTGTGAAGAATATAATAGCTGCAAATATAATAGCAATTATTGCCATGGTATTAGGAGTAAGTGTTAAAAACATATTCAGTAATACAATAATCGGAACTGATAAAATTAATGTTCCAATCAGGTACTTGGTATAATCAATAGGAATATCAGCTGAAACCTTACCTGTCTGACCATTAATAACAGCATAACTTATCTTGTCATTGTGTCGATTAGCAAGAAACCACACTGGATAATAATCTACTTCCTTGCTTGTCATTTCAAGTCCAAGGGTCACATCATTATTACTATCAATTGTATAACCTCTAAATTCTGGTATATTTCTACAGTAATTCTGCAAATCACTCTTTACAATGTTTCTCGCATCATTAGAATATACCTCATCCGATACGTCCGCTGTATCAGCATAAAAACCACTTAGATATGAAGGGTTGAATTCCTTGGCATCAGAAACAATAAATGGTGCAATAGAATTGCTGAGCTCATCGGAAAATGAAGATGATGCATCGTATGAAACACCTTCATAGCTGGCACTGATATCTGCTGATAGTACATAGTGATCAGTATAAACATAATCACCTCTTCTATAGCTTTTTCTACCATTTAATCTGATTTGACCATTTTTAGTAAAATCATAATCCCAGTAAGGCATATATATACCACGTACCTTATTAATCTGCTCTTCGCTTTTCATATAAGAAGGTGCATATATTGCTTTGCTAAGTAAACCCTTGTAAATATTCTTACAGCTCTCTTTAGGTATCTTGAAAGGAATAACATGGGATGGAGCTACCATCTGTACAACACGAGATTCCAAAATAACTGAAGCTCCACAATAGCTACAAAATGTTGCTACTGTATCCGCATCACTTACTATTTCACCACCACACTGAGGACAGACGTATAAAACACTTTCAAATACGCCCTGATCCTCGACTGTCATGGTTGTGCTGGCCACTTCTGGTTCGAGCATTGTAGAACAATGTTCACACTTGACCTTTTGAGAAACTGGATCAAATACCATACCTGATCCGCATCCAGGACACTTAACCATTACTCTCTCTCCTTTTATACTTGTTAGAATCGCATACTAATGCTTATTTTTCTTTTATTCAATCTTTTCTAATTATAACAAATACAGGAGTATTATAAATATTCATTTTTTCTACATTACGTATCTTAATGTAATATGAGCCTAATTAGATAAGCTCCATTGCATTAACCATTTCGATTGCTGATAATGCGCAGTCATAACCCTTGTTGCCTGCCTTAGTTCCTGCTCTCTCAATAGCCTGCTCAATAGTATCAGTAGTAACAACACCAAACATAACTGGCTTACCTGACTGAAGACCAACCTGTGCAACGCCCTTTGAAACTTCCGCGCATACATAATCATAATGAGATGTTGAACCACGGATAACAGCACCTACAGCGATGATAGCATCGTAATCTTTCTCAGCCATCTTCTGAGCTACTACTGGAATCTCAAATGCACCTGGTACCCAGCATGCTGTGATGTTTGACTCTTCTACGCCGTGACGAACTAATCCATCTACAGCACCTTCAAGAAGCTTAGATACGATGAAACTGTTAAAACGTGATGCTACAATACCAACCTTCATTCCAGGCTTAGCTACTACTTTTCCTTCAATTACATTAATACTCATTTTATTTCTCCTTTATTTTATTAACTATATTTAAATCCATTAGTTCACTGGATTAAATTTAATATGTTCAAAGATATGTCCCATTCTCTCCTGCTTTGTTCTAAGATAGAACTCATCATACTGACCAGGTTCTATTTCAATTGGAACTCTTTTCTTGATTTCAAAATTGAAGCCCTCTAATCCATATATTTTGCTAGGATTATTAGTAAGCAGGCATAATGACTTAACTCCAAGGTCCTGAAGCATTTGCGCACCGCTCCAGTATTCTCTAAGGTCAGCTGCAAAACCAAGTTCAAGGTTGGCATCAACTGTGTCACGGCCTCTTTCCTGAAGCTCATAAGCCTTAAGCTTATTGATAAGTCCTATACCACGACCCTCCTGCCTCATATACAATATGATTCCTCGACCTTCTTTCTGAACCATCTGCATAGCCTTGTGAAGCTGTGGTCCACAGTCGCATCTGCACGAACCAAATACATCACCTGTTAAGCATTCAGAATGAACTCGGCAAAGTACGTCCTCTCCATCACCTATATCTCCACATACAAGAGCAACGTGATGCTCACCTGTTATATCATTGACGTATCCATATATCTGGAAATCTCCATAAGCTGTTGGCATCTTGGCGCATGCCTCACGAATCATATGCTGCTCGAATCGACGTATATAATCCTGAAGATCCTTAATAGTAATAAAACATAAGCCATGCTTCTCGGCCAGTTTTTGAAGCTCCTCGGTACGCATCATTGTTCCATCATCACTCATAATTTCACAACATAAACCACACTCTTCAAGACCTGCCAGTCGGCATAAATCCACTGTAGCCTCTGTATGACCATTACGAACTAATACTCCACCCTTTCTTGCTGTAAGAGGAAATACATGGCCTGGTCTACGAAAATCTCCTGGCTTACTATCCTTGTCACAAAGCTTTCTGCAGGTATAACCTCTCTCTTCAGCAGAGATACCTGTGGTAGTATCAATATGATCAATAGACACTGTAAATGCAGTGCAGTGGTTATCTGTATTTTCAGAAAGCATCTGTGGAAGATTGAACCTGTCAGCTATTTCTTTGGACATAGGTGTACAGATAAGTCCCTTGCCATAAGTCGCCATAAAATTCACATTTTCTCTTGTTGCATGTCTTGCTGCGCAAATAAAATCACCTTCATTTTCTCTATCAGGATCATCTGTGCACATAATTATTTTTCCATTTTTTAAAGCCTCAAGTGCTTCTGGTATGGTGCTATATTTAAAACTCATACTTCCTCCTTTTAGAAACCATGCTGTGCTAAAAACTCCATGGTTATACCATGACTACCAGTAGCTTCTGTTTCTTTATTAATACCGAGTAATCTCTGAACATATTTTCCAACTATGTCATTTTCCAGGTTCACACTGTCTCCTATTTTTTTATGAAGGAGAATGGTCTCACTTCCTGTATGAGGAATGATTGATACTGAAAAATCATTATTAGTTACAGCGGCCACTGTTAGGCTAATACCATCAATTGCTATAGAACCTTTTTCAACAATAAGTGCTAATACATCCTTGTCAGCTTCTATAGTTACCCATACAGCATTGCCCTCATTTCGCATGGATTTTATCACGCCAGTACCATCAATATGACCTGATACAATATGACCACCAAACCTGCCATCGGCTGCCATAGCTCGTTCCAAATCAACCTTGTCTCCGCTTCGAAGTCCTCCAAGATTGGTTCGTCTTAATGTTTCAGGCATAACATCCGCGGTAAAACCGTGACTCTTTATGGATGTGACTGTAAGGCATACACCATTGACAGCTATGGAGTCTCCTATCTTAGTTCCTTCAAGCACGTGACTGGCATCAATCCCTATTTCACCAGAAGTTCCTCCAGATATAACATGGCTAACCCTTCCAACTTCTTCAACTATTCCAGTAAACATCGTTCATTCCTCCCTTCACTTCATATTCAAGAAGAATATCCTCTCCAAGTACTGATGTATCAGTGAGTATCAGCTTGGCACACTCATCTGGAACACTTACGCCAACTCCCTCAACAGGAGTCTTAGCTTCGCTTCCTCCAAATATCTTAGGAGCGACATATGCATATACATGATTGACTATGCCTTCTTTCAGAGCCGATTCATGTATCTGTCCTCCGCCTTCAATATAGACACTATCAAGCCCCTGTGATGCCAGATACTCCATTAAGCTCTTTAGACTAACATGACCATCAACAAGTGGTAATTCCACTACTGTGATGCCTAGCTCTTCAAGCTGATTCTTTTTTTCTATTTGTTTATCAGGCTGCTCCAGGCTTTTGCAGGCTACTATCGTTTTATACTCACCTGCACTTTTTACGATATTGCTGTCCATAGGTATACGTAGCGAGGTATCAACAATAACTCTTACTGGCTGATGAGCATTGTCTATCCTTGCATTAAGCATTGGATCATCGGCAAGTACTGTACCTATTCCTGCCAGGATAGCTGCATATCTTGAACGCTTGGTATGCACATGTTCTCTGGCCTTATCACCTGTTATCCACTTGGAAGCTCCTGTTCTCGTTGCGATCTTGCCATCAAGAGTCATTGCATATTTCATAGCAACGTATGGCTTCCCGGTTGTTATATGATGGAAGAAAATAGCGTTTAGCTTATCACACTCTTCTCTCATAAAATCTTCTTCAACAACTATTCCTTTTTCGCGAAGAAGCTTTGCTCCCTTACCAGCGACTAGAGGATTAGGATCTCTAGAACCAATAACAACTCTGGCTATGTTATGTTCTATTATGGCTTCTGTACATGGAGGAGTCTTTCCATAATGACAACAAGGCTCCAGTGTCACGTATATGGTTGCTCCCGATGCATCCTCTGTTAAATTGGCAAATGCATTACGCTCCGCATGAAGCTGGCCACATCGCTCATGATAACCTTCTCCAATTATCCTGCCATCCTTCACTATTACGGCACCCACATTAGGATTGGGATTGGTCCAGCCACCACCCTTGGCGGCCAGTTCAATTGCACGTAACATATATTGTTTATCCTGAATATTCATATTCTTTCCTCGTGTTCTTTTAGAACTGCTTGGTTTCTTTCCTCATACTCATAGAAACCGCCTGCTTCGCAGTCGTTGTCGCTTCGCGACTTATGTTTCTATTTCGTATATGCTCGGGTGAAACCAAATACTTCGCTTCGCTCGTGCTTGGTTTCCTTCCTCGCAATAAAAAGTCCTGAGGTACTAATACCTCAGGACTATAAAACACATATCATCAAATATAGACACCTCGAACTTAGCTATACGAAATGCATACACTAATTGAGACTATCCTATATGATAAACCAAATATGTTCTTCTCCCATCCAGACTATACTGTCGGCTCTGGAATCTAACCAGATCATGCGATTACTCGCTCGCGGGCTTTACCGCCGGTGTTGACTTACACAACGCCCTGAAGATTATGATTGTATTATAAACTATATATATGAAAAGTCAAAATGTCTTTTATTCTTCTTCCTCTTCCTCTTCTTCGAGCATTTCTTCGTATGCCTTTACTACACGTTCATACTCAACATGATTGGTTATTTTCTCTGTCTTAAAGCCGTCCTCTGTTTCCTTGGCACGATAAATATATACGCCTTCAGAATTAATGGTATCGCCTTCAA
>DCHQ01000045.1:0-746 GCA_002314855.1 Lachnospiraceae bacterium UBA1748
TTCCTCTTACTGAAAGAAGTGCATTGGGCGATGTCACCTCAAACTCTGAATTCTTTGGAAGAGGATTATCTATAGCAAAATGTGCGGCGCCTCTTACTATATCAATTCCTATCTTACCCTTCTTCTCATTTCCAATAGCTATGATGTGAAGGAAAGAATCTGGATTAACAACAATATGCTTATCTGAATCAGCAAGAAGAGTTGCGGTTGAGCCCTCTGCTGTCTCAAGATCATCCTCGCTTATAAGATTCATTCCATCAAAAACATCTATAGCAGAGCTGTCTCTTGTAATACCTACAGTTCCGTCACTACCTTCCAGGCAGATAAGTCTATATGCTTCTTTCTTATTGGCTAGCACTATTATCAGTACCACTGCAACAATGGCGATGGCTACTGCACCAGCTATAATTCCAGCTTTCTTTTTATCCATAATTATTCTCCTAATTCCTTATAACTCCACCTATTATGAAAGAAATTATACAAAAAATCTATGTACAAAACTAACATAAAAAACAGCATAATAAAAGGGCTAGTATCTAGCCCTTTTAGAAACTACTGTATTAATGATATCTACATAATTCTATGAATTCTTCTTTGGCAACTTCAAGATATTCATGATCTCGGTCAACCATATCAGCATATTCTCTATATTTTGAATAATCATACTCTTCATCTGATATTCGACTGCCGTCTTCATGTCTTGGTCCTATAGTATATGCGCCTTCAAAACTTACATATACATATGT
>DCHQ01000045.1:834-1462 GCA_002314855.1 Lachnospiraceae bacterium UBA1748
TTGAAGAATTATTTTGACTGTTCCGAATTCCGTATCAACAGAATCTATATATTTGTAGTATGCGCGAGTTTCACCGCCAAGTCCATTAGGATGTGTACCTTCCCATTCTCCCGTTTCATATACTGATTTCATTTTTTCATTTAGTGACACATCATTGCTAGAGAAATCACTATATTCGAAGAAGTGGTCTCTTGGGGTTTCATCTATTGTATGGATGTAGTGATATGTAGCAGTAGGAAACACATCATCATAATTAGTCATATTTTCATTATAGAATTCTAAGATTCTAGAACCATCTGCTCTTTCCAACCATACATTTGGTTCACTTCTAAATAAACCTGCAATACCTCTAATTCCGATATCTGCATCTTCATATGGATAAATAGTCTGAAGCTCGCCCTCATCATCTTCCACAATAAGAATACTCTCACCAGCCTCTAAAAGTGTTTCTTCATCGGAACCATCTGCCTTAGCAGATACGATTCCTTCAATTACCTGAACAAGAGTAGCGTTGTAATCAGTAAAGTAAGTAACATCGAATATCGTTCCTCTCACTGAAAGAAGAGCATTTGGTGTGGTTACCTCGAACTCTGAATTCTTTGGAAGAGGATTATCTATAGCAAAATGT
>DCHQ01000045.1:1540-14711 GCA_002314855.1 Lachnospiraceae bacterium UBA1748
ATGTGAAGGAAAGAATCAGGATTAACAACAATATGTTTATCTGTGTCGACAAGAAGAGTAGCAGTAGCTTCTGATGCTGTCTCTAAATCATCCTCACTTATAAGGTTCATACCAGCGAAAACTTCTATTGGAGAGCTGTCTCTTGTAACATCTACAGTACCTTCACTGTTTTCTACGCTAATAAGTCTGTATGCATCCTTCTTATTAATCATCACAATGATCAGTATCGCTGCCAGAACAATTGCAATAACAACTGCAGCGATGATAAATAAATTCTTTTTCTTCATTCTTCGTTTAGTTCTTCCTTTCGTAATATACTCAAATCATTATAAAGATATGAGATAAAAAATCTATGTAAAACGATATGAAAACAATGGGCGTTAGTGACTAATTATTGAATATAATACTGAAATACCTTGCATTTCTAAAACATTGTTATACTGGATGTACTATGGTAACATTATTAAAAATGCATCATAAAAAATGTTTATGGTGAGAAAGGGATGTTGCAAAGTGGTTGTTTTAAGCGTGATTGTGCCAGTTTATAACATGGCAAAAGATGGTAATCTTGAATATTGTATGAATTCTTTGGTCAATCAAACCCTTGAAGGTATGGAGATTATCGCCGTTGATGATGCCTCTACAGACAATTCCCTTGAGATTCTTAGAAACTTCGAAAAGAAATACCCAGAAAGAGTAAAGGTAATAGCTTCACCGGAAAACAAAAGACAGGGTGGTGCAAGAAACCTTGGACTAAAGGAAGCAAATGGTCAGTACATAGGCTTTATGGATGCTGATGACTGGGCAGCTTTAGATTTATTTGAAAAAATGGTTAAGCTCGCAGAAAGCACTGGTGCGGATGCCGTTGGAACTGATATGTGCAGAGTATATGAGCATACGATGGTTCCTACAGAGCGTGAAGTATGTAATGAAATGTCTCAGACAGGTATATTAGATTACAACAAGAGAAAGGATTATTTACTTACACCAGGACCAGTTGTCACCAAAATCTATAAACGTGAGATTTTCTTTGATAAAGATTTTAGTTTTCCGGAGCATATGTCGTACGAAGACAATGCTGTTGTTTTAGAACTTGCTATGCGAATTAATCATTATGAGCATCTACCTGAAGCAGGTTATTTTTACTATCAGCATAATGATTCGACTACTCATTTTATTAGTCTTAAAAAGTGTCAGGATAGAATGGAAGCGATGCGTATAATGCTTCGATATGCCAGGGAAAATGGTTCATTAGAAGAATACAGGGAAGTTATAGAATATAAGTTTAGTATTCTTTTTTATGTTACAACTTTGTTTTCATATATGCAGGGAAGCAATAAGATAGATGCCAGATATATAAAGAAACTCGGAAAGGAAATGTTAGAAACTTTTCCTGACTTTAGAAATAATACCTATTATAATGAGAAGATTAACGATTATGAGCAAAAGCTGATTAACCTTCAGTTAAAATCAACTTTTGCATTCATAATAGTTTATAAGCTTAAACAGATTTCGAAAAAAATTAAAAGTAAGAAATATAATAAATAAGTGAATATATTGTTATAAAGTAAACTGCTTTACAAAATTCCATGCAGCTTCTAATGAATGATGTCTACATTCGTGACCTTGTCCACTTACGCTGGCAAAAGCTGTTCTGCATATACCGTCAGTACTGTCAAAATAGTGAATGGTTAAATCACTGTTTCTAGAATCATCATGAAGTACTTCAACACGGTCTCCTTCAATACCCCAGTATTTTTGTGTCCAAGAATCCTTTTCTTCAATCTTAAGCTTGCTGAAATCTTTCTTCAGTTTATTAACTCCAGCCACATACTGAACTCGCTCAATACATGTATCTGCATGGAAAGGAAGCTCAGGAAGTGGTGATTCTTCACCGCCAGAATAGAAGAGAGGAACTGCCTCACTCATATTCATTCTATCTCCAAGCTTAGGACTAAATGGATTGTTCCATACAGGGAATAAAGCACTGGCTGGCATAAGTCCAGCAAAAAGCTTAGGGTATTCCTGATATAAATCCCAAGTTTTGCCACTACCCATAGAAAAGCCAGTTGCATATATTCTTTTAGCATCAATATTGTATTTTGATTTTAAGTGCTCTATTATTTCGATGGCTTCTGTTGCTGAAACAAACTGATGATTCTCAACACCTACGTATAGGAAATCATATTTGTGAGCAATCTTATACCATTCGGAAACAAATGTGAGATACATAGATGAATCGCCGCCACCATGGAAACCGAGTACCAGAGGAACTGGGCCTTTGTCCATGATACCATTGTTGTAGTACGCAAAGTAACCTACCTCGTGAGTTTTGGTATTTCTTATCTCACTAACATTATTAGCCGAGGTATTAACAACGACGCATCCTGCTTCTTCAGTCATATTAAGCTCATCAAAATCAGGTTCTATATCTATATTTCCTACCCACATTTTATACTTTCTAACGAAAGATTTGTAATCACTTGGATAGTCTGCTTTGTCTTTAATAAGAAGATTTTCTGATAAACTGAAGGCTTTATTTATTTCATCTGTATTGTTTATACTTATGATTGCTATATCTTTTCGCTCTACGTCAGGTGTGACAGATAATCCTTCCATAGAACACATGGCAGGAGTTATTTCTCCTGGTCCCCATAGGAATTCACCATCTATTTTCTTTAGTAAATTTTTGGCAACATAATCTGCTGATGCACCATAGCTATAGATATCTGCGCGGAACTTAGCTCCACGAATATAGTAACCTTCAAAAGTCTTGGTGAAAAAGTTGTTTACTTCACATATGCCATCTTCGTAAACAGGATCCATTTTAACTTCTGCGATAAGTTCTTTATAGAGTTCATCTGTGGCACCCATCCATCCATTTTCATTTGTAGGATATACAAATAAAACAGAAGAATCCACGCTTGACGCGATGCCTGATAATCCAGTCTCATTTGCAAATTTAATTGCGTCATCGATGCTTTGCTTTTTTTCTTCGAAAATTAAAAGAAGAGGTGCTCGGAATGTATAATTATTTATTTTTCCTGATATTTTTGTTGCTGGAATGTAAGCTTTAAGATAGAAATTGTTATACTTTTGTTCCCAGTATTTGCCCCCATCTGGAAGGGAATTAACTATTGGTCTTTCAAAAATAGGCATTAATCTGTCCTCCTAATAACTTTTATATTAATTATAATTCGTCATAGATTAGTTTATAGAGTATGAATTACAGATGTGACTTATTCTATATGTAGAATTATTCACGTCTTTTATATAAAAGCTTTTTTATTAAAGGTATGAATTATAGGTGTATTCATTTATAATTAAGTAGATATCTGTAAATATATATGAGGAAAAGTAAGTAGATTACATTATGTTGAAAAATGATAGAACTCTGGAAAAGAATAATAAACAGGTATATCTTGAAGTCTTAAGAATAATGGCTATTTTTTTAGTCATTTATAATCATACCAGAAATCAGGGATTTTCTTTGTATGCTGATCTCAATGACTATTCGGTTCAGTATTTTATTTCGCTTGCTTTGTCTCTTATCTGTAAATGCGCAGTGCCCATATTCTTTATGATTTCAGGCGCGGTGCTTCTTGGCAGGGAGGAATCTTTTAAGGATCTATTTATTAAAAGAATTCTTAGATTAGTCATAATAGATGCCATCTTTGTTTTTATTCAGTACATCCGTTTTGTTAGAATTGATGGATTTAATACATTTGATATAAGACAATATTTTCACTATTTGTATAGCGAAGACATTATTGAGCAGTACTGGTATATAAAAGCTTATTTTGCATATCTTTTAATGTTGCCAATTCTTAGGTTAATAGTAAAAAATGCCAGAAAAGAGCATTATCATTATTTAATTGGTCTTAATATTGCATTTATTATTATTGCCATTATTTATATATTTACTGGACATAACTTTAATGTGTATGTTCAGATTCGAACTAATACAATTCTTTATCCTTTGATTGGCTATTATTTAGGTAATGTGGCTGCAATAGAAAGAAATAAGAAGAATTATGGGCTAGTATGCGCTTCTATTCTAAGCTTAATAATTTTAGGATGCGGTCTGCAGCTATATTATTATGGTGTTCATCATGAATATACAGACTATATTAGTAATGTAACCACCGATTTATTTGCAATGGCATTCTTTATACTAGCCAAGATGTTATTTGTTAATGAGAAAATAGGAGAAAAGACCAGGAGAGTTCTCTGCATTATAGGAAGTGGCACTTTTGGAGCATATCTTATGGAGGATATAGTAAGAGGCATGATTGATGATGTATGTATTAAAATGAATAATATTATGCCTATGATGCTCTCGTGTATAATTTTTGTGTTATTGTCTATGGGAATAGCCATAGTAGTAACGCTTATCATCAATGCGGTATGTAAATTTTGTCATATCCCATTTAGAATATAAAGTTAACTTATGAAAAAGGTTCAACGCAAAATTTTATGAACATATTGGCCATTTCTTTTGGCGATTCTGCGTAATCTCTTTTAATCCATTCTTCAAGAAGTCCGTATAAACCAAACGAATAAAATCTTGCCTCGTAGCATTCCTTAGGGTCAACTATAAAGCGTGGCATCATTATTTCTATGAAGGCTTCATAAATAACCGTATCAAGACCTGCGTGATACAGTGTGTCCAGGATTTTTCGGTTTTCATAGTTGAAGCTAAAGAAATCCAAACTGTTTTTGACAGTGAGTTTATTTCTTTCTATGACATCGTGCTCATCCGCCCATCTATTCCATATTTGAACAAGCTTGAACGTTAGAGCTTCATTTTTTGTGTCAAAGTTTCGAAACCATGTGGAACGATTTACGCCTGCACCTGCAGCTATTTCATCTATAGTTATCTTGGAAATATCTTTTTCCTTCATTAGTTTTAATAAAGAATCGGCCATACATTCTTTTAAAAATATGGTTGTCATAGCGTTTTTGCTCATTTATGAATCTCCGTCGCAGATACGTACTGTGCAACTTTTGGGCTTAATAGTCGCTTTAAGGGACATAGTTCTTGAATAAAATGAACCTAATATATATTATATACTAAGCGACATTAGTTGCTTTATGATATCAAAGTATGTCATAGAATATATCAATGTTCATAATATTAGTCAAATATCTGACTGGAGAATGGAGCAGAATAATGAAAGTACGTGTAGTAGCTGATTCGTCAGCTAATTTATTCCAAGTGGAAGGTGTGGATTTTGTAGCTGCACCACTGAAAATATTTACTGATAATAAAGAGTATATTGATGATGAAAATCTTGATGTAAAGGGAATGACTGATGATCTTAAGGCGTATAGAGGTAAGTCAGGATCTTCATGCCCTAACTTTGGTGATTGGACCGAGGCGTTTGGCGATGCAGATGTTGTTTATGGCGTAGCATTGACAAGTAAAATTTCAGGTGCTTATAATGCCGCTCATGCAGCAGGAGAAGATTATATGGAGAGCAATCCTGGTAAGAAGGTTTTCGTTCTCGATTCATTAACAACAGGTCCTGAGCTTGAGCTCATTGTAGAAAAGTATGCTGAGCTTGTTAAGGCAGGAGAAGATTTTGAAGCTGTATGCGAAAAGATTCAGGAATATCTTAAAACCACACATTTAATGTTTTCTCTAGAATCATTACAGACTTTCGTAAATAATGGACGAGTTAATCCTGCAGTAGCGGCAGCAGCCAAGATTCTTGGAATATGTATAGTTGGCCAGGCAAGTGCAGAGGGAGAACTTCAGCAGCTTCATAAAAGAAGAGGCCGCGCCAAGGCTATAGCTCAGATATGGGAGAATATGAAAAATGCCGGATATAACGGTGGTAAGGTAAGACTTCGTCATACATTTAATGAGGAATCAGCTAAGGCCCTGGCAGATATTATTAAAGCTGAATATCCTAATAGTGATATTACTATAGGGGCTAATCGCGGCCTATGTTCGTTCTACTGCGAACCAGGTGGCGTACTAGTAGGTTTTGAAGGTGGACCGTTAGTATAGGTTAGACTAATTGGAGAACGTCGTTTTATGAAGAAATATAAAGCAATATTATTTGATATGGATGGAACTCTGGTTCCAATGGTCATGAAGGAATTTACTGATGGTTATTTTCGTCTTTTGGCCAAGAAACTTGCTAAGCATGGTATTGCTCCAGCAGATCTTGTAGATGCAGTATGGACTGGTACTGGTGCTATGGTTAAAAATGATGGAAGCGTAACCAATGACGTGGCTTTTTGGAAGACATTTGAACATAAATGTGGTTTTTCAAGGGATCAGGTTGGTGGTGATTGTGATGAATTTTATGAGAATGAATTTATTGGTGCCAAGATTTTTACTGGGAATAATCCGCTAGCTCAGTCCGCAATAGAGGCTGCAAGAGATTGTGCGGATAAGGTTATTCTCGCAAGTAATCCGCTTTTTCCATTATCAGGTCAGGCTACCAGGTTAAAATGGGTAGGGCTTGAGCCTAAGGATTTTGATTTGGTTACAAGCTATGAAAGTGATAAGTATTGTAAGCCTAATCCAAAGTATTACGAGGATATATGCAATAGAATAGATGTACAACCAGGTGAATGTCTAATGATAGGCAACGATGAGCTTGAAGATATGTATGCTGCAAGTAATGCGGGGATGGACTGCTATCTTGTTACAGATTGTGTTATTCCTAGTAGCGAACATCCTTGGGAAGGTCCAAAGGGTACATTTTCCGAAATGGTAGAGATGCTTAAGAGTCTTTAATAGTATACACAAATATCAAATGTATACCATTTTTCAAATAGATGGTTGACAATATAAAATCATATGATAAACTCTATTTTGTAAAAAAACATTAGGAGTTTATTATTATGAATAAAATGACAACTTATCAGTTAGCGGTAGCAGCTTTATTTACTGCACTTATGTGTATATTTGGCCCTATAGCTTTGCCAATAGGACCAGTTCCAATCTCACTTACTAATCTAATAATCTATATAGCAGTGTTCCTTGTTGGTACTAAACTTGGAACACTCAGTTATGTAGTATATCTTATTCTTGGAGCCATAGGACTTCCTGTATTTTCTGGTTATGCTGGAGGTCTTGGTAAGCTTTCTGGACCAACTGGAGGATATCTTATAGGATTCATACCAATGGCCATTATTTCAGGAATTGCTGTTAAGAAGTTCATGAAAAAGAAGTACATGATTGCAATCCTTATGGTTGTTGCTACACTTCTTGACTATGCACTTGGTACAATGTGGTTCGTCTTTATGATGAAGTGTGAGGTATGGTATGCACTTACAGTATGTGTTTTCCCATTCCTTTTAGGCGATGCCGCCAAGATAGCAGTAGCTATTATTTTAGGTAGTTTAATACGTGGAAGACTTATGAAGCTCGGTTTTATAAAAGAATAGAATTATAAGTTTCTATATAAAATAAAGGTTGCAAATAACGGGCTTCAGTTGTAATATCTTGTTTGCAATATTAATGCGTGGTTACACTACGCCAAGCAGTTCGGGTCCGATATCCTGCTTGTAAAATATTAAAACCAAAGGAGATAAAAATGAATAAGTTAAAAAAAGAACTGGAAGACATGAAACTCTTGCTGAGGAACGTGCCAAGTCTGGTTATCTCGTTATTCTTTATTAGCGTGATAGTCATGAACCTCTTGGCCAATAAGGAGCTGTTCTCGGCCAAATACCTGGCCTTGGACTGCGGCTTTACCGTAAGCTGGGTTTCTTTTTTATGCATGGATATGATATGTAAGCATTTTGGGCCTAAGGCTGCAGCTAAAATATCAGTTCTTGCACTGTTTATTAACCTGTGTGTATGCTTGTTATTCAAACTCATGAGTATGACTCCAGGTATGTGGGGTGAATTTTATACCTATGAATCTATGGATGTAAATATCGCACTTAATAATACGATTGGTGGTAGCTGGTATATAGTTCTTGGCAGCAGCCTCGCCATGTTTGTATCAGCTTTATGTAATTCAGGTTTGAATTATGTTATTGCAAAAAGACTTAAGTCGGACAGCTATAAGGATTTTGCGATCAGATCCTTCACATCAACTGCTATAGCTCAGTTTGTGGATAATCTTGTATTTGCAACAGTGGTGTCTCATGTGTTTTTTGGCTGGACATGGATTCAGGTGCTAACATGTTCACTTACTGGTGCAGCCATGGAGCTTCTTGGTGAGGTAGTACTTAGTCCTATGGGATATAGAGCCACTAAAAAATGGAAAGAAGAACAGGTTGGTCAGCAGTACCTTGATTATATGGCCGCTGGAAAATAGTAGCTTGCAGTATAGATGATTATTGGATTCATATATTACATGGAGAATTAAATGGACATACTGATTACTGGTACTTCAAAAGGAATAGGAAGAGCCGTAGCAATTAAGTTTTTGAATAAAGGCCATAGAGTGTATGGCATGGATGTTCTTGCCAGCAGTATAGACTGTGCGGAATATATACATATTGTGGCTGATGTGCGAGATGTATCCTCTTATCCAGATATTAAGCCTCATATTATAGTAAATAATGCGGGTGTTCAGGATAGTGGAGAGGATATAGATATTAATTTAAAAGGTGTTATTAGCATTACTGAGCATTACGCATTTCATAACGAAAATATTGTGTCAGTTGTGAATATCGGATCGGCTAGTGCTCATACAGGTTCGGAGTTTCCAGAATATGCTGCATCTAAGGGAGGACTTATCTCGTATACCAAGAATCTCGCTAACAGGTTAGCTCCCAAAGCTATATGTAACAGCATTGATCCAGGCGGAGTATTAACAGAACTCAATAAGTGTGTTATGGAAGATGAGACTCTATGGAATCAGATTATGGAACTTACACCACTTAAAAGATGGGCAACTCCAGAGGAAATAGCTGATTGGGTATATTTTGTAGGCGTGGAAAATCGGTTTATGACAGGGCAGAATCTTCTTATTGATGGTGGAGAGGCTGGCAATACCAAGTTTATATGGCCTGAATAATATTCAACATTAATATAATAAATAAGACCTTGCTATCGTGATATCGGATAGCAAGGTCTTTATTAATTTATACTAATCAAAGATGTATTAGATATTTAAAAGATCGCTGTATACTGCAAGTGCTCCATCGGTATCATGAGCAAGTACCTTCTTAGCAAGTACCTTACCGAGCTGAACACCTTCCTGGTCAAAGCTGTTGATGTTCCAAGCAAATCCCTGATACATAACCTTGTTCTCGAAGTGAGAAAGGAGTGCACCCATTGTCTCAGGAGTAAGCTGATCACCAATAATAATACTTGAAGGACGTCCACCTTCGAATTTCTTATTATTATTCTCATCATCCTTACCACAAGCAAAAGCAACTATCTGAGCTGCAACATTAGCACAAAGCTTCTGCTGACTTGTACTTCCCTGAATATCAACATCCATACCACACTGATTATTCTTAAATCCAATAAACTGAAGTGGAATAATGTCTGTTCCCTGATGAAGTAACTGATAGAATGAATGCTGGCCATTTGTTCCTGGCTCACCAAAAATGATTGGTCCTGTTACATAGTTAACAGGTTCGCCAAATCTGTTTACACTCTTACCATTTGACTCCATATCAGCCTGCTGAAGATGTGCAGGGAAACGGCTAAGTGCCTGAGAATATGGTAAAACAGCTGTCGCATCATATCCTAATACATTTCTCTCATATNNGAAGAAGCTGATAGAAAGAATGCTGACCATTAGTACCTGGCTCACCGTAAATAACAGGACCAGTTGGGTAGCTTATAGGTTCGCCAAATCTATTAACGCTCTTACCATTAGACTCCATATCTACCTGCTGAAGGTGAGCAGGGAAACGAGAAAGTGCCTGAGAGTATGGAAGTACAGCTGTGCACTGCATACCAAGTACGTTTCTCTCATATACACCAATAAGTGCATCAAGAAGTGCAGGATTCTTTTTGAGATCCTTATTAGCAGCAAGCTTGTCTTCTGCAGCTGCACCATTTAAGAAACGAGCGAATACTTCTGGACCAAATGCAAGTGAAAGAATTGCTCCACCTACTGCTGATGAAGATGAAAAACGTCCGCCGATATAATCATCCATAAAGAATGCTGCAAGATAATCGCTTGACTTAGCAAGAGGTGATGTTTCAGATGTAACAGCAACCATATGCTTAGAAGGATCAAGGCCTGCCTTTGTAAGTGCATCCTTAACAAAAGACTCATTAGTAAGTGTTTCGAGTGTTGTTCCTGACTTTGAAACGAGTACAAAAAGTGAGTGAGCAACGTCAATTGAATTAAGAACAGCAGCAGCGTCATCAGGATCTACGTTAGAGATGAACTTTGCTTCCATCTTAAAGTTGCCAGTTTTTCTAGCCCAGTTCTCAAGTGCAATATAGATGGCTCTTGGACCAAGGTCAGATCCACCAATACCAATCTGGACTGCTGTTGTGAACTTTTCGCCAGCAGCATTTGTTATTTCACCAGCATGAACCTTGTTAGCAAATTCTTCAATCTTCTTCTGCTGCTCTGTATAGAAAGTTCTCTTGTCAACACCATCAGCATTAACAGGGTTGCCGAGCTGTCCACGGCACATCTGATGAAGAACAAGTCTCTTCTCACCAGTGTTGATTACTTCGCCGTTATAAAGAGCTTCGTACTTATCTACAAGCTGTGCTTCATCTGCAAGCTTAGCAAGTGCTGCTAGAATATCATCATCTACAGACTTAGCTGCATAGTTGAATGAAAGGCCCTCAGCCATTGGTACGCAGTACTCTTTAGCACGCTTAGCACCGTTATCTCCTGTCATTACAGCCTTAAGATTAACAGCCTTAGTCTTTGTAAGTTCCTGATAGCTTGATAATGTATCAAGATTGTTCCATGAAACCATGATTATTCCTCCGTATATTATTTTTCTGTTTTCTTTATTTATTGAGTATGTAGGAGTAACTCAATCCACTAGCGATTATAACTGAAAAAGCTAAAAAATTCAATAATTGCAAAGGGTTAGAGGACTCTTCTCTTGAACTGTTTTTCAATATTTGGTAGGATGATTTTGGGTGGCTGATTGAAATAACAGTTTAGACTATTCATTAGCAAAAATAGCAAAAAACAAAGGAGAAAATTAAAATGGCAAGTAAAGAAATACCTTATAAGATTTATCTTGAAGAAAATGAAATGCCTACGCAGTGGTATAACGTAAGAGCTGATATGAAGAATAAACCAGCTCCACTTCTTAATCCAGGTACACTTCAACCTATGACAGCACAGGAACTTGGAGGAGTATTTTGTGATGAGCTTGTAGCTCAGGAGCTTGATAATGATACTGCATATATTGATATTCCTGACGAGATTAGAGATTTTTACAAGATGTATCGTCCATCTCCATTAGTACGAGCATATTGCCTGGAGAAAAAGCTTGGTACTCCAGCTAAGATTTATTATAAATTTGAGGGTAATAATACATCAGGAAGCCATAAGCTCAATTCTGCTATTGCTCAGGCTTACTACGCTAAGAAGCAGGGACTTAAGGGTGTAACAACAGAAACAGGTGCTGGTCAGTGGGGAACAGCGCTTTCTATGGCATGTTCATATCTTGATTTGGACTGTAAAGTATATATGGTTAAGTGTTCTTATGAGCAGAAGCCATTTAGACGTGAAGTAATGCGCACATACGGTGCAAGTGTTACTCCATCTCCATCAATGGAGACAAACATTGGTAAGAAGATGAACGCTGATCATCCAGGTACAACAGGAAGCCTTGGTTGTGCTATTTCGGAAGCAGTTGAGGTAGCAACATCTCTTGAAGGATACAGATATGTTCTTGGTTCTGTTCTTAATCAGGTTCTTCTTCATCAGTCAGTTATTGGTCTTGAGGCCAAGGCTGCATTGGATAAGTATGGAATTAAGCCAGATATTATTATTGGATGTGCAGGTGGTGGATCAAACCTTGGTGGACTTATGTCTCCATTCATGGGAGAGAAGCTTAGAGGAGAGGCTGATTATGAGTTTATTGCAGTTGAGCCATCATCTTGTCCAAGCTTAACAAGAGGTAAGTTCGCATATGATTTCTGTGATACAGGTATGGTATGTCCACTTGCTAAGATGTATACTCTTGGAAGCAACTACATCCCAGCTCCTAACCATGCTGGCGGACTTAGATATCATGGAATGAGCCCTGTAGTATCTCAGCTTTATGCTGATGGATACATGAGAGCAGTATCTGTTAAGCAGACAGATGTATTTGCAGCAGCAGAGCAGTTTGCAAGAGTAGAAGGTATTCTTCCAGCTCCTGAAAGTAGCCATGCTATTAAGGTTGCAATAGATGAAGCTCTTAAGTGTAAGGAAACAGGAGAGGAGAAGACAATTCTCTTTGGTCTTACTGGTACAGGATACTTCGATATGTATGCTTATGAAGCATTCCACAACGGAACAATGGAGTGTTATCTTCCAACTGATGAAGAGATTGCAGAAAGTCTTGCAAAGCTTCCTCAGGTATAAGATTATGTAATTCGTATATTAAAAGGCCACGCATTTCGCGTGGCCCTTTTTATTATGCATAGAAGTGATATTTTATTTTCTGCGTTTACCTATAACAAAAGGGAAGAAGCGGTTGATTATGAGTATTATTATGCTCTCTATAAGGAAAACTATGATCATAATGCTAAGTATGAATAATGCCAAAGCTATGGAACTTTGTCCCATTATTCCAGATATCAGTTCCGACAATTTGATGGCGACATATAAAATATAGCACTGGACGTGTGTTGCCATGATTATAAGAGAGTTCTTACCAAAGAATTCGATTAATCTAAGAGAATATATATTTTTGCATATTAATACAACTCCTAGTGACGCAATTATTGCAAGAGGAAAATATAGAGCATAATTTTTAAGGATTAGATAGTGATAATCTACGCAACCATTTATACCAAAAAGGAGAACGGTAATAATCATCATAATGATTCCTGCGATTAGCTGCATAATTGAAAAACTTTTGCTTTTGCCAAGAAGCCAGGTATATGAATAATATCCAGCCACCACAAATATAGATGCAATGAGTCCTCTAAAGATTACCCTTGCAATTCCACTTATTATATAGACAGGTATATTTGCCATAACTGGTTCAGTCATAGGAATAAATAAGCTGACTAACAAATATAATAGAATAGATAATATAGCAGAAA
>DCHQ01000045.1:14776-24619 GCA_002314855.1 Lachnospiraceae bacterium UBA1748
TTACTTCAGCAATAAAAAGTGCAGGCAAAAACCATAATACGCCAACACCGCTAAATATTACTGAAGAAATGATATTGAAAATAAAAGTATTCATATCGATGTGATGAATTAATACATTCATGATATCGATTGGAATGTAGATAAGCGAGAACCACATATATGGTATCAGGAGTCCGTGAGCTTTTTTTGAAAGCATAACCCTTAAATCAGAGCTGGTTTCATCTTTAAGCGCCATTAAGATTCCGGATACAACAAAAAAAAGAGGCATATGAAATGCAGATATAAAGCCTCTCACATTTTCACTTATGTATTCAAGATGACCAAGAACAACCAGTATAATACCGACGCCCTTGGCAAGGTCCAAATATGTTAATCGCTTATTGTTCATGGTTTCATTATAGTTTAATAAATATGAAAAGACAATTTGCTTATGATCATTATTATGCTGTATAATATATGTTGCGCTATTATTAAAGTGATAGAATGCGCGTTTTTTATGACTTATTAAAGTGTCATAAGGAAGGGAGATATTATGGGAATCTTAAGTATATTTGGTAAAAAGGATACTGCAAGAGCTGGTAAGGATACAGCTGAGATAAAAGAAGAAATCAAAGAAGAAGTTAAAGAAGTAGCTGAGGCTGCAGTAGAAGAGGAAGTAAAGGAAGAAACTACAGATAAAAGACCTTCCTTTGTATATGGAGTTCAGGAAGTATTTGGACTTACTGATTCCAATGACATAGTGGTTATTGGTAAGGTTAAGGGTATGATTAGTATGGATGACGAGGTTATGATTACTAATCCAGGCGATGACCAGCCAGTAAGATGTATATCCAAGGTAATTGGTATGGAGATAAACAAGACTAAGGTTGACCATGCCACAGATTGTCTTGTAGTCCTCAAGATTTTAAATGGTGCCAATTCACTCCTTAAGATAGGTAGTGTTATTCATTCGGCTAATGCAACTAACAAGGATATCCGTCAGGCATATATAAGTGCAATGGGCGATTCTTTTGTTCTTATCAAGAATTTTGAGTTTAAGGACTTCGAAATTGAAAATATGAGTATTGCTGATGCTGCAGAAGCTTGGAAGCTTTATGGATGGTATGTATCCAAGAACGAGCTTGCTAAAACAGATGAGCAGAAAGCAGATTATAAGAGAAAGACAGAGCCTATTATTGAGCATATGTGCAAGAAGGTTCTTTCAGCTGATGAAATCTATGTTGTATGTAATACATTAACAGGTGAACCACATCTTTTCTCTAAGACCATTCGTCAGGAGCAGGGCTTTATGTGTACTCCTCCAGAGATTTTGATTATCCCACCAGCATATGTTAATGAATACAAAAAGATATATTCTAAAGGAGATCTTGAACTTAAGAGAATCACTAAGGGTAAGAACGGTGATGGTATTATTTCATTCCTTTGGGATGCATTTTATATTGATGGTGCATGTGGAGCTAGTATTATTTCTGATATGTCTGGTGTTGCAGCTGAGAGACTTATTCCAAAGCCTGATTATACAGGAAAGAGTGAGTCAGAGATTCCAGTTACAAACCCTGCACTTACTAGATGGATTTTGCTCTTAACTCAGATCGGACAGCCTGATAGCGAGGAGTCAGAGATTATTTATAAGCTTTACCTCAGATTCATGGCACAGGAGCTTTTCAAGGCAAAATTACTTGTTCCAATTCAGACAGATGGACCTGTTCCAACACCTAATAAGGACGGAGTGGTTCTTTTCCCTGAAAATGTTAAGATATCATTCTCTACAATGACAGGAAAAGATGGCAATCGTGATGCTGTTCGTATGTACACTGATTATAAGAAGTACAACGCAGAGTTTACTAATGAGTGGAATGCTATGGTAGGACCAGCAAGTGATATGATTGGTACATTTGATGTGGCTATTAATATGTCGAGAGCATATAAGACTGGATGCCTCATCAATAAGGATATGTTCAACGAATTAAAGGAATTAGTTAAGTAATATGTTTGAAGCAGTTTATTATACAGTGGATAGTATCGATGGCGACTATGCCAATCTTAGAAGAGATGGCGATGTGTCAGGTGAGACTAAACTGGTTGCAAGAGCTCTTCTTCCAGCAGAAATAGAAGTTGGCTCAAGAATTAAGTATGAAATGATGCAGTATTCTATGGAGGCTTAATCCATAGAATATTGCTAAAGGGGAAAACATGAACAAGAAGACAGGCTATTTGGATGGGCTAAGACTGCTTGCCATGCTAACAGTAGTTCTAATCCATACAGTGTCTGGTGTATTGACCGGTTATATCGACAGCCCTATGATGGGAACCGGTCAGTTGTATTTTTATAATAGTTTAAAGGATTTATGCACTATAGGTGTGCCTATTTTTCTTATGATATCGGGAACTTTATTTCTTAATCCCGAGAAGATTATTACCATAAAGTCTTTATTAGGTAAGTACCTTAGAAGACTTGTTCTTGCTTTATTATTTTTTGGTACAGGCTATGCTCTTTTAGAGATAGTTTTTAATTCAAGAAGCTTTGAGCTTCGATTCTTATGGATGGCATTTAAAGAGATGCTCCTTGGTAATAGCTGGGGGCATATGTGGTATCTTTATATGCTTATTTTTATCTATTTGTTTATCCCCGTTTTTAAAGCCTTTGTAAATGCTGCTTCAAAGCAGACTTATTTTTATGTGCTTACAGTATTATTTATTATCTGCGCTGTGATTCCGTTTATACGAGAGAACCTTGGATTCTATTTGTTTCTGAGTATTCCAGCAGTTCAGATATCAGAATTTGGTATATATATATTCTATTTTTTGGCAGGATATTACATTCATCAGTATTTTTTTGAAAAAGATACCATAAAAAAGCCGTTATATATCGTGACTATATTGCTTGGTGTGAGTCTTGCGGTGTTGATATTTGCCAATCAGTATATGAATCTTGGCATATATGTAAGCTACAATTCAGTAATTACAGTGATGCTGTCACTTATCATATTTGCTTATGCAAAGCTGGTTTTCGGTGAGTGCAGGCTGTCAGGAAAAATTAGAGAAAATATTTTTGGTGTTTACCTTATTCATACATTCTTTATTAACCTGTTATATAAAGTATGCAATATAACACCATTAATGCTTGGAGGTTATGTATTATTACCAGTATTTGTTGTAGGTGTATTTCTTGTCACACTTATGACAGTATGGGTCATTAGAAGGATACCACCTCTTAGAAAATATATTTTATAATACACTATTTATTTAGGTATGAAAGGAAACAATGATGGAACAGAACAAATCAGCAATTACAAGTGAAGAATTACAGAAAGCTGTTAGTATCTCCAACAAGATACGTAGCTATTATGAAAGCAAGGTTGTAGGCCAGGAGTGGCTGGGATACGCACTTTTAGTATCACTTATCACCAATGGTCATATCCTTCTTGAGTCAGTACCCGGTCTTGCCAAGACAACTGCAGCTAAGGTTATGACAGAAGCGGTACATGGTGAATTTTCTCGTATTCAGTGTACACCGGATCTTCTTCCTAGTGATATTATTGGTACTCAGACTTATAACATGGCTACAAATACATTTGAGACAAAGCTTGGTCCAGTATGTGCTAACTTTGTTCTTCTTGATGAGATTAACCGTTCTAGTGCCAAGACACAGAGTGCCATGCTTGAGGCCATGCAGGAAAAGGCGATTTCTATTGGAGGTAAGACCTACAAGCTTCCAGATGTATTTATCGTAATCGCAACACAAAACCCTATTGAACAGGAAGGTACTTACGTTCTTTCAGAGGCACAGCTTGACCGTTTCTTACTTAAAGAAAAGATTACATATCCAGATGCTAATCAGGAGATAGAAATACTTAATCGTATTGAGCAGGATGTATTCTCAGCAGTTCAGTCCGTTGCAACTCTTGAGGATATTAAGTTCCTTCAGAATCTTTGCCAGAAGGTGTATGTAGATCCTTCAGTAAAGAAGTATATCGTAGATATTGTACAGGCTACACGTATTACAGATAAAATTCTTCCACCAGCACTTTCACAGTATGTAGCTATGGGCTCAAGTACACGAGCTGCAATTGCATTTATGGAAGTTGCCAAGGCAGTAGCTCTTGTTAATGGTCGTGATTACTGTACACCAGATGATGTTAAGAGCATGCGCTACAGTGTGCTTCGTCATAGAATTATGATGAACTTTGCAGCAGTAGCTGATGGAGTTGCAGAAGAAACAATTATTGATGCAATTATAGGAGCAGTTAAGACACCATGATGAGAATGAGTTATATTTCCAGGATTGAAGCAAGCCTGAAGAGATATAAAACAATTCATACTAGAAAAGCCACGAGTCGTGTCATAGATGGATCATATAATTCTATCTATAAGGGCAGGAGTCTTAACTTTGATGAGCTTCGCGAATACGTGATCGGTGACGAAGTTAAGGATATTGACTGGAAGGCATCTGCAAGAAGTGGCAAGGTTCTTATCCGTCAGTATATTGCAGAGAAGAAGCATAATGTAATGTTTGTATTTGATGCAAACAGACGTATGCTTGCTGATACAGAAAAAGGTAATGAGAAGCGAGAAATGGCCATTTTAAGTGCTGGAACTTTAGCATATCTTGTTACTCGTAATGGTGAGTATGTGAGTGCTTTATATAAGGGGGAGAAGGGGTTGCAAATGCATCCTTTCAAGACCGGACTTGCTAATGTTGAAAACATTCTTAACTGTTATCACAGAGATGTTACATCCAAGAATACTTCATCATTAGATGATGTTCTTGAGTATATCGTAAGAACAATGAAGCGTAAGATGATTATTGTGGTTGTCACTGATATATCTGGAATGAGAGAGGTTTCAGAAACAACACTAAAGAGGCTTCTTCTTGCCAATGACGTGATGTTTATTAATGTTAGTGATGGTGGTATGGCAGGTAAGAAGGTTTATGATATCGGTGGCAAGAATTATATGCCAGCATTCCTTACCTCTAGCAAAAAGCTTGCAAAACTGGAAAAAGAAAAAAGAGAGCAAATAATCAATTCATGTAAGAATAAGTTTAAAAAGTATGGTGTGTCTATGACAACTGTAGATGAACCGGATGATATGGACGCACGACTTATTGAATTACTTGAAAAGCACAAGATAGAGATGCGCTAGGATGATTATTGATTGAAGAAGAGGTATTAGTGTGAATACAAAAATACAATTACAGGATATGTTCTCGTATTCAAAGTCTCCTATCATAATATTAGGCGGACTCGTAGCTTTGTATATCATTGTGCTTGTAGCTATGGTAGTAATACGAAAAATATTGAAGAATAACGCTAGAAAGAAGCGCATTCCTAAGCCAGTTAATATACAAAGGTCCAGAGACAAGTATCTTAAAAAACTGGAAGCTCTGCGTAGTAAGTTTGAAACTGGAGATATTGATATTCGAGAAGCTTACCAGCGTATGAGTGCGATTATTCGAGATTATGTATATGCTGCAACAGGAAGAAGTGTTATAAGCTTCACACTTGAAGATGTTAAGAAGGCAGAAATGCCAGCGCTTCAGGCTCTTATGGAGGAGTATTATCATCCTGAGTTTGCAAAGCATTCAGAAGGCGATGTTATAGCATCGATTGAAAAGACAAAAAGGGCAATTGAGACATGGAATTAAAAAACATATACGCAATTTATATATGTGCTGGAATAGCTCTTCTATTCGTCTTTTTAGCATTTTTCCGTTTTAGAAGACGTGAGAAATATGGAAAAGGCAAGAAGGCTGTTATGCCAGATTATATTATGGAGATTCCTTATTATAGATACAGACTGGTTGCATTTAAGGTTCTCAAGTTTTTAGTTGGTTTGGCGTGTATAGCAAGTTTAATGGCTTCATCAGTATTAATGGCACGTCCATACGTAACAGAGATATCAGAAACAGAGGAGTCCTGCCGAGACATTATTTTATGTCTTGATGTATCAACTTCGGTAGATGAGCTTAACTATTATCTTTCAGACAAGCTTATCTCAACAGTAGATAAGCTACAGGGTGATCGCTTTGGAATCATTATCTTTAATACATCACCTGTTATGATATGTCCACTGACTACGGACTACGAGTATGTTAAGGAGATGTTAACTAATATAAAGAAGGCTTTATCAGCGCGTAACTATTATTATTCAGGTTTTGGTGATGAAGATGACTTTGATTTTGAAGAGTCCATGTATCTTAGTGACTTTATCAGTAATGGTACTCTCGTAGGTAACGAAAGAGGTTCGTCGCTTATAGGTGATGGTCTTGCATCAACAACCTGCGTGTTCCCAGATGAAGAGGATGGGGAAGAGAGAACCAAGCTTGTTATATTTGCAACTGATAATGAGCTTTGTGGTGAGCCATTTGTAACTTTGCCTGAAGCAGGGGAGTTATGTGAGGATAACGGTGTCGTTGTATATGGTATTGGTACTGACTTCATGTTTGGCAGCGAGCGTGATGAAATGAAGACCGTAGTAGAGAATACAGGCGGTAAGTTCTATATTGCCGAAGACGAAGACACAGTAAGCCAGATAGTTAAGGATATCGAAAAGCATGGTAAAAATACTGTTAAGATAGATAGAAAAGTAACTGAAACAGAATTTCCAGAAAAGCCATATATTTTACTTTTCATATCCGTATCATTAATGATGTTATTTGCAAAGATTGCTAGATTATAGACGTGGAGTAGTATAAATGTTTCCAATTATTCTAGAAGATATAAGAATAAATCCAATATTGCCAATATGGTTGGTGGCTACTATATGTGTGCTGCTTCTTTTCTGTAAAAGAAAAGGTGTTTGGCCATATATCCGTCAGATCATTTTAATTGTGTTGATATTTTTACTGAACCTACGTTTTCAGATACCAAAAGAGGGCGTTCAGATTGAGACTGAAAAAGTTGAGGCATATATTCTCTTCGTAGTAGATGACACTATTAGTATGGTAGCCAATGATTATGATGGCGAAAACTATTATACAAGACTTGAAGCAGCAAAAAGCGATTGCCGCTATATATTAGACGAGCTTCAGGGATGTAAGAGCTGCATTATTTCATTTCATAATACCGCACAGCAGCTTACACCTATTACAGATGACAGTAACTATACATTTGGTATGATTAATGGTATTTATCCACTGTCCTCACTGTATGGAAAGGGAACATCCATAAATGTATGTCGTGAACTAGTTGAAAGTAACCTTAAGAAGCTCCATGAAAGAATGGATGGTAAGGTAATAGTATTCTTCATTACTGATGGCGAGATGAACAAAGATGATGAACTTGAGTCATTTGCCAAGTGTAAGAAGTATATTGATGGCGGTGCTGTTCTTGGATATGGTACAGAAAAGGGTGGCGAAATGTTCCTTAAAGACCAGTATTCAGGTGAGTATGAGCAGGTTTCTTACTATGATTGGGATACTGGATATAATGAAATAACTGTATCAGAATATGATCCAGTTAATGCTAAGAAGATTGCCAAGGAAATGGGCGTTCCATTAATTCACAGAGAAAGTGATAGGGATTTTGAGGAGCTTGAGGACCTTGTTGATCAGATAAAAGAAGAAACACTGTCTAATACAGAAAACGGTGTTGAAGATACATATGGTGATGTTTACTATATCTTTGCATGGCCAATTGCATTACTTTTAGCGTTTGAGTTCATTAGCTATAAGAGAAAGGGAAGCGTGAAATGAGAAAGGTAATCAATGCCCTTTGGGTTCTTTTGGTACTTGTCCTTATGGTGTTTGTTGTGAATTACGCAAGCAACGAATCCATGATTAAGGCCTATAACAATGGAATATATGAAAAAAATAACCTGGCTGTTCTTGGATTTACAGAGCCTTATATTTCACACTACAATCAAGGAAATAATTATTTCCAGCAGGGATATTATGATCTTGCAATAGAGGAGTATGAGAAAGCACTTGATTATTCTATGCCAGAAGAAACAGAATGTATGGTTAGAATTAATAAGGTCCTTGCTATTACAGCCCCAATTGATAAGAAGAAAATAACTGTTCATAATCTTATGGATAATATAGCTATTTTACGAGAGGCCGAGGAGGTTCTTACAGAGAATGGCTGCGCCGATGAGAAAGGTAAGGGCCATAACAAAGATGCTCAGCAGTTATATGATGATATAGAAGAATTTATCGACGAGCTTGGTGTAGTTGTAAAATTTGTTAAAACAGATGAAGAGGGTAGAAAGCTTAGCGGAGCAACCATCCAGATTCTTGATGAAGAAGGTAAGGTGATGTATGAATATGAAACATCAGATACACCTTATCTAGAAAAGGGCTTTAGAATAGGCAGAACCTATACGATGAAAGAAACTAAAGCACCACAGGGATATGCAACGGCAGATGATGTAGTATTCACTATAAATAAAGATGGATCTGTTACATATGAGAACAAGGACAAGAAAAGTGATTATAACGAGGTTGTAATGATAGATAAAAAGGATGATAGTACTTCTGAGCCACAACCTCAGCCAGATCCATCAGACCCAACTGATCCAACTGATCCATCAGGTCCAGATGTACCAGTTGCTCCATACGATCCAACAATAAATGTGGGTGACAGACCTAATATTACCGTTACACCATATGAATATTATGATGGGGAGCCATGGTAGACTAAATATGTTATAATATTGATTGCACGTATTGATTTGGTTTAAGACTTAATCAGTAGGTGCAATCATTTATGTTTAAATGTAGTATTTTGATAAATCATTAATTCATATAAGGAGAGATGTTGTTATGTTTGATGCAGCCAAAGTAAAAGATGAATGTGTACAGTGGATACGTGATTTTTTTGAAAAGAATGGCCCAGGATGTAATGCCATAATTGGAATTTCAGGTGGTAAGGACAGTAGTATTGCAGCAGCTCTTTGCGTAGAGGCTCTTGGTGTTGATCGTGTAATAGGTGTTCTTATGCCATGTGGCGAGCAGGCTGATATAGCTTCTTCTTATGAGCTTGTTAACCATCTTGGTATTAAGCATATGGTAATTAATATTAAGGATGCAGTGGATGGACTTACAAAGGCTCTTCCTTTTGATGTATCTGTTCAAACAAAGACTAATATTCCTCCAAGAGTTCGTATGACAACTTTATATGCAGTGGGACAGAGTCATAATGGCCGAGTAGTCAATACATGTAATCTTTCTGAGGACTGGGTTGGTTACTCTACTAGATACGGAGATGCAGCAGGTGATTTTAGTCCGCTTAGCTTTATTACAGTTACAGAGCTCAAGCAGATAGGAAAGCTTATTGGGCTTCCAGATAGTCTTGTTGAAAAAACACCTACAGATGGCCTTCAGTCAAAGACTGATGAGGACAATCTTGGATTTAAATATGCAACTCTTGATAAATATATAAGAGGAATTGAGGAGCCAGATCCTGAGACTAAGGCCCTTATTGATAAAAAGCATGCAGCTAATCTTTTCAAGCTTCAGTATATGCCATGCTTTGATCCAAAGATTACCTATTAATCAGGGATTAATATTACGATAGTAAATTGAATGGAGATTATTATGAAAATAGTAGTTTTAGCAGGTGGTACAAGTACAGAAAGAAATATTTCACTTGTATCAGGTAAGGGTATTTATAATGCTCTTAAATCCAAGGGACATAAAGTAGTGCTAGTTGATGTATTTCTTGGTGTGGCTGTTGATGATGTTAATAATATTTTTGATATGGATCACGACTGGGCAGCTGATATAGAGGCAGATGCCACAGTAGAACCAGACATTGCTAAGATTAAGTCACTTAGAGAAGATGGTGGAAAGTGTTTCTTTGGACCTAATGTTCTTGAAATCTGTAAGCAGGCAGATGTTGC
>DCHQ01000097.1:0-4102 GCA_002314855.1 Lachnospiraceae bacterium UBA1748
AGAAGGGGAGATTATAGCGATGTGGCCATCATATATAGAACCAATGGTTCGGCCAGGCTATTAACTAAGGCTCTTACTGACAGCAAGATTCCATATAGCTTTAAGGAAAAGCCACTTAGCTTTTTTGATTCTGAGGTTGCCAGGGATATTCTGGCCATACTTGCATTTGCAAGTGGTGACCATAGTAGGCGCCATTTTCTTAGATTTATGAATAAACCGGTCAGGTATATAAGCCGAAGTACGATAAGTGAGCAGGTTAATCTTAAGTCAATGATGTTTAGTCCTGGGATAAAGCCATATTTGCAGCGAAATATTGAAACACTCATTAATCAGCTAGAATATATTTCAAAGCTTGATATGTATGGAGCAGTCAATTATATAAGAAAAGGCATGGGCTATGAGGAGTTTATTGTTAAAGAGGCTTTGGATAATGGACGGGATATTTCTGATATAAAAGAGATACTTGATCTTATTGAGGATAGTGCCAGGGGCAAGGAAAACTATAAACAGTTCTTGGAATATATAGAAGAGTATAACCTGGAACTGGCTAGGTCAGCCATAAGTGATGATGACACTGACAGAGTTCATATCATGACTATGCATGGCTCCAAGGGCCTTGAGTTTAAAATGGTCATATTACCAGGACTATCAGAAGGGACGGTGCCACAGTCCAAGGCTACAACGCCAGCAAGCATAGAAGAGGAGAGACGTGTGTTTTACGTGGCATTAACACGTGCCAAAGAAAGTTTATACCTTACATATGTGAAGAAGAGCAGAACTCATAAGCAGGAAAGGTCAAGGTTCCTCGCGGAGATAAAAGGCCTTGAAGAATATTAAAAGCCCAGCTTAGCTGGGCTTTATTACTGGAATTAATAAAGATTAATAGACGCTTATACAAGCTCATCGAATTCAACTGAATCAAGATACTCATCAAATGCATCAGATGCACGCTCATATTCTTCCTCATCCTCAATGTAGATGAGCTCAGGCTCCACGTTAGGATCATTCTCATCTTCCTTGTAGCCGTAGATCCATACTTCGCCGTCTTCATTTTCACCATTCTCATCAAGAGGGAGAAGAGCAATATAATCCTTGCCTTCAACTTCAAATATAGTTACGATAGAGCACTTTACAGTTCCTTCATCAAGCTCTATATCAACATACATTTCTTCTGCATCAATTTCTTCTTTTCTATTTTTATCTGCCATAATGACCACCTTTCATTATATTTTTAATTTATGACATTAGTGTAATAAATCTGTAGCACAAAAGCAAGAACTATGATAAAATGTGTGTTACTTGTGAATACTAGGTGCACTAGCACCTTTTGGATAATTTCAAGAATACGTTATTAGTACTGGAGCTTATTATATGATTCTTAAGTATGTTAATAACACAATCGAACATTTTAAGACTATAACCAATCATAAGCTGCTTGTAATGGAAGGCTGTTTCAAGGTTGGCCTTTATAAGCAGGGGCTTTTACATGATTTGTCTAAGTACAGTCCTACTGAGTTTATAACTGGTGTTAAGTATTATCAGGGAACGAGAAGTCCTAACGCAGCAGAGAGGGACACACTTGGATACTCTAATGCGTGGCTTCATCACAAGGGTAGAAATCGTCATCACTATGAATATTATGTGGATTTTTGTCCAGTTAATCCGGACAAGCCTATTTATATGGCGCCGATGCCACCAAGATTTATTGTGGAGATGTTTATAGACAGAGTGGCAGCGTGCAAGGTATATCATGGCAAGGATTTTAAGACACGTGATGCTCTTGATTACTATAATAAAGGAAATACAGCTCAGTTCCTTCATCCATATACAGAGAAGCTCCTTGTGAGACTTCTTAAGATTTATGCCAAGTATGGTGAGGAATATACTTACAAGTACATTCGTACCAAGATTCTTAAGAATACAGGTAATAAAAAATGTGTATGTAGTTGTAAGTCTGGTAAGAATTGCTGTAAAAAGAAAAACGTTAAATAAGTCTTATAGAGACAAATAATATAAAGGTTGGTAGAAAAAATGGTAGACAATAAGAAAGTATTATTTAGTGCGATGCAGGCAACAGGTAACCTGACTCTTGGTAATTATCTTGGAGCACTTAAGAACTGGGTTAACCTTTGTGATGAATATGAGTGCTTTTACTCAGTTGCGAATCTTCATTCAATCACTGTTAGACAGGATCCTGCAGCATTTAGAAAGAAGAATAGAGAGATATTAACATTATTCCTTGCAGCAGGCATTGATCCAGTGAAGAACTGTATTTATTACCAGTCACAGGTAAGTGCTCATGCTGAACTTGCATGGATTCTTAACTGCTATACATATATGGGTGAGCTTAGCCGTATGACTCAGTTCAAGGATAAGTCAGCAAAGCATGCAGACAATATTAATGCTGGTCTTTTCACATACCCAGTACTTATGGCAGCTGATATTCTTTTATTCCAGGCAGATGTTGTTCCAGTTGGTAAGGACCAGCTCCAGCATCTTGAAATTACAAGAGATATAGCTCAGAGATTTAATCAGATTTATGGTGATGTATTCACTGTACCAGAACCATATATTGGCAAGAGCGGTGCCAGAATCATGAGTCTTCAGGATCCAGAGCATAAGATGAGTAAATCCGATGAGAATCCTAATGGTTCTATTTATCTTATTGATGATCCAGATACTATTATTAGAAAGTTCAAGAGAGCTGTTACAGATTCAGAAGGCTGCGTAAGATACTCAGAGAATCAGCCAGGTATCAGCAATCTTATTGATATTTATAGCGCTTGTACAGGCAAGTCTGCAGCAGACATCGAGAAGGAATTCGATGGTAAGGGCTATGGAGACTTCAAGCTTGCAGTAGGAGAGGCAGTAGTTGATGTACTTAAGCCACTTCAGGAGCGTTATGCTGATTTATCTAAGAATAAAGATTACCTTGATGGCATCATCAAAGAGAATGCTGAAAAGGCATCTTACTTTGCTAACAAAACTCTTCGTAAGGTCCAGAAGAAAGTGGGCTTCCCAGAGATAATTAGATAGTCTTAAATCAAGTATTAATTTTAAGGAGCAATATTATGGCACCAGTTAGTAATAATTCAATGATGAAGCTAAATGAAGAGAGACAGGAGATGTTCGCCGACCTCGTAAAAGAGTGTATGAATGAGGGCGTTATCGACCAGAATCTTTATTTGGAATATGACGTAAAAAGAGGTCTTCGTGATGTTAATGGTAAGGGTGTACTTACAGGTCTTACTGAGATATCAGACGTTGTAGGTAGTGAGCTTATTGATGGTATTAAGACACCTGCACCAGGTCAGCTTTATTATCAGGGATACAATGTCAAGGATATAATCAAGGGAACAGCTAATAGAAAGTTTATGTTCGAGGAAGTTACTTACCTTCTTTTATTTGGTAACCTTCCAACCAAGGAACAGCTTGATAAGTTCAGACTTATTCTTTCAGACCTTCAGGAGCTTTCTAATGAGTTTGTCAGAGTAGTGCATATGCATCACCCAAGTACAAATATTATGAACGCTCTTCAGAAGTCTATTCTTTCGCTTTATACATATGATCCTGATCCAGACAGTATTGAAGTACCTAACGTTCTTCGTCAGTGCCTTCAGATTATTGGTAAGGTACCACTTATGAGTGTGTACAGCTATCAGGCATATAGACACGTTGAGCTTGATGAATCACTTATCATTAGAAAGCCAGACAAGAACAAGTCAATTGCTGAAAACATCCTTCGTATGCTTCGTCCTAATGGAGAGTACACTAAGCTTGAGGCTCATGTACTTGATATGGCATTAGTTATTCACGCTGAGCATGGTGGTGGTAATAACTCTACATTTACAACACACGTTGTTACTTCAACAGGTACAGATACATATTCTGCAATTGCAGCTTCAATAGCTTCACTTAAGGGACCTAGACATGGTGGTGCCAACCTCAAGGTTCAGCAGATGTTCAGAGACTTAAAGGAGAATGTTAAGGATTGGACTGACAAGAAGGCAATCAAGGCATATCTTCAGAAGGTACTTAATAAAGAGGCATTTGACAAGGCAGGACTTATTTATGGTCTTGGTCATGCAGTATATACAATGTC
>DCHQ01000097.1:4173-12304 GCA_002314855.1 Lachnospiraceae bacterium UBA1748
ATGCTTGCTGAGTTTGAACTTTATGAATCAGTAGAGAAGATAGGTATCAAGCTTATTACAGAGAACAGAAGAACATTCAAGCCAGTATGTGCCAATGTTGATTTCTACAGCGGATTCTTATATACAATGCTTGGTATTCCAGAAGAACTTTTCACACCTATTTTCGCTATTTCGCGTATTTCAGGATGGAGTGCTCATAGACTTGAAGAGCTTGTAAACAAGGGCAAGATTATCAGACCTGCTTACAAGTATGTAGGTCACCATAGAGAGTACATTCCTATGGAAGAGCGAGTAAAAGAATCATAGTTGTTTATATAATTTGTTTCATTAATTTTTGGGATTAAGGTGAGGTTACTTTTATGGCTGGAAAATATGTAGCATATGTTTCTTGTTATACAACAACACAAAAAGACGGTATCAAGATTTTTGACGTCGATGAAAAAAATGGAAAGTTTATAAGTAAAGGCGAGGTGGCTATTTCAAATAGCTCTTATATTACTTTATCTCATAGTAGGAAAATGCTGTATTCAATTACAGACTTTGGCGTTGAGAGCTATTTCATAGGCAAGGACGGTAGCCTTGAACTTACATCGGCAGCAGCCATTAATGGTATGAGAGGCTGTTATTTATCAACTGATTATGAAGATAAATTCCTATTTGTAGCCGGCTATCACGATGGAAAAATCACAGTATTAAATCTTGATAAAGATGGAAAAATCATTGGTATTACTGATGAAATATATCATAAAGGTATCGGCTCGATTGCAGACCGAAGCTTTAGACCTCACGTTAACTGTGTAAAGATGACAAGAGATAATAAATATCTTCTTGCAGCAGATCTTGGCCTTGATCATATCAAGGTATATAGCCTAAACCACAATACAGGTAAGCTTAAGATGGTAGATATTATCCATTCAGAGCAGTACTCAGGCCCAAGACATATGAAGCTTTCTAAGGATGGTAAATATTTATATATTGTTCACGAGGTTAAGAACAATATTGATGTATATGAGTACAATGAGAAGAGTGAAGGGGATCCTGAGTTCAATAAGATTCAGACTATCTCTACTCTTAATGACTATCATGCAGGAGATTCTGCAGCCAGTGCACTCAAGCTTTCTATGGATGGCAAGTATCTTATCAGCTCTAATGCAGGTGATAATAGTGTTATTGCTTACAATGTTGATAAGAAAACAGGCGAGCTTAGCAAGATTATGTGTCTCCCAATAAGCGGTAGCTACCCTAAGGATGCAGCACTTTTCCCAGACAATAAACATCTTGTATCACTTAATCACGAGAATGATACTATGACATTCTTTACCACAGATTTCCAGAACGGTACTTTGGTAATGAATACTAAGGAAATATCTATTCAGAAGCCTAACTGTATTATCTTCAAGAAGTTAGGTGAATAATTTTAGGAGTATATAAATGTACCAGTTACTTAAAAAGGAAGGTAGGGCTAAGCGTGGCCGTTTTATAACACCTCATGGAACCATAGAAACCCCTGTTTTTATGAATGTTGGAACAGTAGGTGCTATAAAGGGTGCAGTATCCACTGAGGATCTTGAACGCATCGGAACGTTAGTAGAACTTTCCAATACATATCATTTGCATGTACGTCCAGGCGACAAGCTTATTAAAGAGATGGGTGGACTTCATAGATTCATGTCGTGGAATAAGCCTATACTGACTGACTCAGGCGGATTCCAGGTGTTTTCGCTTGCAGGACTTCGTAAGATTAAGGAAGAGGGCGTATATTTCCATTCTCATATAGATGGCAGACCTATTTTTATGGGACCAGAGGAAAGTATGCAGATTCAGTCTAACCTTGCATCAACAATTGCTATGGCATTTGACGAGTGTCCACCAAGTAAGGCAGAGCGTCCTTATGTTGAGGCATCAGTTGCTCGTACAACCAGATGGCTTGAGCGATGCAAAAAAGAAATGAACAGACTTAATTCCCTTGAGGATACTATCAATAAAAAGCAGATGCTTTTTGGTATTAATCAGGGTGCAATATATGCAGATATCAGAATAGAGCATGCCAAGAGAATATCAGAGCTTGAGCTTGATGGATATGCTATAGGAGGTCTTGCAGTTGGTGAGACCCATGAAGAAATGTATTACATCTTAGATGAAGTAGTGCCATATCTTCCAGAGGACAAGCCAACTTACCTGATGGGCGTTGGTACACCTCAGAATATTTTGGAAGGTGTTGAGCGAGGCGTTGATTTCTTTGACTGTGTATATCCAACAAGAAATGGTCGTCATGCTCATGTATACACTAATAAGGGCAAGATTAATCTTAAGAATGCCAAATACGAGAGAGACGACAGACCAATCGAAGAGGGCTGTAAGTGTCCTGCATGTCAGAGATACTCAAGAGCATATATTAGACACTTGCTTAAGGCTAATGAGATGCTTGGTATGAGATTATGTGTTCTTCATAATCTGTATTTTTATAACAAGATGATGGAAGAAATAAGGGATGCTCTCGATAACGGATGCTTCGCAGAGTATAAGAAAAACAAGCTTTTAGGTATGGAAGGCGACGGGGAATAAATGAGAACTGATATGGCATATCTGGGCTGCTTTTTAGCTGGCCTGGTTGCAGTTGTTTATACAATCATATCATTTGTAAGAATTAATTATTCTAAACCATCCAAACTGCAGGGCAGGGTAAATCTTGGCGCGGCAGGTGTAATGCTTGTGCTTGCAGGTTTGCTCGCCGAAATTGTCAATTCAGATGTGGGATATATATCCCTGGCTATTGGCGCCCAGTATTTTGGAACCACCTTAGTTATCATTTCACTGACAGAGGTGACTGCAGAGTATAATCAGCTGGCTATGCCAAAACTGATACGTGCGCTACTTATTGGGTTTGCTTTTCTTGATGGTGTAATGATTCTGGTATTCCAGTCGTTTGGAGGATTTTTAGTTAATCCTGTACTGGTTAATAATGGTTACTATGAAACTATTCGCTATCAGTTTGGTGTATGGAATGCTGTTGAAGTCATATTAACGCTTGGATTTGCCTTTTTGTCGCTATATACAACTATGGCGCGAGCATTTAATCCTAAGATTCAGAAGAACTCAGGCGCTCATAACCTTTTATATATTAATGGAATAATGATGGTTGGTATATTTGCCAATTTTCTTCTCCATAAATACAGCTATCCAATATTACCAATAACATGTTTTACAACATGGCTATTTCTTACCATTATCATATGGTATTACAAAATGCTTGATTCTACTCAGATGGCCAAGGAGGATATCCTGGAGTCCATAGAGTATGGATTTGTTGTTGTAGATGTTACTGACAATATCATATACGTCAACGAAAAGGCCAAGCAGATATTCCCTGAACTTAATTTTGATGCTCCGGGACCAATGCTTGTTGAGAAACTTCGTAAGCTTGACAGAAATGAAGATATTGTGGTTGGGGACAACCATTATACAGTTGATACAGTACCTTTTTATGATAAGAAAAAGTATAAGGGTACTACATTCTGGATTATAGATAGAACTGAAGAATATAATTCAACAATGAGACTTATTGAACTTAAGGATGCGGCAGAAGAGGCCAACCGTGCCAAGTCAGTATTCCTTGCTAATATGTCCCATGAAATTAGAACTCCTATGAACGCTATTGTTGGTATGACGGACTTAATCCTTCATGACAATATTAATAGCAACGTAGAAGAAAATGCCAAGAATATTAAGTCAGCCAGCAACACTCTGCTGACTATTATCAATGGTATCCTTGATTTCTCCAAAATCGAACATGGCAAAATGGAGAAGGCAGAGTCCGAGTATAATCTGGGCGTTGTTATCAAGGATATTGCCAATATGATTAACTACAGGCTTCATGATAAGAATGTTGAGCTTATAGTTCATATTGATGAAACTGTGCCATCAGGCCTTTTTGGTGATGAGACACAGGTAAGACAGATATTTACCAATATACTTACCAACGCAGCCAAGTATACTAAGCGTGGATACATTCGAATGTATGTGGAATGGTCCAAGGATATCAATGAAAACTATGAAGAAATAGCTATTCTTAATGTTTCAATTGAGGATACAGGCTGTGGTATTAAGGAAGAGAGTATTCCAACACTATTTGATTCCTTCCAGAGAGCAGATATGATTAAAAATCGTACTGTTGAAGGTACTGGACTTGGACTTGCCATCTGTAAGCGTCTTGTGGAGTCGATGGGCGGTGAGATTAGTGTTAAGAGTTCGTATGGTGTTGGCTCGGTATTCTCATTTTACTTTATTCAAAAGATTACAAATATGTCGCCAGTTGGTGACTATGACAATATAGAGCTTCCAGGCAGCAATGAAGTTGAGAAAACCTTCATTGCACCGCTTGCCAAGATTTTGGTTGTTGATGATAACATGACCAATATCAAGGTGGCCCAGGGAATTCTTACCATGTTCCAGGTACGTGTTGATACTGCATTATCAGGTCAGGAAGCCCTTGAGAAAATAGAAAAGAATCATTATCACATGGTATTCATGGATCAGATGATGCCTGAAATGGATGGTATTGAGACTGCCAAGCTTATAAGACTTAACAGTAAGCCTGAAAAGCGCAATATGGTAATCATCGCAGTTACTGCCAATGCAATTAATGGTACAAGAGAAATGTTCCTGCAAAGTGGTTTTCAGGAATATATTTCCAAGCCTATTAATATTGCAAGTGTCGAGGCTGTACTTAAGAAATTCCTGCCAGCAGATGTAATTAAATATGTCGACAAGAAATATGATGATAATGATTACAATGATGTAGAAATAGTTATTCCAGGTGTTAACGTTGCACAGGGACTTGAAAACTATGGTAACAGCAAGCAGAAGTACTTGCAGATACTTAAGTTTATTCATGATGATGGACCTATGCACCTTCAGCGTATCAAGGACTATCGAGAAGGACGTCACTATAGGGAATATGTATTTGAGGTTCATGCTCTTAAGGGACTCATGGCAGGTATAGGTGCCAGCCAGCTTTCCGAGTTTGCTCGTATTCAAGAATTCGCTGGACGAGATGGCAATATTGATGTTATTGAGCGTGAGTCGGGCTATATGATTGAGCAGTATGCCAAGATACTCGATAGTATCACAAGGGTTCTTGATAACACAGGAATGCTTAGTGATGAAGTCACTCAGTTCAGAGATAAAGAGCTTGACTGGAATGAGTTCTGTGATGAGCTTCATTCACTCCAGGGCTCCCTTGATCTTCTTGAACAGGGTGAGGCTGCAAGAAAAACTGATAACCTGCTTACATATCCATTTGATGCTGGTATCAGAAAGCAGCTTATTGAGATTAAGCATGCAATCAATGAATTTGAATATGATACAGCTTCCGAGCTTATTAACATGTTGTTAATGTAAATTATTCAGACGTTTCTTAGGGAGAATCATAGAGAGGGGTTATTATGGACGATAGTAAGGCAAGCGTTGCTGAAAGAATAGAAATGTTTCAGGGTGATGTGGACAAGCTTTCGGCATACCTTCCATGGCTTATAAAAAATAGTGGGGCCAAGCTATGGAATACTTATACACCAGAGAATAGTGGACCAGGAACTCTAAAGGTTCCAGTGTATGATTCCACGCTACTTGCTTTTGTTAAGGCAGTACAGAAAACCAGGTTCTATAATAAATATTATGTATATACATATTCGAAATATCGTATCAGGGATTACAAGGATGAGCTTAGGCTCATAGAAAAGGCAGAACTTAAGGATATGGAAGTACTTGGTGATATTTTGGCCAGATACATCCAGAAAGGTATGGTTAAGGGCGCTGTATGGAATGAAGGTGTAGAGTATGGTGTATACGAGAAGGTTATCACCAAGATGAAGGAAATCATCGAATTTTACACTAGACCTGGCAAATAGGATGGTTATTATGGGAAATAAATCGATTCAAAAGAAAAATTATATTATAGAAAAAGCAAATCATGTTTTTGTGAAAAAAGGCTTTAGAAGTGTAACAATGAAGGATATTGTTGAAGCCTGCGATATAAGCCGTGGTGGACTATACCTGTATTTTGACAGTACAGAAAGTATATTCAGAGCAGTGCTTGAGGCTGAGTCAGCCAAGGTTGATCCTGGTCTTGCGAGAAAGCTTTCGGATAAGCCTACCAATAACGATATACTAACACTCTTTTTCTATGAGCAGAAAAAAGCTATACTTGAAAGAAGAGGAAGTTTACTTGTTGCGATGTATGAATATTCATTCGAGCAACATGAAAATAAAGAGAAGACACTTCTTAGCAATCAAATGGATGCAAGTGTTAAGTTTCTCGAAGATATACTAAAAAAGGGCACAGAAGCTGGTGAGTTTAGTGTAGATGACCATAGACTTATGGCTCAAAATATAGTATATACTCTAGAGGGAATGAAACTAATGAGCAGAACATCGTTCTTAAATGAAGAGGATGTTAATAATCAGTTAGTATTAATTATGAAATCAATACTCCCTAAAAATTAGTGGGAGCTGATGATATATTATTTTTTACCAACCAAAATGGAGGATAAGTAAACAAAATGTACGACGCAGACAGTCAAAATGTAAGACGAATCTATGTTGAGAAGAAGAAAGAGTTTGCTGTAAAGGCAGTAGAACTTAAGGAAGAGATACATGGTTATCTTGGAATATCATCTGTAGAAGATGTAAGAGTATTCATAAGATACGATGTTCAGAATATCTCTGACAAGGTATTTGAAAAGGCTTGCCATAGCGTTTTCTCTGAGCCACCAGTTGATGATTTATATATGGAGACTCTTGAGATTCCAGCAGGTGCCAAGGTATTTAGCGTAGAGTACCTTCCTGGTCAGTATGATCAGAGAGCTGATTCAGCTGTTCAGTGTGTTCAGTTCCTTGATGAGAATGAGAATCCTATTATCAGAACTGCCGTAACATATATGATTATTGGAAATATTACAGATGAGGAGTTTGATAGAATCAAGTCTCACTGTATTAACCCAGTAGATTCAAGAGAAACTGGTCTTGAGAAGCCAGAGACTCTTGTTACTAATTATGACGATCCAGCAGATGTTAAGATATTTGATGGATTTATTGCTATGGATGGATCTTCGCTTAAGTCATTATACGAGTCACTTGGACTTGCTATGACATTCAACGATTTCCTTCATATCAAGAATTACTTTACAAATGAAGAGAAGCGTGATCCTTCAATGACAGAGATCAGAGTACTTGATACATACTGGTCAGATCACTGCCGTCATACTACATTTAGTACAGAACTTAAGGATATTGAGTTTGATGATGGATACTTTAGAACACCTATCGAGACATCATATCAGAGCTATGTAGATGCAAGAAGCGAGCTTTACAAGGGAAGAGATGATAAGTTTATCTGTCTTATGGACCTTGCACTCGTTGCTATGAAGAAGCTTAAGGCTGATGGCGTTCTTACAGATGTTGAAGTATCTGATGAGATTAATGCTTGTTCTATCGTAGTACCTATCGAAATTGATCCAGGTGATGGAACAGATAAGTATACAGAAGAGTGGCTCATTATGTTCAAGAATGAGACACACAACCATCCAACTGAAATTGAGCCTTTTGGTGGTGCTGCAACATGTCTTGGTGGTGCTATCAGAGACCCACTTTCAGGTAGAAGCTATGTATATCAGGCTATGCGTGTTACAGGTGCTGCAGATCCTACAGTTCCAGTAAGCGAGACACTTAAGGGTAAGCTCTCACAGAAGAAGCTTGTTCGTGGTGCTGCTAGCGGATATTCATCATATGGTAACCAGATTGGTCTTGCTACAGGTTTCGTTAAGGAGATTTATCATCCTAACTACGTAGCAAAGAGAATGGAGATTGGTGCTGTTATGGGCGCTGCTCCTAGAAAGAACGTTATAAGAGAGACATCTGATCCAGGAGATATCATTATTCTCCTTGGTGGTAGAACAGGTAGAGACGGCTGTGGCGGTGCTACAGGTTCATCTAAGGTTCATACAGAGAAGTCTATTGAGTCTTGTGGTGCTGAGGTTCAGAAGGGTAATGCTCCTACAGAGAGAAAGCTTCAGAGACTTTTCCGTCGTGAAGAGGTTTCTAAGCTTATCAAGAAGTGTAACGACTTTGGTGCAGG
>DCHQ01000089.1:0-38726 GCA_002314855.1 Lachnospiraceae bacterium UBA1748
TGTTCTTAACATCAAGAAGAAGCATTCCTGAAGCATCAGAGTAATCTGTTGAGAAAACACCTGATAATACATATGCGATATAATCCTTAGGAAGCATAATCTTCTTGATCTTTGCGAAATTATCTGGCTCGTTCTCTTTCATCCAAAGAATCTTAGGAGCTGTGAAACCAGCAAATGCAATATTAGCTGTCTCAGCTGATAATACTTCCTTTGTAATAACATTATTAAGATAATCTGTTTCTTTCTGAGTTCTACCATCATTCCAAAGAATTGCTGGACGAATAACTTCATCATTCTCATCAAGAGCAACAAGACCATGCATCTGACCACCGAAACCGATACCAGCTACCTGACTCTTATCAACATCCTTAACGAGTTCAACTATTCCCTCAAGAACTGCCTCTTTCCAATGCTTAGGCTCCTGCTCTGACCATCCTGGCTTAGGGAAAATAAGTGGATACTCCTTAGAAACTGTATTAACAACAGTTCCCTTAGACTCCATTAAAACTAACTTAACAGCTGATGTTCCTAAATCAACTCCTATGTAATACATCGATGTTTTCTCCTTTCAAACCATTAAATGCACCATCGATGGCAGCTTCTTCGTGAGCAATAAGCCACTTATTAACTGCTGTCATAAGCTTATCCTCTGGAGTAGCTGTTGGCTGCTCTGTAAGATCAAAGTTTGTTCCCTTAGGAAGAACAACTATTGAAATGAAAGGTGCTCCTTCTGATGCACTACAAGGTGCATAATGTAATGTAGTTCCATATATTTCTACTGCAACACCTGCTGGAACAAGGAATGCTTCAATCTTAGATGTATCATAAGTGAAATCATCCTCGATATCCTTCTGCTCACCAAGGAGAAGGATCATATCATATGCTGCAATATTAATCTCTGAGTTTCTGTGATACTCTACTGCATTAAGCTTAGTATTGTGGCCAAGGCACATACCAACTTCGATTGGCATACCACCAAAACAACTCTTCTCTAATACCTTCGCTGCTGCTGTTGCCTCGAATGCTTCAATTGAAGCAAAATAGTCAACACCCTCTGGCATATCATAGGCTTTAGCTAGATCAAGGATCTCTGTTGCATCAATGTCTACGACTTTGCCGTACTTCTTGAAATCACTGCTTTTTACGCTTTTAATTTCCATGCTAACCTCCAAATATTTTTTTGTGTTTTCCCCATATTCACATTATGCAGACCACTCCATGTATTATATCATGAAACAGTCTGCATAAATATGAGAAAAACAAGAAAAAGAATATAACGTTTATAGGTATAATTTACCAAATGGCAAAATAAAAAACTTCTAAATTATTGCTATTTTTTTGATTATTATTGCTATTTTTCATTTTTGCAGGCATAATATGAACAGAATATGAACAACCTAAATCAATTGATTTTACTAGGAAGGCACTACTATGATTGAAAATTTAAAAGGAATGCACGAATTCGTCAATTATAAAGAGAATACCACCGTGCGTCTATACGATAATACAGAAACTGACTATTACCCTGTTCACTGGCACGGACCTATTGAAATTATCATGCCAATTAACAGTACATATGAGGTTATGTGTGCCAATAATAAATATATTTTAGAGCCAGATGATGTTGTTATCATTGCTCCAGGCATCGTTCATTCTGTAGGAACTAACTGTGACGGAAAACGTATTATATTCCAGATTGAGCCAGGAGCACTCAGGCAAATAAAAGGCCTTGATTTTCTTTTAACCCATATATCTCCTGCTATTCATTTAGACAAAAATTTTGATAAAGAAGCTCATAGCAAGATTAAACAATATATTTTAGAAATAAAAGATGAATATTTAAGTACAGATCCAAACTCAGAAATATTTATTTATAGTAGATTCCTTGAAATAATGGCTCTTGTTGGGCAGCACAGTAACGGTCCAACCATCAATTACAAACTGGACAGCAATAAAAGCCGCCAAGTTGCAGAAAAGATTCAATATGCATGTAATTATATTAGCGAACACTGTACAGAAGAGATTAGCTTAGAGTCAGTTGCGAATATGGCTGGTTTTAGCAAATTTCACTTTTCAAGGCAATTTAAAAAATATACAAACACTTCGTTCTACCATTATCTTACCGAACAAAGAATATATGTGGCGGAGCGTCTCCTGGTTGAAAGTGAATTGTCGATTACAGAAATTTCATATCAGTGTGGATTTTCTAACGCTTCCACTTTTAACAGAATGTTTAAATTAATAAACGAATGCACTCCTAAGGATTTCAAAAAACAATATGCAAAGGGCTAATGTCGTCACAATAACATTAGCCCATTAATTTTAATAAATTCACTCTTTCAATTATCTTTTTCGCAACATATTTTATATCATCGACTTCATTATCAAGTCCAAAGCTAAGTCTAACAGAACTATCAATCCTGCTATCATCTAGCCCTATTGCTTTAAGAACATGTGATTTGGACTCGCCACTTCCTCTCCCATTACCATCACAGGCAGCAGCCTTGGAACAAAGAATGCCATCATGTTCAAGTAGCGAAATTAAACGTTCTCCGGATATATTTCCAAAGTTTATATTCAATATTCCTGGCCAATAATTATCAGAGTTTTCATATAAAGAATTATCATTTATATCAATACCGTTGATTTCAAATTCTATGCCAGAATCAGAAAGTATTTTAATTAATTCATTTCTAAGAATCTGACACTTTTTCTTTTTAATATCCATACAGGATATTGCATGCTCTCCGGCTGCAGCCATTCCAATTATTCCAGCTGAATTAGTGGTCCCACCGCGTCTCCCACTCTCCTGTTCACCGCCTAGTATTATTGATGATATTTTATCCATGGACTTACAATATAATAGGCCTATTCCTTTCGGCCCGTTAAATTTATGTCCGGATAAACTAACTGCATCAATTCCAAGCTCGCTAACATCAATAGGTATATTCCCAAAGGCCTGAACAGCATCCGAGTGAAAAATAATATTTTCATTATACTGTTTAACCGCTTTGCAAAGAGCACCAATATCATTGATTGTTCCAAGCTCATTATTTACAAGCATAACACTAATAAGTCTTGTATCAGACCTAATAGCATTAATTAATGAATCCTGGTCCACTCGTCCATATTTATCGACATCCAAATATGTAATAGATGTGCCTAATAAGTTAGCCATCTTACAACTATTAAGGACTGCATGATGTTCTGCCTTTGAAACAATAATATGAACAGATTCCTTATTAGAAATATAATGCATGGTAGTCCCAAGAATAATCCATGAATCACTTTCCGATCCACCACTGGTAAAATAAATATCCGAAGAATCAGCCCCTATCATATTGGCCATTTTTTCTCTGGCTTCATCAACAGCTATTTTGACTGTTCTTGCTTCGGCATATGAAGAATTAGCATTAAAAAAAGATTCACCAAGATAAGGCTGCATAGACCGAAGGGCATCTTCGCATAATCTAGTTGTAGCAGCATTATCTAAATAAATCATCTTTTCTCTTTCTATCAATATGTAAAAATATTAATTACGCTTTGCTTTCATTTCGCTCTTATTTAAATACATAAGCGAATCGGCACGCTTAAATACATCCGAAAAGGTTTTGTCAAAATCAGGATCATAGTCTGAAAAGCCTCCTGCTATAGAGACCTTTCTCTCAATAGATTCATCGGAATTCTCAAGCTCATCCATTTTACTAATCATATTGTTAAAAATTTCGTACTTATGAGCCTGATCTTCACCCGTAAGAATAACAACAAATTCATCGCCACCTATTCTATATACAGGACTGTGTTTATATGCCTGACATAAAAATTGACAAGAATTAAGGATATAAGCATCACCTTTTTCATGACCATATGTATCATTAATATACTTAAGATTATTAATATCAAACACACCTATTGAGAAGCATAGGGATGAACCATTATTAGCAATCCAAGAATCATACTCTTTCTCTTTTTGATCATAAGCATTTCGATTCTTAACATGAGTTAACGAATCAGTCTGTGAAATTTCAAATAATTTTTTGTTAAGGTCGTTAAGTCTAAGAGTTTGAACAACACGTCCAAAAGCAACTGATAAATTATCCTCGTATTCTTTAACCTTATTTTTAGTATTAACACAATTTATATCATCGCATAAAACCATATAACCATAGGTATATCCGAATTCATGAATAGGAGCAAATAAAAAGTATCTATTCTTATCAGATTCATCTATTACAGGCACTAATTTATGTCTGTCTATAACACAAGGTTTAAAAGTATTGCCATTCTCCCTCGAATAAACAACATCGAAAGTATCAGAATATTCATATGCTTTAAAATTATCCCGCATTTCTTCAATACTTTTTTTGTATCTAGCATCTAAAACAATATGGAATGAATCTTTTTCACTATGATCATACATATCATAAGCTTTATTTAGATGATCAGGAATTTCTTCAAAGCATTTAGAAGCTAAAACCTGTCTTTCTATTTCAGATATCTTACGAGAAAAATCTGTTCCTCTAGAAATATCAGTAAATTGAGATTTACCAACATTTTTACGTATAGCAAGAGCCTCTTCTTCTGATACTCCACCCGTACTTTCTTTCGAACAATATTTTGATTGCACAACTACTTCTTTAAGATCAGTTTCGCCCGCAAAAATCCCCTTAATTAAACGGGCACACGCCACTCCCACTTCCGAATAATTCTGATCAACAGATGATATGGAAGGAGAAAATATTTTTGCGTAGTAACTGTTATCAAATCCAGTAACAAAGACATCTTCTGGCACTCTGTAACCTGCTTCTTCGAGTTCAACACATGAAACCATTGCAAGTTCATCATTAGCACAAATGATAATCTCAGGAACCGCATCTTCACTAACAATATAATGTATATAATCTGCCGCACTTTGATGTTCCCAGTTAGAATAATATAATCTAGTATCATCCTCTTCATCAGACTCTGGAAGATGTAGACCTCTCGAATTCATAACCTCTCTGACAATACTTAATCTAATATTTGAATCAATGTTGTTGCGGCCTCCAGCTAAAAATGCAATATCCTTACAGCCAAGGTCATCAATAACACTTTCAATAAGCTGTCTTGTTCCAACAACATTGTCGGACATAACAAAATGACCGCCATCAGCTTTAATTCCTGTCATTATATAAGGAGTATTATTCTCCACGCATCTTTTACTTAATTCATTACAAACATCTAAATAATCAAGACCATTAGCGATAATTATTGCAGCATCAAAATCATTAAGATCGGGCAAATTATAGATATTCATTTCTCCATACATTTCGTCTTCTTTCATAATGAAAGATGGAAACGCACAAAAAGAATATACATCGACTGTATTTTCTTCAAGATTCGGCCAAAAACCGCTCAAAAACTGAGAAACAATTTCACCACAATATCCATTAATAAATAACGCTAACTTCTTTTTAACCATTTACCCCTCTTTTTACTGGCTTAATTTCCGTGAAGTCAATCATATCGCCAACCTGAAGAGATGGCGATAACCACTTCTGATCTATATCAATAATATGACCATCCTCAAGCTGTCCTGTTACAATTCCGCCATCTATACGTATTACTTCCATTAACATAACTATTCTCCCCGTGCCATATATTTTCCCATAAATATGAACACATAATAATTATACCTTAAACACTATATGTAGTAAAACAAAATCATATTGGCATACTACATATATTTACATAACAAAATTTCGTCACTTTTACCATTAAATATTTATGTCGTCTCATTATGAATATAATGAAACACGGCCGCCCAAAAAAGGCGGCCGCGCTAGAGGAAAATCTATACTTTAGTTATAAGTGTTTTATTAAATTAGTCTTCTGGAAGCATCTTAGAATCGCCAAATGTAGCGTTCCACTTCTCTGTACGCTCATCGATGATGTCCTGTCCACCTGAGCTGAGGTAATCTTCCATGTACTTATCCCATGTAGCATCAAAATCAGCTACTGCACAAGATACTGCCATATCGTAAAGAATATCTCTCTTCTCAGCAAGAGCTGTACCCATACCATCTTCAGCTTCGATTACACCAACGTTAACGTTCTTCTCATGTCTAGCATCTGTGTTAGCAATTTTGTTAGCTTCCTTAACGATTGCTGGATCAATACCAGCATAGCTGTGTGCAATTGAAAGAACTGTCTTATCAGGATCAGCAAGGTTAAGACCATTACATGTAATTGTATAGTCAATGTTGAAGCCTGAGTTCTGAATTGGATCACCTGTTGCAGCAATAATCTCATAAGAACCATCTTCAAGTACATTATGTGTTACACCTTCATCTCCAAGCTGTAAGTACTGAATGTGAGCTGGATCAGAAATCCACTCAAGGTAAAGTAATGAAGCAAGTGGTTCATCATTAGAATCTGGGAAGAAGATCTTTCTATCACCAGCTGATGATGTAACGAACTTTGTATGTCCACCGTTCTTATCCTGGAATGGATCAATAGCGATGAAGCAAGCATCCTCACCTACTGTTCTCTTTAAGCTAGCGTTGATTGAATCATCACCATTTCTGAAAGGATAATCCCAGTTATGAGAGAATGCACCAACGTAACCAGCCTTCATGTAATCATCTTCTACTGTCTCACCATTAGAGTACATAGCGAAATCATTCCACATAAGACCATCATTATACCAAGCGTTAAGCTTTCTAACAGCTTCTTTTGTTCCAGGTACTGTAAGCTTTCTATCATCAAATCCATTTACATAGTAATCGAAATCAGAGATTTCTGGATCAATGTAAGACTCGATAAGTGTAGCTGCTCTCCAACCTACATCGTAAGATACAGAGTAAGGAATCATCATATTAGCTTCGCTACCAAGAAGTGTATCAGCATTATCTCTGAATGCTACAAGGCAAGCCTCAAATTCATCTGTTGTTGTAGGAACATCAAGACCAAGCTGATCAAGCCAGTCCTTACGGATGAATGTATTAATTCTGTTAGTAACAGCTCTCTTACCTTCAATTGCCCAAAGTGTTCCGTCTGAAGGATCCTTATCCCAATACATGTTTGTTACACCAAGCCATGACCAAAGATTTGGAGTAAGAGATGCATTGTCAGCAACGAGATCTGATAAATCAAGAACGCCGCCCATCTTAGCATACTGCTGAATTGTTGCATAATCATATGTTACGCAGATATCTGGTGCTGTACCAGCTGCAAGAAGGTTGTTAAGCTCATCTACTTCAGTCCAACGAGGAACTGCTACGAATTCAACCTCTACATTATATGTATCAAGCATTCCCTGCTTAATATAGTCTGTATACATATTATTTGTTGGGTCTGTACCGCCATCATTACCACGATCATAAACCTCAACTGTGATGTGTCTAGTTTCAACAAACTTTCCATCAACAATTTCACCACTCTCAACAGCTGCAGCAACTGCATCTGTATCTGGCATTTCATCAACTGCTACCTGACCAGGCTGATTACCATCACCTGGATTTGCTGCATCACTACCTGTACAAGCAACTGTAGGTACTACCATACATGCAGCAAGAACTAAAGATAAAACTCTTTTTTTCATATTAATCCTTCCTTAAATAATTTTTTATATAAAAGAATCACCGCGATTCTTTTAGTACATTAATAAACTCTCTATTATTCCTTAACAGCACCAACTGTAACTCCATGAATGAAGTATCTCTGTAACCAAGGATAGATACAAAGAATTGGTATTGTAGAGAACATAACAATTGCAGCCTTAAGTGTTTCAGAAAGACCTGGTGTAGAGAAACCTTCCTGAGTAGCTACTTCAATATTTGATACGTTATTAATAACGTTATAAAGAAGTAACTGTAATGGATAATAATCAGCATTCTTAACATACATAAGAGCATCTGAATATCCGTTCCAACGACCAACTGCATAGAATAAAGCTAATGTAGCAATAACAGGCTTAGAAAGTGGAACATAAATCTTTAACAATATTGTAAAGAAACTTGCTCCATCAAGCTCTGCTGATTCTCTAAGTGAATCAGGGATTCCATAGAAGAAACTTCTCATAATAATCATGTTAAATACTGATAAACATGAAGGAATAAGAAGAACTAATGGATTATCAAGCAAATTAAGTGACTTCATAAGAAGGTAGTTTGGAATAGTACCTGCATTGAAGAACATTGTTATTGTAATTAAGATATTGATAAATCCCTTACCCTTAAGCTTGTCAAATATAAGTGGATAAGCACAAAGTGTAGTCATTGTAAGTGAAAGTAATGTTCCTACTAATGTAAGGAATGCTGTCCACCAGAATGATCTTATGTACTTGGCATCACCAAGAACTTTTTTATAAGCATCGAGGTTAAATCCTCTTGGCCAAAGTGTTACTTTTCCTTTGATAAGATAATCAGCACCAGAGAGTGATTTTGCTAATAAGTGAATCATTGGTAAAACACAAATTATTGTAATAATCACACATATAGCAACGAATATATAATCTCCAGTTCCAAGACCTTTTAATTTTTTCTTTGTCATCTTTATACCTCCTACCAAATACCACGTTCGCCAAGTCTACGTGAAATGTTATTGGCGAGTAATAAAAAGATAACTCCGACTACTGACTGGAAAAGACCTACCGCAGTTGAAAGCTCAAACTTAAGTCCCTTAATACCGTACGAATAAACGAATGTTGAAATAACGTTTGATACATTCATAACTGTATTATTCTGGAAAGCGAATGGTCTATCAAAGCTTGATCCAAGAATATTACCAAGTGCCATAACAAGAAGTACTACTATTGTTGGCTTGATACCTGGCAATGTAATATGCCACATCTTTCTAAATCTTCCAGCGCCGTCTACAGAAGCCGCTTCGTATAACTCCTGATTAATACCTGCTATAGCTGCAAGGTATACAATTGAGTTCCAACCAAAGCTTTGCCATATACCTATGAGAATATAGGTTACAACCCAGTGCGTCGGTTCATTCAGGAAAGGTATTGGCTCACCACCAAGTGCCTTAACTGCGACGTTCACAAGACCTGTTGAAGGAGCAAAAAGCTGAAGTGCAAGTGAAGCTACAATAATCCAAGATAAGAAGTGAGGCATGTATGCAACTGTCTGAACAACTTTCTTAAACTTAGGAAGCTTTAATTCATTAAGTATTAAAGCGAATATGATTGGTGCAGGGAAGCCTACAACAAGATCTAATAGATTAAGCACTACAGTATTACGTATTGCATATCTAAAGTCTGCATTTTTGAAAGCCTTAATAAAATGTCCAAATCCATAATTCTTAGTGAATGGTAATGCCCAAACACTTTCTCTGAACTTGTAATCCTTAAATGCAATCTGCACATATACCATAGGCAAATACTTGAAGATTATCAAATAAAGAATTGGCAAAAATAACAATGCATATAACTGCCAATATCTCGAAAGATACACAACCCATTTTTTATCTTTCATCTTGTTTTCTTTAGTCAATTGAATCTTCATCTTACTAGATGCCTGTGGAGTTTGTTCTGGATTATTAATTATTTTATTCTCTTCCATAAAACCTCCTACAAGAAATTCAAAATGTTAAGCAATAAAGCATTTTCTATTACTTTTGCTTACATTGTTATTATAGTTTTCGTCTTAATTAATAACCATTGTCGCCATTGTTTTCGACATTGCAAAAATTGTTGTCCTTTGCATTTATCTCGAAATATTCAACGAAGCAACTAACTATTTTTTGTGCAACATTAACTAAAAATTTAAAAATAGCCAAGAGAATATCATTCTCTTGGCTATAAAATACATTTCAACATATATTTTTTCTTTATTTTTTTGCAATATATCGGACAAGGGACTCAGCAAGCTCCGAATCAGTAAATGTGGCGAACACAAGATACGCGTCTACATTTATTACAGTATCTTTAAGATTAATCCCTACCGCTCTTCCACTTACATCATAATATAATTCATACTTCTCAAGTATATCTTCATTTAAAACATCCTCTAGAGCACCAAAGTACTCCGATTCGCCAATATTAAGCAGGGCTGACTCGTCAAGAATCATATATGCAAAATCGCCAGCAGCTATCTGAGTAAATAGCATAGTCTGATCCATATATCCATTCATCCCCTCACCGTAAGGCGCCGAATCATCCTTACTATAGTCAACGTAGTTATCTGAATTCAAATTAACTATCTGCTTTTTAGAATCACTGCCAAGATATTCCAGAAGTCCATCGGTTAGATAGCTCTTAGTCTCGTCAGAAATTCTAACATTCACAGTACATCCCGAAAGCAAAACTTCTTTATGAAAAACCACAGTTTCAAGAACAAACCAGATAATAAACATCAGAACTGCTATAGCAACGACAATAGGTCCAAGATAATAAGTTTTAATATAACTAATCTTCTGTTCTTTATTCATGGAAGAAAACTTAGATCGTTCTCTTCTTTTTTCATCTCTAAGAGTTCCTTCAGCCACTATTCATCCTCTTTTTCCATAAGCTCATCAATATCTTTACCTGAAACCTCTTTGGTTCTTTTAACAACGTTACCAAAATGAGTTTTATCATCCTCTTTTTCAGTTTCAACTACATTACCATCATCGTCGATAATAATCTCTTCACGAAACTTTGTCTGAACCTGATTTTCATTCACCTGCTTCTCAAGCTTTCTAAAAATATTTGCATAGAAAAAGCTATCCAAATATAATGCAGCGCTGCATCCCACAGGAATAATCAGATATGCCCAGCGAATATACTTATAAGCACATAAAAATGGTAATACATCTATAAAAATAATAACTAAAAGCTTAAATAAATTAAGAAACGCTATACCCATACTAATCTTTATTGTATCAAACAAGGTATCATCAAATCTTGCAATAAATGGAAATACAACAAATTGAACTAATATAACTAAGAGGCAAACACCCATAAGAGCATATATGTATAACTGATTAGGAACAGCTTCTTTATTAGTAAAAATAAGAAACCAGTTATATATAAGTACAAAGTCCACAGCAAATAATATTAACCACACTTTTGTAGCCATTTTAAAATTCCTGAAGAATGCAGTTGTAAAATCCTTCCAGACATATATATCCATTCCTCTAGCAGCCTTCATAGCAGTATAATATCTCGCAGTATTAGCCGCTCCAGATGTAAATACAGGAATAGAAAATATAACGTAAAAAATATTTAATAATAAATAATCGGTACACGAACCGAGAAATTTCATTAATTTACTATCGTATCTAAACATAACAATCCTACTTTCAAAATCATTAATACAATGATTATAACATAAAAATCCCCATGCAGTCTTTAAAGTCTGCACGGGGACAATATTAACATACTATAAAGCAAATATTATGCATCAAGCAATGTGTTGATATTATTTCTATCTGCAATATTAGACTTAATCTTGATATGACCGTTTCCATCTGGGAATGGCTGATCATCAACAATATTATTATAAAGCCAGATAATAGGATCATGACCCTGAGCGAAATCATCCTGACCAATTGCACAGCTTACAACGCCATTCTTAATATACTTGAAGATTTCCTGACTATGGTCGTAACATACTAATCTCATCCTACCCTTAGCTCCTGCATCAACAATTGCTCTGGCAGCATCAACTGGATAACCAAGAACAATGTATACAAGATCTGCATCTGGATTCTTCTTAATAGCTGCAAGCGCCCTATTGTAAACATCATTACCATCGTCACCGCAGATAACATCATCAACAATATGAATGTTCTTATTCTTCTTGATTTCACTCATAAACGCATTGTACTTAAAAAGGTTAGTACCTATTTCAGGGTTACCATTAAGAACGATAATCTTACCACCATTAGTGAGCTCTCTAGCACAGGCCTTAGCACCTGATGTACCAAGTTCTTCAATATCAGGCATAAGCACTGCATGACGTCTTACGCTTGAATCGCAATCACAGTTATATGCAATAACCTTAATCCCCTTTGAAATAGCCTCTTTAAGAAGAGGACCAGCAGCTCCAAGGAAACCACAAAGTGTAATACCATCATAGCCTTCATCAATTGCTCTTCTAAGAGAATTAACAGTAGTTTCATCAATATCCATCTTAGAAGGATCAATAGCTACATAATCAACATCAGCATTATGATCTCTAAGCTCTGCTATAGCATAGTAAACACCGTTACGAACTCCATACCAGAAAGGATTATCAAGCATACTGATTGCTAAAATCTTAACTCTCTTAGCTCTATCTTTATTAACTGGTGTAATAGCTGTATTAAACTGAACAAGTAACTTCTGAAGTCCAACTAACATGTTCTCAAGACTCTGAGCACTCTCTTCAATACGAACAGATTCATTACATGCAACCTGCGAATATCCAGAGATATCATCTGTTGACTTACTAATAGCATCACTAGTATCGTAAAGACTCTTAGCCTTCTCGTTAGTAATCTGTCCATTCTTATATAACATATTGAATGTCTTATCGATTTCAACCATTTTAGAGCTAATCTCTTTAGTTTCTTTATTGATAACTCCAAATGACGAAGAAACATTCTTGAATGTAACTTTTGAATTCTCGTATGTACTAGTACATCTCTCAATACTTTCATTAACAAGAGTAGATGAATTGATGATTTCCTTAACGATAGCGTTAATCGAATCCATACCTTCCTTAGTCTTAATAGACATTTCATTCATCTGTCCAGCAACTACAGCAAAGCCACGACCTGATTCACCAGCTCTTGCAGCTTCAATAGATGCATTAAGAGCAAGAAGAACAAGCTGATCATTAATACCAATAATAAAATCACCAATCTCACTGATTCTCTGAATCTCTTCATTAAAATCAGTCATAATCTTATTGATCTTTATGAGTTCGTCAGACATCGCATTAACATCTGACTGATAACCTTCAATAAGATTAAGACCATCATTGGAATTCTTAGTTGAATTATTAAGAAGCTTATTAATAGATTGTAATGAATCATATACAGAATTCATATATGAATTATTAGTTTCAATAATAGAAAGATTATCTTTTACAATATCAAACTGTAAAGAAGTCTTATCAGCAACGTTACTTGCTTCATCAGCTATCTGCATGTTACCATTGCTATTCTTTTCAGCACTTTCAGAAAGTTCCGAAACAGCTGTTGTTAATGTAACCACATTAGTCTTAGTTGCTCTAATGAAAGTGTTAAGGTTATTCTTGATAGAATTAAGCGAAGCGGCAATCTCTGTAGAAGCATCATTAACAGAAGTATAGGTATCGATATCATCAACATCCAAATTACCATTGGATATCGAATTAGCATTATCGACTACTCTCTTTACATTAGAAATATATCGTCCCCCAAAAACAACTAATGCAAGGATTGCTATTAATTCAATAATTGCAATAACAGTTACAATAATCATTCCACCCATACAAGCATACTCCATTTCTGAATATATTCTCACAATTATTCATAATAATAATTTATAGTAATTATACTAAAAATTAGCTAAAAAACAAATAGATATTTTCATTTTTATAGTATATTATGTAATATTTTCTGCCTATTTTTTGTCATTCGGCTTCACAATAACCATAATATGTTTTATTTTTCCTATTTTATTTTCAATAGATGAATGAACACGTTCTGCAATAGCATCACTTTCACGTAGTGTCAAATCACCATCAGCATATATTAATAGATCAACATATATCCTATTACCGAATTCTCTGGTTAATATTTCTCCTGTATCAATCACCCCATCTACCGATAGCGCACATTCAACTATTTCATTAATAATCTCCTGATTACATGCATGATCGACCAGTTTTCTAATAGCTTCGCAGAAAATATCATAAGCAGCTTTCAATATAAACATACATATTACAATACTCGCTATAGGTTCACAAATCTTAAAGCCCATACGTGCACCTGCGATACCTATCAAAGATCCTATTGAAGAAAACGCATCACTTCTATGATGCCAGGCATCTGCCATTAATACACTACTATCAATTTTCACAGCGTAATGCCGTGTATACCAAAACATCGCTTCCTTAGATATTATCGAAACAAGTGCAGCAATAAGAGCAATACCACCTGGAGATACTATATCCTGAACTTTATCACTTGTAAGTACCTCAATGGCATTATGACCAATAAATAAGCCTGTGACACAAAGTACTATTGCAAGAACAATTGCTGCCACACTCTCCAGTCTTTCATGGCCATACTGATGATCGGCATCCGATTCTTTTGCTGAAAGCTTAACACCTATAATAACCACTATAGTACTAAAAACATCTGACGCAGAATGAACTGCATCAGAAATTAGTGCAGTTGAATGCGCAAGTATACCTATTATCAATTTCACAAAAGTAAGTACTGCATTACTGACAATACTAACTTTGGATACCTTTAAAGCTATTTTTTCAAAAGCTTTATTATCAATGGGCTTTATGTATTTTTTATCATCAACATCTTTTGTCATATAATTCACCTGTTATAAATATCGATGGCTCTATTATAACCAATATTGACCCTATCTAAAATTCATATATATACCATATCGTTCTTCATACTTCTGATAATGAGGACCATAGAGGATATCAGCGTCTGTGTCTTTAAGTGCAAAATATAGATTATCCTTCATGATCATATGGCTATCAATATCCATCATGAATTCATCAATATCACCTTCCACTTTTATAATGTCGTATGGATTAATTGCTTCCTTTGGAATAGTTACATCAACTCCAGTAGTTGTAACTTCCATGTTCTCATCGCCAAGGCACGCTGAAAGTAGTACAGGCCCATACTTAAATGCATAAGTATTTTCTCCGTCTGGAAGATTATAGGCCACAACCTGCCTTTCGAAATCCAGCTCAATCGTATCTCCAGACTTCCATTTGCCATCAAGGTAAATATAACCTTCCACTTCACCAGCTTCAATATTCTGACCATTAACATTTACCTTGTAGTCAAATGCCCATGCTGGAATTCTAAATACAAATTTCTGATTAATCTCTTCATCATCAAGTTCAATAACAAACTTAGCTTTAGCACTTCTTGGAAAATCAATATCCTGAATTATATTCAATCCTTTATCTACGATTTCAAATTCTGATGAAAAATACATATTGGTAAAAATAACATCACCAAGGTAAGAATACACAAATGTTCCAAGCTTAGTAAAATTTTCCATTCCAGTTCCTACACAGCACCAGAAATTATCAAATGGCTTGCCATATGTCTTAAAGTAGCCACTGGCCATAGGCTGAAAATACATACTCATGCCAGTTTCAGGATTTTGCGATGATAAAATAGCATTTATAAATGTATTCTCATAATAATCCGCATACTTTTTTTCGCCTGTAATCTCAAAAAGACGCATACTCATTTTGAGCATATTATATGTATTGCATGTTTCGTTATTACAGTTAGTTCGCTCGCCATCAAGAATGTAATCCTGGCCAAAATGCTCCCATTCACTGTTACCACCAGTAATGTATGTATGGCGTTCAACTACCATATCCCAAAAAGAAACTGCATAATCAAGATAACGTTTTTCACTATCCTGAAGAACTATATATCTGTTTAATGCGCCAAGGAACTTAGGAATAGTTGTATTAGCATGATGATTGTTAAGAACATCCTCTTCGCCACCAAGTACCTTTTCAAACAATTCAATTTCATCAAAAGCATGAGCTGCAACAAGATGTTTTTCACTGCCAGTATATTTATATAGTTCATACAGCACATCGTTCATTCCACCATATTCAATGGAAAGGACAGTTTTTTGTTTCTCTTCATCCCATGTGCTACATCTATTATATATCCAGTCCCCAAGATTAGATGCAATATCAAGAGCTTTTTGAACACCTGTATATTCATATATATTAATAATACCATCTAATATTTTATGCATGGTATACCAAGGAACCCAGGCCTCATTAAATATATCTGCTTTCCCCTCTTCAACATTATCAAACTGAAGTTCAACATTTTCTTTATCAAGTATAGTTGATGCCCAAATAAATCCAGCCTTACCTTTACTTTCATGCTGGCACACATCCAAAACGTCTATTATATGGTTGATCTTATCCATAAAAATAGACTTGTTTTCTTTTGAAACCATTTTATTGGCATAAGCTTGAGCCACTGCAGTAAAATAATGCCCAACAGCGTGTCCACCGATTAAACTATTCTCCCAACCACCATATCTAATTTTATTGCCTGCTACTCCAGCATTTTCTCTAAAACCAGCAAGCATTTTATCTGTATCTATCGAAAGAAGATATTCTATCTCTTTATTAAGTGCATTAACACAGTATTCATCTTTCATACTAATATTTTTAAAAGTATTCATAAAATATACCTCTTAAATAATTATTTTTTTGCCCATCGTAGTTTTGCACATTTTGATCTAGGATTATCATTACGCTCCTTAGCACTTGGTCTAATTGCATCCTCTGCAATTTCAAGATAATCGCCCGACTTCTTATAGGCTTTAAAGCTTTTCTTAACCTGTCTGTCTTCACCTGAATGAAAAGTTAGTATAGCAACTCTTCCACCTTCGTTCATAACATCAGGTAATTTTTCAAGTAATGTATATAAAACCTCATATTCATGATTAATATCTATTCTAAGTGCCTGGAATGAACGCTGACATGATTTCTTTGCTGCATCCTTATACTCATCCTTTGGCAGGAATTTTAATGCATCTTCAATTATTCTTCTTAAATCAGTAGTAGTAATTATAGGTTTAATGCGTCTCGCTTTAACAATAGCCATAGCGATTTCATCAGCATAAGGCTCATCAGCATTTTCAACGAGCATACCTGCTATCTCATCTGCATCCATATCCATAATTCTTTCTGCGGCTGTCACTCCCTTAGTTCTATCAAGACGAAGATCTAATGGACCGTCTATTTTATACGAAAAACCTCTCTCTGGATTATCTATCTGCATTGAAGAAACGCCAAGATCAGCCAACACAAAATCAAATTTACCATATTCATTTGCCGCCTTATCAAGATCAGCAAAATTAATATTCATAACATTAAAAATATTTTCGCCATAGCCTTTATCTCTAAGTCTCTTTAATGTTTTAGCTGATTCTTCAGTATCAACATCAAGAGATACAAGATGTCCCTCACCGCATAATTTTTCAAGCATCTTTTCAGTATGCCCACCATATCCAAGGGTACAGTCAAGACCTCGCTCACCAGGCTTTATCTCAAGTACATCAAGTATTTCATTGACACATATAGAAATATGCATACCTGCAGGAGTTGATCCTTTGGCAATAACGTGCTCTATAGTTTCCTTATATTTTTCAGGATTATGCTCTTTATATTTTTCCTCAAATTTTCTTGGATATTTTCCACTATAATGAACTCTTCTCATAAATATTTATATCCTTCTATTAATTTAAACACTACATTTAAATAATATCTTAACATATACCTACCTTCATTGCACTTCAAATAAGAATACAAACATTACAATAATTGCTGTATTTAAAGCCTTTTAATATAATTTTCGTTTGACGATACAAAGGAATTAAGGTAATATAATGGGTTGATAAGTCTCTTATTAATATATAGTCTTACCAAAGCACTGATTATTAATAAGAAATATAAAAATAAAGGGTAAAAAGAAATGAAAAAAATTGTAAAATTCGGTGGTAGTTCACTGGCAAGTGCTGAACAGTTCAAAAAGGTTGGCGCTATTATCAAAGCTGATGATACTCGTGTTTATGTTGTACCTTCAGCACCTGGTAAAAGATTCAAAGAAGATACTAAGGTAACTGATATGCTTCTTCATGTATACCAGACTGCAGCTGATGGCAAAAATATCGATAACGAAATGGCTGCTATCAAAGCAAGATATGATGAAATCATTGAAGGTCTTGAACTTGATTTTTCTCTCGATGCTGAATTCGAAGAAATCAAGGCTAATTTAATTGCAGAACCAGAAGTTGATTACGCTGCTTCTAGAGGTGAGTTCCTTAATGGTAAGATTATGGCTGCATATCTTGGTGTTCCATTTATTGATGCTGCTGAAGTAATCTTCTTTAATGAAGAAGGTGCACTTAATACATACAAGACAGACAAGATTCTTGCTGCAAGACTTGCAGAATGCGAACGCGCTGTTATCCCAGGTTTCTACGGACTTGGTAAGAACGGCAAGGTTAAGACATTCTCAAGAGGCGGCAGCGATGTAACAGGTTCTATCGTTGCTAGAGCAGCTAAAGCTGATGTATATGAAAACTGGACAGATGTTTCAGGTTTCCTTATCACAGATCCACGTATCGTAGATAATCCTAAGGGAATTAGATACATTACATATAGAGAGCTTCGTGAGCTTTCATACATGGGTGCTTCAGTTCTTCACGAAGATGCTATCTTCCCTGTTAGAAAAGCTGGAATTCCTATTAATATCAAAAATACTAACAAGCCTGAAGATGAAGGAACATGGATTGTTGAAAGCACAGGCCAGAAGCAGGATTATGTCATTACAGGTATTGCTGGTAAGAAGGATTTCTGTACAGTATTTATTACAAAGGCTATGATGAATGCTGAAATCGGTTTCTGCCGTAAAGTACTTCAAGCATTTGAAGAAAATGAAATTTCTATCGAGCATATGCCTTCAGGTATCGATACAATGACTGTTGTTGTTCACGCCGATGAGTTTATGAATAAGGAACAGAGCGTTGTATCTGCTATCCATCGACTTGTTGAGCCTGATTCAGTTGAAATCGAATCTGGTCTCGCTCTTATCGCTGTTGTAGGTAGAGGTATGAAGTCAGCAAGTGGTACTGCTAGTAAGGTATTTACTGCTCTTTCTAACAAAGGCATTAACATTCGTATGATTGACCAGGGTTCTTCAGAGCTTAACATTATCATCGGTGTTAAGAATAGCGATTTCGATAACGCTATTAAAGCAATTTACGATACATTCATTTCTTAATTAATATATAGAAAATAAAAAAAGGGTGATTCCAAATTGGAATCACCTTTTTTAATTCTAAATAATACTATTTCATTCCAAGACCACTCATAAGAAGTTCTGTTGCCATCTTAAATTCTTCAAGTGATTCCTCATCAGTTGTCTTACTATGCATGATCGATACCATCTTATCTTTCCATAAAGGAATAGCACTGAATAAAACAGACTGAATACTACTTATCATAGTAGCATAACTATCCTGAAGAAGTTTAATCTGCGCAACTTGCTGCTTTGCAATCTCACCCGATAATCTTAGCTCATCTCTTCGTCTTTCCATATGATCAGACATATCATCACTAACAGGACCATTCTCACCGTTTTGAAGTTTATAAACATTAATTGTACTACTAAGTTCATAAATCATATTATCAATAGAGTTAATGCACTCCTGATTTAGTGTCTGAATTGTTCCGATTACATGCTGATCCATAAGAAGTTTAATTCGATATTCATCAAGTGACTCTTCCATATCGTCTACTTCTTTTATCATAGCATTATAATCATTAATAAACTCTCTATGTTTAGATGCATCAGCCCAAGGTGCATTGCCCTCTGTAAGTGGATCTTCAGCAATATCTCTTAAACCAAATAAAGTCTTATCCACTATATTTCCAACTTCCTTGGTAGCATTCTTTTCCAAAATACCCATTAGTATATGAGAAATTTCTGAAACCTTTTTCTGAACATCTAATCCATATAATGTTATTGAATTAATTGTTAGATTTTCCATTTATTCATCCTTGCTTCATCTTGTAGTTTCTTATTATTGAGACTCTGTTTTTCTTTTTGTTTACGCTGCTCTGCTTCAATCTCTTCTTTATTAACTGTATATTTAGGAATAGTTATCTTATCGCCAAGATCCAGACGTTTGAAAAACACATCAGCATCCTCAAAAATATCATCGCCAGTAATACCCATATCATCAGGCGAACCGATATATATTTCCTTTTCTCCTATTTCCATTATCCTTTTAATATCTTCAGCTTTAAGTACTCGTCCATAACTCATACCCCAGTTAGCTGTAAATGGCATTGATTCTTTTATTCTTGCCATTATACGACGAACAAAGCCTTTACCGCATAAAGGATAATAACATTTCTTAACATCAAGCTTTTCACCAGGTTTTTTCAAAGCGACCTCACATACAAAAGCTTCATTACGCATAATGCTTGCATCAAAAAGATGGAAATTAACGATATAACCATTCTGTTCAAGGACCTTAATAAGATTAAGAGCTATGATACCACGATGTTCTATCTGTTTAACAGTTGTAGAAGCCGGGAAAGTAATATTCATATAGATATCAATACACTTCTTCTCTTCCATACGTTCTGTTCGATACATCGTTTTAGGAGCTCCAGCAATATAAGCTGGTACACAAGGTCTTTGCCCTACAAATGATTTAACAGTTTTTCTGGTATTAACAAAAGTCTTATTAACTGCATCCATCTTTTTGGACAAAGCCAAAAACTGGTCAAACCCTTCGCTATATCCTCTAATACAATAATCAATTGCTTCTTCTAACGGAGGACCTGCAAAATCTTTTTCTGCAGTCTTACTTTTCATGTCAAAAAACACTTTTTTATTAACATCAGGATCGTCTCTAAGAAAGATTTGAACCTCTCCTATAGATTCGAACCTCATTTTAAAAATGTTAATTCCATTACTATTATACAATTTAAAGAATCTACAAGAATCTGGAGATATACCGATATCAGACATTTGTAGTTTCCCCTTTCAAACTTTTAATAAACAGCTTTATCTGTATTAACGACGACCTCTAATCTCTTCTGTTCTGTCACAGAAAATCTTAACAAGATCCTTACAAGAAGACTTATCGCGTAACTGGCTCTTAAGACTATCAGCAATAAACGCAAGATAATCAGGAGCTTTAGTTTCTACAAATTCATATTCAATGATTCTATGCTTATCAAAACTCTGATGATCAAGATACTGCTTAATCTTAGCAACGTCTCTTGTTGTAATAATACCTGGAGCCTCTGAGTAATTACCATTACTCCACTCATCTGTTGCATTACGGAACATACAAACAAATTCAAACCAGTTAGGATAAGCAGCAAGTATCTCACGTTCAACTGCATTATCATAACCAACATATATAGCCATCATACGCTGCTGAACTGATTCCTCAATCTTCTCTCTTGTATTGTAGTTTCCATCAGCACCATTACCAGCTGTATTACCAGCAGCAACCATTCTGAAGTTAGCATGTCTCTTAACATTCTCACCATGAGGGAAGCTGTAGCTTGCTCCATCGCCATTAGAAAGGAATGAATTAAGCTTAACTGTGGCTCTACTGTTACCATTATCAAGCTCATCAAGGAAAGCTATCTTACCATGCTTATAACATCTATAGAAGTTAGGACAGCTATAACCACCATTAGCAGTCTGGAAACCAAGAATATCATACTCTTCATTGATATATCCGATATCGATAAAATCAAGGTCAAGAATATTAGCTATCTGTCCAATCATGTATGTCTTACCACAACCAGATGGTCCGATAAGATATGGATTAGAATTCTCCATAACAGCAATAAGAACATCATCAAATGCTCTATGGAAATGAACTCCCTTATCAACCATCTTCTGCTTTTTCTCCATTGCCACTTCAAATCTCTTAGCAAATGGAATATTCTCATCAAAGAAATAGCTAATAGGCGCAAGTTCTTCGTCATCAATAACAACCGCATTAACCTCAACAGGAACTACTGAAGTTGGGGCTGCTATTGTAGCTGATGCAACTCCTTCAACTGGAGTCATGTTGATATTAACTGGCTCAGTAGCCTTAAGCTCTGTCATGTCCTCAACATTATTAATGATATGCTCTAGATTGCGATCATTAAGAACCATAAGCTTATCAACCTTTTCCATAAGCTCTTTATTGGCATTAACATCACTAATAATCTTGGCAATACGGCCATCATCCTTAAGATAATCATCAATCTTAGATAATGCAGCTGAAGAATTCATATTAAGACGATTAAGCTCCATGCTTGCACTACTAATAATTGTTCTAGAAAGAGCCTTCATTTCACCCAGCTTATGCTCTGCTTCCTCATAAACATCACGAAGGAACTCTTCTCTGTCCATGTTGAGTCTATATTTTTCTTCTGCCACAAATTCCTGATATGCAGCATTAAGCTTCTTATCAATGCCATCAAGCTCAGCCTTAGCGCTAATAAGCTCAGTATTACAAAGCTGCTGAACTTTATCGCATGAAGTCTTCGTAACATTATCAATCATTTCAAGACGCTCATTAACAATACCTAGAATATCAGAAGCCTTTTTAACCATGGCCTCTGCACCATCAAGACGCTGCTCAGCTTCCATGATACGTTGCTCACTAACATTGTATACACCTGCCATATGGGCAACTCTCTGTTTAAGCTGTGCAAGACATTCCTGAACATTTGCTGAATTATAAATCTTAATAGATGCATCTATTACATTGGCTGTGAATGTTGTTTCATCAGGAAAATAACATCTAGCTTCAAGAGCATATTCTGTATATAACGAGTTGTACTTAACTATATCCTGGCAAAATCTTACAGAATTATACCAACGAAGATAATTCTGCTTATTTTTAAACAGGTTAAAGAATGTAGGATCAAATGCTCTTCTTGACGCAACACCATCTTCATCAAAGAACTCTATGAACATTTTTGCAAGTTCTTCAAATCCTGGAGTATTTTCCTCGTAAACAAAAATATCTTTATAAATCTGCTCAGCATACTGAAGTGTCTGCATGTAGTTAGTAGGCATAAAATCCTTAACATTCGCAAGCATCATCTCAATAACATCTGTATAAAGATAAACAGGCTTCATAATAGCTGAATAAGGGTGACTAGTCACATTTACAAGTCTATCTCCCAAATCATTTACTTTGTCACTAGGATAATGAGCCAACCTCTTAATTAATTCATCTGTTCTTATCTCACTTTGACTTTTTGATTTAATATCAAATATTCCCATTATTCTGTCCCCTTACTCAATAAAATATTTATCCTGCAAATAGTTTCTATATTCACCAGTAGAATTAATACCACCATTCTTAAAATTGGTCTGTATTCTTCCATCCTTGAATTTCTGTCTATTAGCTCTTATAGAATCAACCACAATTCTAACGTTACTATCATAATTAATCGATTCAGTCTTACACCATATATCTGCATAATTCGCTTCATCATATATATAAGCATACTTATAAGCATGTGTAACTTCATTTTCAGGTATATCATCATACAGTACGTACGTGATTTTCCATGGAGTTTTATATGCACACTTAACTGTCTTACCTGGAATCAAAAGCTCCTCATTGAACGATTCGCACGCCTCCATTACTGAACCTTCACCCCAGTAAATTTGTTTTCCATTGTAAACAAACTCATGAAGTTCCTTGCAGCCATTATCAGCAAAACGAATCATACTATGACCGGAAAGCTGATCATCATTAGAATGATAAAAGAGTTCCATATGATCGTATTCTGTAATTATATCAATTATAAGTTCGCCATCAGCAGTAAAGAAATTGGTAGCATAAGCTGTATATCTTTTATCCGCATTCATGCAAACCTTAATATACGAAAAGAATTCTTTATCACCATTAATTCTTCCACTTATGGTACATGCACCATTCCATCCATAATGACGATTAATAATATCAATCTCCATATCCATAGTCTTATATATACCAACAAGTATGTATTCAACTAAAGACAGAAATCTTCGCCCTAAACTGGACGCTGGAATTGAAACAGGTATTTCCTGATTCTCCATCGAATAGTATTTAGAGATGCACTCTTCATGATATGGAACAATACCATTCTCAAGAATTTCTTTGGTTTTATCATCCATAAGAATGGAGTCTTTATTATTAGTGTTTTTATAGACCTCTGTAACCTTTTGAACAAGGTCTGAATAATGCTTTTCTTTTTCATTCATGTTGATGCGTCCATCATCACCATAGAAAACAGCCATCGCATTACAGCCTCGGTCAGATTGACTTGGATCAAATCCAGTTAATTCATAGATATGAACAAGTTTAAGATTATCAATCTTTTTAATCTCAACAGTCATATCGTCCATTGATTCAAACATAATTCCTTACCCTATAATTTATTTAGAATTTAACTACTTCTGGAGCACTAGTAAATGAACTAAATGTTGCAGTAGCATCCTTAAAATATAATACTAATGTATTAGCATCATTTTCATCATACATACCACGAAGATGTGGATAAGCATCAAGCATTGATTTCTTAGCTTCTACTCTATCATCTTCTACCAAAGTACCCTCAACTCTAATCCAGGTATCACCCTTCATAGCCGAAATCTCAACCTTGCCATTATTAAGAATCTGTTTTGCAACATCCTTAGACTTACCTGTCTGAATATATAACTTATTGTCAAATATATTAATTGTACCAAATGGTCTTACTCTAGGCTGATCACCATCAACTGTAGCTAAATAGTAAACACCAGCTTCTTTAATATAATCATGAACTCTCTGCATTGTATATCCCTCCTTATATAAATCCACACTTTTTATATTATATCGTTTTTTTGATAGTAAAACCACCGATAAATTCTAACATTATAAAATTTTTATGTGTAAAAAATAAGGTCTGGACTAAAATCCAGACCTTAATGTTAATATTATATTGCTTGAGCCATATGTAAACGATAATAGGCTCCGTGTTTATCAAGAAGCTCTTTTACATTACCTTCTTCAACAATGCACCCATCTTCTACGACAAATATCCTGTCAGCTTTCTGTATTGTCGATAATCTATGAGCAATAACAAATGAAGTACGCCCTTTAAGAAGTTCCTCAATTCCATGCTGAACAAGTCTTTCGGTATTTGTATCAATACTTGAAGTTGCCTCATCAAGAATAAGAATTCTAGGATTACATACCATAGTTCTAGCAAAAGCAAGCAACTGTTTCTGACCTATAGATAGGTTTCCTCCTCGCTCTGCAAGAACTGTATCATACCCATTTTCAAGTTTCATAATAAAATCATGAGCTTTAACAGCCTTTGCAGCAGCAATTATTTCATCATCGGTAGCATCAAGTTTTCCGTATCTTATATTTTCCTTAATGGTACCAGTGAACAAAAAATTATCCTGTGTCATAATTCCCATTTGCGAACGAAGACTTTCAATGCTTACTTTCGTAATATCATATCCATCAACAGAAACCTTACCTTCCTGTACATCATAAAATCTACTAATAAGATTAACTATAGTTGATTTACCAGCACCAGTAGCACCTACTAAGGCAATTGTTTCGCCTGGCTTAATATCAAATGATACGTTATCAAGAACCTTAACTCCCTCTTCATAAGAAAAAGAAACATTGTCAAATTTAACATTACCCTTTATTTCTGGGATATCAGTAACACCGTCCACATCAACAATCTTAGATGGTGTATCAAGTATTTCAAATACTCTCTCAGCGCCAGCAATATTAGTTACAACCTGATTATAAAAATTACTCAGATTGAACATTGGAGACCAGAACATTCCCATATATGAAGAAAATGCCACAAAGGTACCTATCGACACCTTATCTACTCCAAGAATAACAATTCCAACAAAATACATACACAGGGTACCAATACCCCATGATATATCAATAATTGATCCAAAACCATCACTTAATCTTACAGCTGATAAAAACGCTTTTCGATGCTCATCTATAAGTCCATCAAAAGTATCCTCCGTTTCTTTTTCAGCCGCAAAGCTCTGTATAACCCTAATACCTGCCATATCTTCATGAACAAATGCATTAAGATTAGATGATTTCTTTCTAAATAACTGCCACCTAGGATGAGCTTTTATTTCAAGAAATATAATACCTCCTATCATAAATGGAGTCATGCATAGGGCCGAAGCTGCAAGAATAGGATTTTTAATAAACATTATGATCATAACTGCAATAATTGTAACGCCATCTGGTATAAATGAAGTTACACAGTTATTCAAAACATCTTTTAGTGAATTAATATCACCTATAATTCGGGAAAGTATTTTTCCTGTAGGCCTAGAATCAAAAAATTGAAAATCCAGGGTTTGTATATGCGTATATAATTGCTGACGAATTTTCATAATTATGTCATTACACACCTTGGCCATAATATACATTCTAAGCTTTACAACAAGAACGACTAAAACATTAAGTACAAGCGCTATCCCAAGCATTAACATCAATCTGTTATAGTTGCCTTTTCTTACACAATTATCAATTGCTTCTGCCATTATTAATGGATTAATAAGACTTATGACTATTGCATATACCATCGAAATAAGCACAATGGTTATTTTAAATTTATAATCTAAAAGATACTTGAAAAGTCTGCCCAAAGTTTTTGCTTTGCTTTGTTCAACCTGCTTTTCATCATCTTTATAAGAATTAGTAGCCATCGCTATCTCCTTTCTTTATTAATCAGCTTGCCCTGTCTGGACAAGATATGTCTGGTAATATAACCCTTTTCTTTCTAGAAGTGACTGATGAGTTCCACGTTCTGCAATTCTTCCATCTTCGAGAAAAATTATTTCATCAGCATTTTTAACTGCACTAATACGATGAGCAATAATAATCTTTGTTGTCTCTGTCATCGCATCAAGTGTATGTTCTATCTCTCTTTCTGTTTCCATATCAAGGGCAGATGTTGAATCATCAAGAACAAGTATTGGAGTTTTCTTAGCAAATGCTCTCGCAATACTTATACGCTGTTTTTGTCCACCAGAAAGACCAACGCCTCGCTCGCCTATGACTGTATCGTATTTTCCTTCCATTTTTTCAATAAAGCTTTTAGCCTGAGCGGCCTTTGACGCTCTTTTAATATCAGAAAGATCAATTGTAAGTTTCTGACCAAGCTTAATATTTTCTCCTATTGTATCCGAGAACAAAAATACATCCTGTGTCACAAATGAAATCGCACTTCTTAGTCCCTGAAGCGAAAGTTTTCTTATATCAGTACCATCTACATATATAGCTCCGTCAGTTACGTCATACATTCTCTCGAGAAGCTGAACTATAGATGTTTTACCAGCGCCTGTAGCGCCCATAATACCTAGAGTTTTTCCTGCCTGAATTTTAAAATCAATATTTTTCAAGATCATATATCCGTCCTCTTTATGAAAGGATACATTATCAAAAACAATATCACCTTTTATATTGTCAGCGCTTATTGGAGCTTCACATTCTGAAATAGAGCTATTTTCATTAAATATCTTCTTTATTTTTCTATTAGAGGCAACAGCCGAAGAAAAACTATTAGTAAGCCATCCAAGCATCTCAAGTGGCCAGCATATATTCATTGAATATTCCAAAAATGCTGTAAGATCACCAATAGTCATCTTATTATTAATAACAATCACACCGCCGCATAATATAACAAGCAGTGGCACAACCTTAGTTATAAGATTGATATATGGATAATATCTTACGAACACTTTGGACTGTGTCATATTAAGTTCATAATACTTTTTATTATGTGAAAGAAATTTACTTATCTCGAATTTTTCTCTGGCAAAAGCCTTAACTGTACGTACACCAGCAAGGTTTTCTTCTGCAACAGTATTTAGCACAGCATTTTCTTCGCTAATATCGCCATAAACCTTATCAAGCTTCCTCTCCATAACAATCGCTATGGTTGCACAACATATCATTGCGAGAAGCGGAACTAATGTTAATAAAACATTAATTCTGGCCATACACACAATAATAATGAATGTATGATACGTAACCTCGATTAATAGCATTCCAACAAAACCTAGAGCATCCCATATATGATCCACATCATCTTTGATTCTTGCCATAAGTTCACCTGTATTGTTTTTATCAAAAAAATCAGCACTAAGCTTCTGAATATGGACAAATAAATCCTTACGTATACTTGCAGATATCTTATTACCAACATTATCAAAGTTATATTCTTTTAAATACTGAAACAAGCATCTGCCTGCCCCAACTAGAAAAAAGCCAAGTAATAAATACTTAAGCTCTCCCATATTTCCACCAACGATAACATCATCGACAACTCTCCTTGTAAGCTGAGGCGATAACATATCAAGCGACACTGCAGCAAACAGTGAAAATAAAGCTATTACGTAATTCCATTTATATTTCCATATATAACTGGATATCTTTTTCATTTTTCCTCCTAAAATAACAAAAGCCGCGGCAAATTACCGCGGCAATAATATAAATCAACATCAAAAAATCAATGTAAACTATTACTCCTGCAAGGTAATACATTTTCCATCAATATGTAATTATTATTATCAACAATACTAAACATTTTATTACCTCCTTCTTCATAATTTTGATACATAACAAATTATTCGATTGAATAATACTTACTTAATGTCAATATGTCAATGATATTACATAATATTATACTACCAGGCTAATATAACACTGTTAATAAGACCAATCATCACAAATATATTATACAAACTCCGTCTCTATTGTTAGCTCAAGTTCTTTTTCTGGATATAGCGCTTTTATGTAATCAATAAATCTTACTCTAAGGTCATCCCAATCACGCAAATCATAAGTAACCACTAAATCACAATATATTTTATTAGTATCAGGCTCAATATATACTGCATGGAAGCTCTTAACGTCTTTTTCATCTAAAACAAACTTTCCAATATTAGCCCTAAGTTCCTTTACATATTCATTATCATTGTCTACTGCATATATACCAAAAACCATAACTACATGATATTCACGCATTATACGAAGCTGTAGATTATGAATACGCTGATATAGCTCTCCAACCGATTCCTTATGATCTATTTCAACATTAATTGAACCAGACCAAGCATCAGGTCCATAATTATGAAGCATCATATCTGCTGCGCCAATAATGCCCTCTGTTTTTATAATTTCATTAAAAAGCTTTTTAGCAAGTTCTTCGTCTCCAGGACGTCCAACTATTTCACCAAGAGTATCCTTAAGAATATCAAAACCAGCCTTTACGATAAGTAAAGAAGTTATAACACCCGCAAAAGCATCGATTGAAAAATGAAATATAAGAAAAACAAGTGCAGCAACTATAGTAATAATAGAAGCGTACGAATCATTACAGCTATCAACTCCCACTCCTTCAAGAGCACTTGAATCAGCTTTTTTACCCTGCTTTATGGTATATTTGCCAAGGACAAACTTCACTATTGCTGACACAAATACAATGGCAAGCGAAAAATATGAAATATTAAGCTCCTCAGGATGAAATATAAGATTTATTGAATTGCTAAGCATCTCAATTCCTGTAACAAGAATCAATACAGAAATAACAAGTCCTGTAAGGTACTCTATTCTTCCATAGCCAAAAGGATGTTTCTCGTCAGGATGTTTAGTTGCAAGCTTAGTTCCAACTAAAGTAATAACAGATGAAAATACATCTGCAGCATTGTTAACACCTTCTGAAACTATGGCAATAGATGAAGCTAAAGCTCCAATTATTATTTTAACAGATGCAACAAGCAAATTAGTTAATATACCAAGCCATGAGGTTGTAGTTATAATTCCTTCTCTCGAATTAGGATTCTGTTTTAGTATTTTATATAACAATTTCATAATTAAACCTCGTTAATTATTTATATATTCTTGCCTTCACTCATCAGCCAATTTTGGAACATTAATATATACCATATTTGAATACGCCACACATTATTATTAATATAATCATTCCAAATAAACCATACAACATCAGGATTAAGATATCCCTGTTGCTCCAGAGTTTTACGGTCAATAAGCGCCTCAGCCCACTCTCTAAGTTCAGGCTCTTTAAGCCATTTCATAATAGGAATAGAAAATCCTTTCTTAGGTCTTTCCATTATTTCCCGAGGAACATATTTATACAGAACATTTTTAAGAACAGCCTTACGTACATCACCGTCTTTCTTATAATCAATCGGTAAAGTCCAGGCAAATTCTACTACGTCTTTATCAAGTAAAGGTACTCTTGTTTCAAGAGAAACAGCCATTGCAGCTCTATCCACCTTTACTAGGATATCATCTGGATGATAAACCAGCATATCCATAAGCATTATACAGCTCTTAGGATCTTTCAAATATGAAGGTTCAAACTGATTATGCTTGTATTTATATACTTCCTTTTCTTTTGCCACACTTAAACTAAGAATCTCTTCCTGATTAGATCTTTCATAAAGATTTTCAGGTCCCTTTGCTCCAAGTAAAAAAGCTTTATTCTGATATATCTTATTCTTATAAGGCACATGAACCAAAATATCACTTGCTAGCTTTCTTACTGGATATGGTATAGACTTCATTTTATTCCATATACGTTCTACTGACTGATATGTTCCATATCCACAAAACAGCTCATCTCCAGCGTCACCACTAAGAGATACCGTTACATGCTCTCTTGTCATTTTACTAACAAGATATGTTGGTATCTGAGAACTGTCTGCAAATGGCTCTGAAAACATACCAGAAATCTTAGGTATAACAGCCTTAGCATCCTCTTCAGTAATATATAACTCAGTATGCTCAGTACCTAAATGATTAGCTATCTCTTTAGCATATATGGCTTCATTAAAATCAGGATCATTAACACCTATTGTAAAGCTTTTAACTTTATTAGTTGACTGAGCCTGCATAAGGGCAACTATAGTACTACTATCAATTCCTGCAGAAAGGAAAGCGCCTACAGGAACATCAGCTACCATCTGATCTTTGATTGAAGCACTAATTAATCTCTCAAGTTCATCAGCAGCTTCTTCTTTACTTCCCTTAAATGGATGATCATCGCCATATTTAGCAACATCTCTCATAGACCAGTATGCCGAAACAGAATAATCTTTATATGGCTTATCAATTTCTAATATACAACCAGCATCAAGTTTATATATATCCTGATAAATAGAATATGGTGCCGGAATATATCCATGAATAAAATATATCTGAAGCACCTTGGTATCTATCTTATTATTAAAGCCTTCTAATACAGATATTGAGCCCAAATCAGATGCGAATACAAATCCACCATTAACAAAACCATAATATAAAGGTTTTTCGCCAACTCTGTCGCGCATAAGCGTAAGCTTACCACTCTCTATATCAAGAAGAGCAATTGCGAACATGCCCTTACACATTGAAAGAGTTTCTTTAACTCCATACACCTCAAAAGCCTCTAATATAACCTCAGTATCAGAAGTTCCATTAAATTCCTGAACCTTGCCTTCATCAAGAAGCTTTTTCTTTATAACACGATAATTGTATATCTCTCCATTAAATACCATCGCATATTTGCCTGAATGAGATATCATTGGCTGTGCTCCATTAGCCGAAAGGTCTACTATAGATAATCTTCTGTGTCCAAAAACTACAGACGCATCACTACTAGCCCAGTATCCACCAGCATCAGGTCCCCTATGAAGCATACGTTCATTCATCGCTTCTATATTTTTTATCCAATTATCAGGTCTATTACAAAAACCTGCTATACCACACATAATTAATCTCCATATTATAATGAACTAAGATATTCTTCCCATTTTGCATTAACCTTATCGGGATGAAGTCCTTCAATAAATTCATACGCATTATCACTTATAGTATTAGCGAACTCTTTATCAGACAACATTTTTCTAAGCGCTTCTGCTAATGCTTTGTCATCATTAACTCCAACCAGAAGACCATTTATGCCGTCCTTTATTAATGTTGATGGACCTCCACAAGGGCAATCGGTTGATATGACAGGAATTCCAAGAGCCATTGCTTCCATTATTGAATTAGGCATGCCTTCTGTATTAGAAGATAAAACAAAGCACCTAGCATCACATATCGTTCCTGGAACATCATTAGCATATCCTGGCAGCAGCACTCTATCTTCAAGCTTCTTTTCCGATATTAACTGCTCCAAATCTTCTCTAGAACGCCCTTCGCCATATATTCGAAGTGAAACATCTGGAAAATCAGCGGCTATTCTAGAAAATCCTTTTATTAACATGGCATGATTTTTATTATCATCAAGTCTTCCAACGGCTACTATATAATCACTTCTCTCCCCTGTATATCTTTTATTAATAAAAGCAGGATTAAGAGGATTAGATAATATTACAGATTTTTTTCTTACCTTAGCAGGAAAAAAATTCATTGCATCAACAGTTTGAAGAACAACTCCATCAGCATATCCAAATAAAAACTTGGCAAGTTTCTGTTGCTTACTTCCTTCGTATTCAAGGGTTGGAAGTCCTCTGACAGATACTGCAACCTTGGCTGAAAGTCCACGAGAAGTTAATATTGCCATCATATTATTCTTTCCAAGAAATGAAAGAATAACATCTGGCTGAAATTCCTTCCAAATATTACGAAGAGTTTTAAATCTTACAATAAAATTATGAACTCTTCCGCTACCAAGCTGACTCTTATCCGGTTCAGAATATATTCTTTTAATTGAAGGATTAATATCGTACTCCACCTCACGCTTATACTGAGTAACTAAAAGTACTTCATAACCTTTACCATGAAAATATTCTGCAAGATTGACTATTACTCTTTCAGAGCCACCTTTTTGCAATGAATTAATAAATAAAGCTATCTTTTTCATATATAAAAAATGATTATAATATCAATTATATTTCAATAAAACACCACTATATTTTAGCATAATTAATTGTTTTTATGGGCTTTTATTTGAGCATTTCTAGCTTCACAATTATTTGCTCAACAGTTTCTTCAATTGACAAGCCTTCTTCCAAAACAGTAATATCTGCATATTTTTCATACAAAACAATTCTTTCTTCGTAAATATCACGAAGTGTCTGACCCTCCCTTAATACAACGCCTCGTCCTTTAATATCAGAAAGTCTTTTTTCGATTACTTCAAACGGAACACGAAGATAACATATAGTTCCTATACTACGTAAGTGCTCCATTGCTTCCTTGCCATAAACAACACTTCCACCCGTAGCAATAACAGAGTTTGTGACAGTTAGACTCGCATTAACCCTATTTTCAACTTCGATAAAACCTTCCACTCCTTTTGTTTCAATAATATCTTTTAGAAGACTCCCTTCTTCTCTCTGTATAACAAGATCAGAATCTGTAAATTCTTTACCAAGTATCTTGGCTAGTATAACTCCAACAGTGCTTTTACCTACTCCTGGAAGACCTATTAATACTATATTGGATTTATCCTTCATTATTAATTCCTGCCTTATAAAAATGATGTAGTGTATATGTTCATAAGCCTATACACTACATCATCTATTATAATCTATTATTCACGTTCTTCAATGTCATTAACCGGTGGCTTTAAGCCTTCGATCTTAATACCCTTTTTCTCAGCATAATCCCAAAGAGCTGCATGAACTGCTTCCTCTGCCAAAAGAGAACAATGGATTTTCACTGCCGGAAGGCCACCTAAAGCTTCTTGTACAGCCTTGTTAGTTAATTTAAGAGCATCTTCTACTGTTTTACCCATAATCATCTCAGTTGCAATACTACTTGTTGCTACGGCAGCACCACATCCGAATGTTTTAAACTTAACATCTCTTATAATAGCCTTGCTTGGATCCTCTCCATTATCGTCATTAACGTCCAAATAGATACGCATTATATCGCCACATTTAGCATTTCCAACAGTACCAACGCCACTAGGATTTTCAATTTCACCCACATTTCTAGGGTTATTAAAATGGTCCATAACCTTTTCGCTATATTCAATTATTTCACTCATCGACTATTCTCCTTAAATCATTATATATGCTTTAAAAATTATTTATTATTCTTAACAAAATCCTCATATAAAGGTGACATTCCTCGAAGTCTATCTACTACTACCTTTATGGCATCTATTGTTTTATCAATATCATCTTTTGTAGTTTCATCAGATAATGTAAGTCTAAGAGAACCATGTGCTATCTCATGAGGCAAACCAATCGCTAGGAGAACATGTGATGGATCAAGCGACCCTGAAGTACATGCCGAACCGCTCGATCCACATATACCTCTTTGATCAAGCATTATAAGAAGTGATTCTCCTTCAATAAATCTAAAGCTAAAGTTCGCATTATTAGAAAGTCTAACTGTCTCATGTCCATTAAGCTTTGTATATGGGACCTCGGAAAGAATTCTATTAATCAAATAATCACGAAGTTCCTCTTCATACACTTTTCTACTCTCGAGCTTAGCATCAGCAATTTCTGTGGCTTTGGCAAATCCAACAATACCAGGAGTATTATGAGTTCCAGCTCTACGTCCTCTTTCCTGAGCCCCACCATGAATAAATGACCCTATCTTAACACTATTTCTTATATACATGATACCAACTCCCTTAGGTCCATTAATCTTATGACCACTAGCTGATAACATATCTATTCCAAGTTCATCCACATTAATTCTCACGTGTCCATAAGCCTGAACAGCATCGGTATGGAAATATATTCCTTTTTCCTTAGTAATAGCTCCTATCTCTTTTATAGGCTCAATAGTTCCTATTTCGTTGTTGGCGAACATAACAGACACAAGAATAGTTGTTGGTCTTATAGCATCCTTTAATTGCTGAATATCTACTACACCCTTATCATCAACATCAAGATATGTAATCTCATATCCCTGTTTCTCCAAAAAATCACAAGTATGAAGAATAGCATGATGTTCTATCTTAGTTGTAATAATATGATTACCTTTATCTTTTAATGAAAAAGCTGTACCTATTAGTGCCCAGTTATCAGACTCACTGCCACCACCCGTGAAATAAATCTCATTAATATTAGCACCAATAAAATTAGCCACAACTTCTCTTGCGTGCTCAACTGCTTTTCTAGACTCACCTGCAAATCTATATATACTAGCTGCATTACCATAATATTCTTCAAAATATGGCTTTAGTGCTTCATAAACTTCAGGAGCCACTTTTGTAGTTGCAGCATTATCCAAATATATTACGTCACTCATATTAATTCCTTTCTTTTTGAATCATATAATGTCATCTCCTATCAAATCAGTAGGTTAAGTAATTAATAAAAATCCGAAGTATACTTCTTCCTTGTAAAGTCTACTTCGGTTCATAACCTAGTGGTTTAGTAGGTTTACGATATAAATATAAATCGCTTGTTAATATTTGTCAATTACCCACTCACACTAATATATATGCCATAAGAGGTATAGTTACAACACTTATAATAGTTGTAAGTAATACAACATTAGCGGCAAATTCCTGTTCGCATTCGTAAAGCTCCGATAATGACTGGATTATCGCACCTGCTGGAGTCATAGCGAGAACAACAACTGTAGTCTTACAGGCATCATTAATCCATGGAATCCAATGAACTAACAAAAACGCTACAATTGGAAAAACAACTAATTTAAGGAGACATGTAGCATAAACAAATGGTCTTGTGAAAATAGCTTTTAACTTAGCTTCTGATAATCTCATACCAAGAATAAGCATACATATTGGAGTAACCATTTTTCCTAGCAAACCTATTCCACTTTCAATAGTTTCTGGAAAATGAATGCCGAATATAAATAAAGGAAGCGATATTATAATAGCTATAGTCGTCGGATTTAGTATCGCATTCTTAACAGATATATACTTCTTATCATTAGTAATCATAAAAGTACCTATTGTAAAAACAATAAGATTCATCGACATTACATTAATCGAACTATAAACTAAAACAATAGGAACACCCGGAAATACACTGGCTACAACAGGCATTCCAAGAAATCCAACATTTCCAAGAACCGCTCCTACAGTTAAAATTCTATATTTTGAATCATTATATTTTCTGGAAAATACAACATATAATGCACCAAAAAAAATCACCTGAACAAGCAAAGATACTATGAAATAAATTCCTATTCGAATTATATTCTCCCCTGAATACTCCAGTCCAAGGAATGAATTAATAATCATACAAGGGCCCAATATATATATAAGTATTGCTGATAAACTTTTAGCGTGTGATACTACAGCTTTACCACTCTTACACAGGCAAAAACCAATCATCATATAAACAAGCATAATTGCCACTGTAGTGAAAATAGAATAAATCATTATTGTATGTCCTTATAAATAATTATTAAAAGCTGTTATTACAGATAAAATCCACAATCCTCAAGCGTATATGACTTTACCTTATTACCAAATAAATCAGCATCCTCATAGATTGCCTGACCGCTTAGTACTTTCTCCCATGCGTTTTTTACTTTTATAGAATAATCATTAGAAAGTTTATATTCATCATGAGAAGCGTATATATAATCATATTCTGATGTTAATGAAACCAGTTTACTAAGTGAATCTAAATACAATTCTGGAGCTCTATGATTTCCAAACAAAAATATATGCCCTTTTTGTACTGAGTCCCCTGCATAAAGCACTCTTTCATTTATATCAAGTATTGCAATACTTCCAATGGTATGACCAGGTATATGAACTATTCTAAGTGGTCTATTGCCAAGATCTAATACATCACCATCTTCTACTTTTATAAGAGAAGTCTTTGGATACTTATGTCCTATACCACAGTTATTATAATCTGACTCATGCATATAAATAGTACTAAATGAACCAGTTCCAGAAATATGATCAACATCTCCATGTGTATTTAACAGGATAATTTCTTTGTCAGTAATAGTTTGGGCCAGTTCAAAAGCATCAGATGATCCAACACCACTATCTATTAAAACAGATTTTTCTTTTCCCTCCAATAAAAAGAATCGTACGAAACCATCTTCTAATCTCCAAGTATTTTTATTAATCTGTATAATTTCAGCCATAAACACCTCAACTAAGATTTTCTATTTATCTAAAACTTCATTCATACTTCCAGTTCTATAACCCACTAAATCCATGCTCACATAATCAAATCCGTATTCTTTAAAAGCATTAACAATCTTTAATCTTATATTATCATCAAGTAATTTAACAAACTCATCAGGAAGTACTTCGATTCTAGCCATTCTATCATGAATTCTGACACGCATTTGATGAAAGCCAAGATCTATGAGGAGTTGTTCTCCTTTATCAACCATTGCAAGCTTTTCTTCTGAAATAGTTTCTCCATAAACAAACCTCGTTGCAAGGCAGGCATAAGAAGGCTTTTCCCACGTAGGTAGATTAAGAAATTTCGACAAAACACGTATGTCATATTTAGTTAATCCCGCTTCTCTAAGTGGACTTTTCACACCAAGCTCAGCAATAGCCAAAAGACCTGGTCTGTAATCTCCATTATCATCAAGATTAGAACCTTCAGCAATAGCTTGAATATTGTTAGAATTAGCAACATTAATAATATTCTCAAATATCGCACGCTTACAAATATAACATCTATTAGGAGGATTTTGTGTGAATCCCTCTATCTTCATTAAATCTATATTGCATAATTCATGATGAATATTATACATTTCACAAAAGTCTACAGCTTCATTTTTTTCTCTTTGTGGGAATGAACTAGTAACCGCTGTTACTGCCATCATTTTATCGTCAAGTGCTTCCTTAGCCGCAAAAAGAAGGAAAGTTGAATCCACACCACTTGAAAATGCAATTGCAACGCTCTCTAGGCTTTTCAAATATTCAAGCAAATGATTATATTTATTAATTTGTTCTTCTGTAGGTGTATTTAATATTTCCAAAATAAATCCCCCCTTACATTAAGCTATAATCATCGCTATCTCTTTATTACTATATTGCCTCGACTAATCATACTAGAATCCTATTATAGCCATTTCGAAGCTTGTCTCTTTTTTACTGAACAAATTAAAAAATCCCATAAATATCTCCTCAATAAATCAATTTATTCTTTAATTTCAAAATGAAAATCAAATGCTCTAATTTCATCATTTTCAAATGCTAATTTGGCAACAATATGATGGGATGCATGTTCTGTATTCCCCAATTCTTCATAGCGCTCTCCAACAGATAAAAATATCTTCATTTGATCCAAATCATAATAAACAGTGTTACCTACTATCATGTCTAATGCTTCTCCGCCCATATTAGCTACAGCAATAGAAATATCCTGATCATTTCCAATATAATGAACTGTATTATTCTCTTTATCCCACTCAATATGATACAAAGACTTTATAGTTTCAATTAATTTAAGAAGATCCAAATGATAATCTTGATATATAATACCATCGTTTTTTAACCAATATAGCTGAGCACGTACCCTATCATCAGCATCCTTCTCGTAGCCTTTAACCAGGTACTCTTTATCATGTCCCTCCAACTTAGAAAGTGATATGAGTTCAGGTTCAATAGATGGTCCATTTTTCATGTCCCAATTAAATATTTGATATGTATCATCATATAAGAGGCGCATTACCCACGTATTCGCCTTGCCATTAAGACATCTTCCTACCAGCTTCACATTTTCATCAGGAAGATCACTAAACTCAATCTCCTGACCATACTGATATTCCTGATTATCCATGTTAGCTACGACACTATTAATCGTTTCTCTAATTACAGGGTCATTATTAATTATGGAAATGTTTGTAAAACAACTAATCGCAGACATAATAATCCATAAAAGAAGAAGTATAACCCCTATCATTTCACACGTCGAACTAAATATTCCAATTATTAAAAATAGTATTGCTGGTATTCCAATATAAAACCTTTGTACCATATTTAGAATAAACATAAGGATTGTTGTTTTTAAGTCATTGTAAACGCTATTATAAAAGTTGA
>DCHQ01000089.1:38827-38967 GCA_002314855.1 Lachnospiraceae bacterium UBA1748
TTAGAATTAACACTGATTGCTTCATCTATATCAACATATTTTAAAGTAAATTCTGCATCTTTTTCATAATCATCTAGATTCTGAGAAACAACATTGTCTTCACACTCACACCAGAAATAAAAGTTTTCCTGCTCAAAAAT
>DCHQ01000089.1:39063-39426 GCA_002314855.1 Lachnospiraceae bacterium UBA1748
TTCTTCTTTTACTTCTCTTGCAAGGGCAACTAACATATCCTCATCATCTTTAATTCCACCACCTGGAAATTTGTAGTACTTTTCCTTTTCACTATATACAAGTGCAATAATATTATTTTTGATAATAATTGCCCTTGCTGAAGGTCTCCTAAATACTGAATCATTAGGCTTATAATCTTTTAAATCTATTGAAAACAATTCTTTCACTGTTGCTTACCCTTACATATTTTTACGATGTTCGCAGTTTTCTTTAATATAACATATCTTATTTCTATATATTAGTCTTGTAACTACTCTCGACTTATAGCATAATCATATATAATAACGTCATTTTGTTTTCTTTGATAGCAAGCATACCGTCTC
>DCHQ01000089.1:39490-40468 GCA_002314855.1 Lachnospiraceae bacterium UBA1748
GCTTGAAAGTAATGGACCTAAGCCACTGACCATTCTTTTGCTCTTCCTCATAAATTTCCACTTTTTCTATAATATGAGAAAGAAATTCACGTCGATCAGCTTCATCCATAACGGCATTCATTTTATCAAAGTAAATAAGTGTGTTGTATATATTATCGCCACAAACCTTATCAACCATAACCGAACGCTTCTTTGCTTTCGCTTCAACAAGCATATTTTCTGCCTCTTCGATTTTATCATAAACCTTACTAAGTCTATTTTCTAGGTCTGATTTTCTTCTGTGATAATGTTTATCTTCATAATCCAAATTATCAAGATCGGCAAGAATAGCATCTTTATTAAGATAACATTGGCGAAGATCTTTTTCGAGGGCTGCTATTTCCTGATCAAGAGCTGTAGTGTCTACTTCTATATCTATCTTGGAACGAATCAGCCCTGCAAACTTTTTATTACTTACCAGCTTACTAATCACCTCAGTAACCGCTTTATCAAGCTTCACCTCCGATATCTGCTTTCTATAATCACACTTGTGTCCACGATTCATATTACGATGTTTACAACCATAATAAAAATAGTCATTATAGCGGGTTCCATCTTTTCTGCTTTTAATAGCTTTGTTACCATACATGCTTGCTCCACATAAAGGACATTTCAGCAATCCTGAAAGCAAATGAATCTTCTGACTATTGGGAGCATTCACTTTTTCATATTTCTTGGCCTGTGATGCCACCTTGATCTGAGCCTGTTCCCAATCTTCCTCAGATATTATAGCTTCATGAATTCCATCTACCAGTAAATAATCGTCCTTGTATACCTGTCGATAATCATTTCTAGTTCCATGCACTTTTTCTGTTCTTCTACGGCCATATGCTATCTTTCCACAATATACCGGGTTCTGAATAATTTTTCGAATTAAAGAAGCATCAAATAAAGGATTCTTTCCATTCTGCCTAGCAATCTTATGTATTCCATGATTTT
>DCHQ01000038.1:0-3643 GCA_002314855.1 Lachnospiraceae bacterium UBA1748
TGCTCTTAAGATGATGAAGGAAATGGCTGCATCATATGGTTGCGATATCGCTAGACCAGCAGCAAACGTACAGGAAGCTATCCAGGCTACATACTTTGGTTACCTCTGCGCTATTAAGGAGCAGAACGGTGCTGCTATGTCACTTGGACGTACATCTACATTCATCGACTGCTACGCTGAGAGAGATCTTAAGAATGGTACATTTACAGAAGAGCAGATTCAGGAATTCGTTGATCATTTCGTAATGAAGCTTCGTTGCGTTAAGTTCGCTCGTACACCAGAGTACAACCAGATCTTCGCTGGTGACCCAGTATGGGTAACAGAGTCTATCGGTGGTGTTGGTGTTGACGGACGTCACATGGTAACAAAGTCTTCATTCCGTTACCTTAACACACTTAACAACCTTGGTGCAGCTCCAGAGCCTAACTTAACAGTTCTCTGGTCTACAAGACTTCCACAGAACTTCAAGAAGTTCGCTGCTAAGATGTCAATCAAGTCTTCATCAATCCAGTACGAGAACGATGACCTCATGAGAGTAACACACGGTGATGACTATGCTATCGCTTGTTGTGTATCTTCAATGAGAGTTGGTAAGGAAATGCAGTTCTTCGGTGCTAGAGCAAACCTTGCTAAGTGTATGCTTTACGCTATGAACGGTGGTATCGATGAAGTTACAGAGAAGCAGGTTGGACCTAAGTATAGAAAGTTCGAAGGCGATGTTCTTACATATGATGAGTTCATGCCAATGTTCGAGGATATGATGGAGTGGTTAGCTGAGACATATGTTAACACACTTAATATCATCCACTATATGCATGATAAGTACTGCTATGAGAGAGCACAGATGGCTCTTCATGATAGAGACGTAAGAAGATACTTCGCAACAGGTATCGCTGGTCTTTCAGTAGTAGCTGACTCACTTTCAGCTATGAAGTATGCTACAGTTAAGCCTATCAGAAACGAGAATGGTGTAATCGTAGACTTCGAGACAACAGGCGAGTTCCCTAAGTATGGTAACGATGATGATAGAGTTGACTCAATCGCTACAGAGCTTGTATCTAAGTTTATGAAGATGATCAGAAGACATCATACATACAGAGATGGTTTCCCAACACAGTCAGTTCTTACTATTACATCTAACGTAACATATGGTAAGGCTACAGGTAACACACCTGATGGACGTAAGAAGGGACAGCCATTTGCACCAGGTGCTAACCCACTTCACGGTCGTGATACAAATGGTGCTGTTGCATCACTTTCATCAGTAGCTAAGCTTCCATTCATGGATGCACAGGATGGTATTTCTAATACATTTACAATTATCCCAGGTGCTCTTGGTAAGGAAGATACAGTATTCGCTGGTGATCTTGATATCGATCTTAGTAAATAATTATTTATAACTATTAATGAGGGGGCTGGGTTACCAGCCTCCGAATAAGAGGTAAATATATGGGAAATACAGAAATGTCAGAAGAGCAAATGATAGAAGATTTGCTTGCACAGCTTGAAGGCGGATTCGCCAAGGGTGCAGGTCATATCAATGCTTGTGTTGAAGAGTCAACTCAGTCAAAGACTGTTCAGACTATGGGATGCACAGATTGTTCAAGAACTCCTTTGGCGTGTAGTGTCCCAACATTTGAAGACGCTAGTCTCGATGATTATAAATAAAATAGGAGGACCAGAAAAATGGCAGAAGTTTCAAGTGCACAGGTTGACAACCTTGTATCATTATTAGATGGATATGCAACAAAGGGTGGTCATCACCTTAATGTTAACGTTCTTAACAGAGATACATTATTAGACGCTCAGGCTCATCCAGAGAACTATCCACAGCTTACAATCCGTGTATCAGGATATGCTGTTAACTTCATCAAGTTAACTGCAGAGCAGCAGGCTGATGTAATCTCAAGAACATTCCATGAGGCTATCTAATTAATTCTGATTAATTTAGGATAATAAACAGTCAAATTCACGGGCTTAGTTGTCCGTGAATTTTTCTGTATCAAGGAGAAAAACTATGGTAGGTAGGATTCATTCATTAGAATCATTTGGAACAGTTGATGGACCAGGTACTAGATATGTTGTATTTACTCAGGGCTGTCCAATGAGATGTGCTTATTGTCACAATCCAGACACTTGGGAGATTAATGCTGGAAAGCTTATGGAACCAGCAGAGATAATGGAAAAATTTGATAGAAATGCAGCCTTTTATACCAATGGTGGAATTACTGTAACAGGTGGAGAACCATTATTACAGGTGGATTTTCTTATTGAATTATTTACTCTGGCTAAGGAACGAGGAGTTCATACATGTATCGATACATCAGGTATTGTATACAGACCAGAGAATACAGAGTTAATCAAAAAGCTTGATAAGCTTATGGAATTGACTGATCTTGTGATGCTGGATATCAAGCATATCGATAATGAAAAGCATATGGAATTGGTTAAGCAGCCTAATGATGGGATTCTTGCATTTGCAAAGTATCTTGATACCAAGGGTGTGGATATATGGATTCGTCACGTGGTGGTACCAGGAATAACTGATGATGATAAATATTTGTATGATTTAGGATATTTTATAGGTGCTCTTAAGAATATTAAGGCGCTTGATGTGCTCCCATATCATACAATGGGCTTGTCAAAGTATGAAAAACTCGGATTAGAGTACAGACTAAAGGGTGTTCCAGCAATGGACAAGAGTGCTGTACTTGAGAAGAAAAAAATAATATTAGACGGAATTAAAGCCGTAAGAAATGAAAATAAATAGTATGTTATAAAATACTATTTCTAAGTTTATACAAGCATTTATTAGTTACGATTGTTCTTGTAACTAATAAGTAAATGTATTAAAATGTATATGTAAGCAATATATAAGGAGGATCTAATTATGGCATTTGTTATTTCAGATCAGTGTATTTCATGTGGAGCATGTGCAGGCGGATGTCCTGTAGGCGCTATCTCAGAGGGTAATGGAAAGTTTGAAATCAATCCAGATCAGTGCATTTCATGTGGAGCATGTGCAGGTGGATGTCCTGTAGGCGCTATCTCAGAGGAATAATTTATAAGTAAAACGAAAGAACGACCAATTGGTCGTTCTTTTTTTGAGTTAAATATCATCATTTTCATCAATATCATCATCGTCTTCTTTAGAAAGAGCAAGTGAAAAAATAAATTCTGTTCCAACACCTTCAGTACTTATAACATTTATATTTTCTCCATGAGCCCTTATGATTTCTCGTGTTATCGAAAGGCCAAGGCCAGTTCCCTTTTTATCTTTACCTCTTGATATGTCAGTCTTATAGAATCGGTCAAATACCATACCAATACTTTCTTTTGGAATACCAATACCACTATCTTTGACAGATACAAAAAGCTTTCCATGTTTTTCTGTGGTCTCTATTTTGATAACAGAATTGTTATGACTGAATTTGATAGCATTATCAACCAGGTTATAAATAACCTGCTGAATACGAGTCTTATCAGCATTGACATACATGGATTTTCCTGTAAGTGCAAGCTCGATACCAATCATTTTATCTTTGCAGCGTCCTTCGAAAGTAGAAGCTGTCTGACGAATAATACTATTGATATTGAAGTCCTCACGCTCTAAAACCATTCCGTCTATATTAAGATTGTTGAG
>DCHQ01000038.1:3844-6486 GCA_002314855.1 Lachnospiraceae bacterium UBA1748
GACGCCATATAAGAAAGAGATGCAGCAAGATATCCAATCTCATCCTCACTTTCGACCTGAAGATTGTAATGAAGGTTACCAGAAGCAAACTGTTCAGTGGCTACTGTAATCTTTCGGATAGGTCTGTATACTATCATAGTAAAGAAAATAAGAATAATCAGAGATAGTAAAAAGAGAACTAGTAATAAGATATAAGCTATATTTACAAAGCTATTCGATATATCCTCGATATGGGAAATGTCCATATGAATAACTACATAACCAAGAATTACATAATCAGTGGTAACAGGTGTTACAACACTTAAATGTTTATCTTCAAATTGACCATAGAAATTACCAACTGTATAGTACGAGCCGGCCATAGATGCAGGATCAAAATTATAAATAGTCGTAGGATTATCAATATTGATTTCCGAATCTGAATCAAGGACAATTAATCCTGATGGATTGACAATCCATATTGATGAATCCAAAAGCCTACCCATACTACGAAGATGCTCCTGAAGTGATACCAGTGAAATGTCATTATTATACAAATCAAGAGCATAATTAATTGAAATTTCATTGGCTGAGCGATACAGCTGCTGAGCCTTTATCTTGGTGACCTGCTCCTCAGTAAGTGCCTGAACGAATGTGGCAACGAATAGAAAACCAAAGCATCCAAAGATGATATATGCGATTAAAAACTTTATATATAGAGTTTTTCTCATAGTGTTTCGAACTTATATCCTATTCCCCAAATAGTAGAGATTTTCCATTCATCATGATCATTAATCTTTTCACGAATACGTTTGATATGAACATCAACAGTACGTGTGTCACCAGCGTATTCATAGCCCCATATCTGATTGAGGAGCTGTTCTCTTGTGAAAACATGATTAGGAGTTGAAGCAAGGAAGAATAGAAGCTCAAGTTCCTTAGGAGGCATATCAAGCTTACTTCCCATATATTCAACAGAATAATTTGTTTTATTTATAACTAAGTCTGTGAAACGAACCTCTTCAACGTTATCTTCCTCAGGTGCAGGAGCACTAACTGGCTTATAACGACGAAGCACTGCCTTTACTCTGGCTACGAGTTCTTTAGAATCAAAAGGCTTCTCCATATAGTCGTCAGCTCCAAGTTCAAGACCGAGTACCTTATCAAAGATTTCACCTTTAGCTGAAAGCATAATTATAGGGGTTGTTGATGTGGTTCTAACCTCACGACATACCTGATATCCATCCATTCCTGGAAGCATGATATCAAGAAGTATAAGATTAGGATTAAATGATTTAACTGCATCAAGCGCTGCATCTCCATCACCAACTATCATAGTCTCAAAACATTCTTTATTAAGATATAGACTAATAAGCTCTGCAATATTATTATCATCATCAACTATAAGTATTCTCTGTTTTCCAGGCATATATTTCTCCCTTATTTTTATATTACAAATTAACTACAGTTACACCAGCATCACCCTGACCATGGGCAGCTAGTGAAAAGCTTGCAACGTGTTTACAGCTTCGAAGATATGAGTGAATACCATTTCGAAGAGCACCAGTTCCTTTGCCGTGAACAATTCGAATAGTGGAAGCATGGCATAAGAATGCGTCATCAATAAATTTATCTACAACGCTAACTGCCTCGTCAACAGTCATACCAATAACATTAATCTCTGTTGACATATTGGATGTTTTACTAAGATCCAGCTTAGCCTGTCTTTTTATAGTGGCAGTTTTCTTGGCCTCAGGCTTAATCTCCACAAGATCACGAATGTTAACCTTGGATGTGATAATACCGCATTGAACACTTACATTTCCACCACTATCTGGTCTTACAGTAATTGTTCCATCGATATTCATTGATATTATGTGTACACTTGTTCCAGGAACAGCATCTTTAAGACTTATTGTTTTAATATTGCTGTTATCAGTCTCAGAGGCTTTAACGGCTTCGTTCTTTTTAATCTGATTACGAAGGTTAGAACGCTTCTTTTCCATGGTCTGTATAGACATGGTGCTACCAGGATTATTGAAAGCACGTATACTGTCATCAGCTATTTGCTTAGCTTCCTTCAGTATATCACGAGCCTCTTCTTTGGCATCATTAAGGATCTTCTGGCGCTTAGCATCCATCTGCTCCTGCTTTTCAGAAAGCTCTTTTTCAAGTCGAGCAATTTGAGATTTATAATTCTCAATTTCCTGTTTCTCTTTTTCGATAATAATACGCTTATTCTCGAGATCAGATATTACATTTTCAAAGCTTTCCTGCTCATTAGAAAGAGTTTCCTTGGCGTGTTCTATTATTTCATCAGAAAGCCCAAGCTTCTTTGATATAGCAAATGCATTGGATTTACCTGGGATACCAAGAAGCAGTCTGTAAGTTGGTCGAAGTGATTCCACATCGAATTCACAACAACCGTTTTCGACAAAACTTGTCTGAAGAGCATATATTTTTAATTCGCTATAATGAGTGGTGGCCATAGTACGAATACCTCTATCGTGAAGGTAGTCAAGTATAGATATGGCCAGAGCAGCACCTTCAGAAGGGTCTGTACCAGCTCCAAGCTCATCAAAGAGACATAAGGTATCAGCGTTTGCTTTCTGTAATATATCAACGATACTGGTCATATGAGAAGAGAAAGTACTAAGGCTTTG
>DCHQ01000038.1:6497-11582 GCA_002314855.1 Lachnospiraceae bacterium UBA1748
TCAATACTCTGTTCATCACCAATATCGGCATATACTTCTTTAAAAAGTCCTAGCTCAGATCGATCAAGAGTTGGTATCATAAGTCCACTTTGTCCCATAAGTGTAAGAAGACCTACTGTTTTAAGGGATACTGTTTTTCCACCGGTATTAGGACCAGTAATGATAAGAAGGTCAAAATTTTCACCCAGTGAAACACTGATAGGAACGGCCTTTTTTTGATCAAGAAGAGGATGTCTTGCTGAGCGCAAGTTAATTCTGTGTTCTTCATTGAAAATAGGCTTGGTTGCATTTAGACTAAGAGCATATTTTCCCTTGGCAAATATAAAATCTAAGAGTGTTATTGTCTTTTGATTTTCAAGAAGACTGTCTCCATGAATAGAGACTTTGCTTGAAAGATCCGAAAGAATACGAGAAATCTCATCTCTTTCCTGAAGCTCAAGTTCTTTTAACTCATTGTTAAGTGATACTACTGTTGCAGGCTCAATGAAAAGAGTACTACCAGTAGAGGATTGATCATGAACCATACCAGGAACCTGACTTTTATATTCTGCCTTGACTGGTAAACAGTATCTGTTATTACGCATAGTTATAACAGGGTCCTGAAGATAACTTCTGGCCGAACCATTAACCATATTAGTAAGGTGGGAGTGAATCCTGTTTCCTATGATACCATATGATTTACGGATAGAAGAAAGAGTGCTACTGGCATCATCTGCAATTTCATCGTCAGAGATAATACATCTTTTAATCTCTTTTTCGAGAAGTGGCAGAGTATATAATCTATCAAAATATTTACTAAGAGCATCATCTGGCGTGTCTTCATCTGGTTTTTCACCATATGTCGACAGCTCGGAAGTAAGTGTAAGAAGTCTTGCAATTGATAGTAGTTCCCTTGCGGAAAGAGTTTGTCCTATTTTGGCTTCCTTGATAGTTGCACGTATATCGCTATTAGATGAAAACGAAATACGGTCGTTCTTTACCAGCCTGAGGAGAGCGGCATCGGTCTCTTCAAGAGCTTCTCGTATCCAGTCAAGATTCGATGATGGACGAAGCTTGTCACACATTGCTTTGCCAGGTTCACTACCAGCATATTCCTTTATTTGATCTGTTATTTTATAAAATTCTAGTGTTTTTAATACTTTCTCATTCATACCAAATATTTTAGCATATTTAGGTCAATAATGTTACAATAATAGGAAAGTGAGATATATACGGGTAGTATAAAAACTTAAAGCGATAGAGGAAATATGGAAGATAAAACAAGTGAAGAGTCAATGGACCTTGAGGCCAAGCTTTTGCAAGGCTCAGACTATAATTTTATACAGGAAAAAATAAAAGACAGACCAGTTAACAAGAAGAAGCTTGTACGTAAGATGTTACTTACAGTAAGCCTTGCTATTATATTTGGATTAGTAGCATGTTTTACTTTTATTATGCTGGAACCAGTATTTAGTAAGATGGTTGATCACGATGATGAGATTATTCTTGAGCACGTAGAACTTTCGGAAGAAGTATCTGATGATAGTGAGGATATAACAGTTTTTGTTAGTGACCAGCCAATTGATGATGCCAGCTATGAGGAAACACCAATTGCAGATATGTCACTTACCGATGAAGATATGCCTTCAATTATAGGAACACCAGCTGTTAGTGGTAATCAGGTGACGATTATTGATAAGCAGGAGTTAGGTCTTGAAGACTATAGATTGCTTTACAGGCAGTTATATGTTCTTTCGTTGGAAGTTAATAAAAGTATGGTGACTCTATATGAAAAGCCTAGTATATCAGAAACAGGGGAAATTAATATGTATTCTGATTCGGCATCGGGCCTTATTATAGGGGACAATGGATATGAAATTTTAGTATTGGCTGACAGTACTAGGATTAATGGAGTTGAGAATATCAGTGCCAAGTTCTGTAACGATGATACAGTTGATGCAACCATCAAAATGATGGATCCAGAAACTAAGCTTGCGATATATGCCATCAAAATGTCTGATATTAAGTCTATTACTGCATCCGAATATACTTATGCAACACTTGGTTCATCATTATCTACTACACTAAATGGTAGCCCAGTTATTGCAGTAGGAAATCCTATGAACTATGGTACCTCGGTATGTTTTGGTGCGATTACAAGTACAGATAATATTCTTCAGAAAATAGATGCATCATATCAGTTGCTTACGACTGATATATATGCCGATGAGGCAGCACAGGGATTTTTAATTAATGTGCGTGGACAGATAGTAGGTGTTATTACAGCTGATGGTCATCCAGGCGGCTTACAGAATCTTGCATATGCATATGGTATTAGTTCAGTTAAAAATCTTATTGAAGATATGGCCAATGATGTTGGATCGAGCTATGTTGGTGTATATGTAATGGATGTAACAGAGGAAGCCAAGGCAAATCTTGGTGTTCCAATGGGTGCTTATGTAACAAGAGTAGCCAACAATTCTCCAGCTATGAATGTTGGAATTGTCGCTGGTGACGTTATTGTTGGGGTTGGAGATATCAGTATCAATAATGTTAATGTATATACTCAGTGTTTACGAAACTATCCGCCAGACACGGAGCTTACCATTAGTGTAATGCGTTATAGTGCAGGTGAGTATAAAGAGATAAGCCTAAATATTGTTACAGGCGAGCATGAAAATTAATATTTTAACAGTTAAATTGAGTAAGCAAATATAAATAGAAAGAAGGACTAGAAATGCGATTTATTAATGATCTTGGAGAAGGTAACAACATACAGGGAGTATATCTGTGTAAGCAGAAAACTTCTACAGTTACTAAGAATGGAAAGCCTTATGATTCTGTGATACTTCAGGATAAGACTGGCTCTATTGATGCTAAGATATGGGATCCATATAATCCAGGAATCAGAGAATTTGAAGCAGGTGATTTTGTTGATGTATATGGCGATGTTGTTATGTTCAATAATGCCAAGCAGGCAAGACTTACCAATGTAAGACGTGCTGAAGAAGGCGAGTATAATACGGCAGATTATTTTCCTGTTACTGATAAAAATGTGGAAGATATGTATGCAGAACTTTTATCTATATTAGATAGTATTAAGAGTTCTTATCTCAAGGAACTTCTTAATTCATTTTTCCGTGATGACGAAACAGCAAGCAAGTTCAAAAAGTCATCAGCTGCTAAAACCGTTCATCATGGTTTTATAGGCGGTTTGCTCGAGCATACACTTGGTGTAACAAAGCTATGCGATATGTATACATTGTTATATCCAATGCTTAACAGAGATTTGTTGCTTGCAGCAGCGATGCTTCATGATATAGGTAAGCTCCGAGAATTATCATTATTTCCAATGAATGATTATACAGACGAAGGTCAGCTTCTTGGTCATATTGTAATCGGTTGTCAGATGATAGGAGAAGCTGCTGATAAAATAGAGGGATTTCCTACTTCTGTAAAGCATGAGCTTCAGCATTGTATTTTGGCTCATCACGGCGAGTATGAGTATGGTTCGCCTAAAAAGCCAGCTATTATGGAAGCGGTAGCACTTAACTTTGCTGATAATACAGATGCTAAAATGGAGCATATATCAGAACAACTAAAGAGCAATACTGCAGAAGGCTGGATGGGATTTGACAAATTCCTTGATAGCAATTTTAGAAAGAGTACATCTAATGAATAAGAATGATATAGCTCAGGTTGAAATAGTAGATCTTGGGACGGATGGCAATGGTATAGGCAAGGTAAATGGTTATACCTTGTTTATAAAAGATACAGTGCCAGGGGACATAGTTGAAGCCAAGGTGATTAAGGTTAAGAAAAACTATGGATATGCTAGAGTGGAGAGGGTTCTACAGCCCTCTTCTTTTCGTGTGGAACCAAAGTGTGAATATGCCAAAAGTTGTGGTGGTTGTCAGTTACAACAGATATCGTATGAGAAACAGTTGGAATTCAAGCATAATAAGGTGCGCAACAATCTTATACGAATAGGTGGAATAGATTCTAATTATTTAGATAGTATTATGGAGCCAATAGTTGGAGCCGATAATCCTTTCTTTTATCGTAATAAGGCGCAGTTCCCATTTGGAACTGATAAGGATGGAAATCCGGTATGTGGATTTTATGCTGGGCGAACACACTCTATTATTGCCAATACTGACTGTAAGCTTGGTGCTGATGAGAACAAGACTATTCTTGAAAAGATCTTGGATTACATGAAGTCAGAGAATATATCCTCATATAATGAGGAAACGGGCAAAGGACTCATTCGACATGTCCTTATTCGTAAGGGATATCATACAGGTGAAGTAATGGTATGCCTGGTTATTAATGGTGATAAACTTCCAGCCAGTGATAAGCTTATTAAGGCGCTTACTATAGATAAAAATGTGGTGAGCATCTCTATTAGTATAAACAAGAAGAATACCAATGTGATTATGGGCGATAATTATAAGACCATATATGGTAAGGATACTATCGAAGATACACTTCTTGGACTAAAGTTTTCTATTTCGCCATTATCTTTTTATCAGGTTAATCCAGTTCAGGTTGAAAAGCTCTATACTATAGCGCTTGATTATGCTGATTTGCAAGGGACTGAAGAGGTATGGGATATATGTTGTGGTATAGGAACTATTACTCTTTGCGCAGCAAAAAGAATGCGAGATAAACAGATAGAAAAGGGTATCGATACCAGCAAATGTTTTGTTCATGGACTTGAGATAGTGCCTCAAGCCATAGATGACGCCAGAAATAATGCAAAAGTGAATGATATTAATAACGTTGATTTTGTGTGCGCAGCGGCGGAAGAATATTTACCATCCCATAGAGATAAAATAAAGGCAGATGTTATTATCCTTGACCCACCTCGTAAAGGTATGGAAGAAGATGCACTTCGTATTGTTATAGGAGCAGGTCCAGAGAAGGTAGTATACGTTAGCTGTGACAGTGCTACTCTTGCAAGAGATGTGAAATTTCTTGAAGAAAATGGATACAAACTTGTAAAAGCAAGAGCCTGCGACATGTTTCCACAAACAATTCATTGTGAAAGTGTCGCACTTTTGGTTAAACAGTAATAGTAAAGGAAGTTTGGAGGATTACAATGGT
>DCHQ01000028.1 GCA_002314855.1 Lachnospiraceae bacterium UBA1748
AACTTGTGAGTAGTATATCTGTTTACAGATTACAAAAGCATACACAATGAAGCAGTAAGTAATGTTCGTGAGAACTTACTATATCTCGATGTGAGTATATTATTTACACACATTTTGAGTGGCAGGAACGATGCTTATGAAGAAAAAAATGTTTATTGCAGTTATGACGATTGGCGTAATGTCAATGCTGGCTGGATGTGGAAGCATAGGAAATGATGGGATTTCTGATAATAAAGAGTCGAAAAATAGAGCGAAAACAGAGAAGGAAATAGACTGGAGTAGTATTGATACATCACAGATGACTGATGATGAGCTGATTGAGGTGGCTATGGAGTGTATATATAGTGATCCCGATCAGGCTCTTGAGTTTTTGAATCCAGCTATAGAACATGATAATCACGAGGCGATATTCCTTGCGGGATATATTTATGGTGAAGTGTATAGATGGCAGGGTAGACCAGATTTCCAGAAAGCCATAGAGTGCTTTGATACAGCCGATGATGTTATTTTTTCAAAGATGTGCAAGGCGGAGTTATACTATCACGGCGATAATGTTGGAATAGGATATGATGAGGGCTGGACACTATATCACAAAATTGATGATAAAAGCTTGGATATAGATTCTTTAGACCAGCTTGCATACAAAAGCGTTGCTTACTATGTTACGGGACGTATGTATAGATATTACAATGGAGCAGCTTATGATGTGCCACTAGCTGCCGATTTATATGAAAAAGCTGCAGAGCTCGGGAATCCAGACGCAATGTTGGAGTATGCTTTCTTTTTATCAGCTGGAATGGAAAGAACAAAAGATGTAGATGCTGCAGTGGAGTTAGTGGAGGAGAGTGCAGAGCTTGGTAATTACGATGCCGTGCTTTCAATTGGCAAAAAGTATATAGAAGGCAAATCCGTTAATCAAGATATAGACAAAGGCGTAGCGATGATTGAAGAGGCTGCAGATCATAATAATATTGGAGCCATTAGGTATCTTGGTTACGCTTATCATGAAGGAGAGATTGTTTCAAAAGACGATACTAAATCCATTGAGTATATGGATAAGTGGATAGAGCTTGATAATCAATATGGAACATTAGACGCATATACTTTCCTTTCATCAGAATATTATAACGGGCGTAAGTTAATGCAGGATTACGAGCGGGCCCTAGAATATAATATGGTCCTGTATAATGCAGGTTGTATTGGGACAGCATACACAATAGGTATCATGTATGAAAATGGATATGGCACTGATATAGATATTGATAAGGCCATTGAATATTATGAGATCTCAGCCGCTTCAGATGAAGGTGAGAATGCTGCTGAGAGGCTTGCGAAGATGTATAGAGAGGGCGAGCTTGTTGATAAAGATATAGATACCGCAATTAAGTGGTATGAAAGAGCAGTAGAGTGTGGCGATTGGATGTCTGCTAAGGTACTTGGTGATATTTATCATGAAGGTATTGAAACTCCGCAGGATGAGGAAAAAGCTAATGAATGGTATGAAATTTATGAAGAAATGGCACCTAGCTGTTAGTTTGATATTTCTGGCTTCGATTGCAATTACAGGATGTAATCATAATACGGCAACAGAGATTGGTGTAAGTGATGATAGTGTAAAATATGATTATGTACCAGCTGATGATATAGATTTACAACTTAATGTAATATATGAAAATGCTGATATATGGCAGGTGTCGGATGAACAGGTTGGAGATTTTTGTGAGTCCAGGGATTTTAAGAATTATGGATATGCAATAGCAGATTTAGATGAGGATGGATATCTTGAGGTAATAAAATCAGGATGGGCTGGTTCGGGACATTTTTACACGAACTCTATTTACGAGGTTACGGAAACTGGCGAACTAGTAGCTTTTGATATGGATGCATTTCGTCAGTTAGATTCTGAGCCGTCGATGCTGGCATATGATGGCCTTCTAGGATACAGAAATAAGGATGGAGAATTATGCTTCGTAATGGAGGATAATTTGACAGACGGGGTAAAACCAGCCGATAAGCATGTATATCAGGTGGTGTTCAAGGACAATAAGGCCAGCGTTAAGCGCATTTGTTATTACAAGGTGAATTATTACGATAAGGACGGTAAGTCTTATGAAAGAAAGACTTATTATGATGCCGATGATAATGAAATATATATGTATGAATTTTATCAGTGTGTAAGAGAATATTATGAGGGAATGACCCGTGAAAGAGGACAGCTGAGCTGGTTTAGAACTATTTCTTTTGAGGATATTAAGGCATCATATGATGATAGTCAGAATTTTAGGTTAACTGATTTTGATTATAAAATGCTACGTGATTATATAGCAGATGGTGCACTGATGGGGCTATATACTGATCAGGCATGCGAGGTTGATGTTACTGGTGACGGATATGTTGATATCTGTATTGGCGTTACCCAGGGAAGTGGAATTGTATCGAGTGGTATTGTTTTATACGATGTGTATAATCAAAAATTCTACGAATTGGATGATCGTATGAAATATGATTACTTTATTACAGAAGTTAAGGATGATATCATACATGTAAGACGTTTGGGCAAGCAGAGTACCAATAATGACATTGATATAACGGGTAAGCTCCAGTTCTCAAACGGAGAACTTAAGTTTGCAGCATTATAAATTTTAAAAAGTCGTCTATGAAGGCGACTTTTTTATATGTGGTAAGGAATATTTTGTGGTTTTGTCAATTTTTATAAATTTAATAGCGTATATATGCGATTTGTGTATGTTATTTTTATTGCAATGATTAAAAGGCTATGCTAATATTAAGTACTGTTTTAACAAAACGATTAAAGTCAATGAATATAGGACTTACGAGACTAATTAGTAAGTTGGAAAGGAAATAAGCTATGGCACAGCTTTGGGGAGGTCGTTTTACGAAAGAGACTGACAGAAATGTGTATCTTTTTAACGCCTCAATAGATTTCGATAAAAGATTATATTTACAGGATATCGAAGGCAGTATGGCTCATTCTGCAATGCTTGCTAAGCAGGGCATCATCACTGCTGAAGAGAAGGAGGCCATTCATAAGGGCCTTCAAAGCATCAAGGCTGATGTGGAGAATGGAACACTTGAAATTACTGATAAGTATGAAGATATCCATTCATTTGTTGAAGCTAACCTTATCGACAGAATAGGCGATGCAGGCAAGAAGCTTCACACAGGTAGAAGCCGCAATGATCAGGTTGCTCTTGATATGAAGCTCTATGTAAGAAGTGAAATCAAGGAAGTGGATGCACTTCTTAAGCAGTTCCTCGAGATACTTGTTCGTATCATGGAAGAGAATGTTGATACATATATGCCTGGCTTTACACATCTTCAGAAGGCTCAGCCAGTTACTCTGGCTCATCACTTCGGTGCTTACTTCGAGATGTTTAGAAGAGACAGAGGCCGTATGACTGATATATATAACAGAATGAACTACTGTCCACTTGGAAGTGGTGCACTTGCAGGTACTACTTATCCACTTGACCGTGAGTTTACAGCCAGCGAGCTTGGATTTACAGGCCCTACACTTAACAGTATGGATTCAGTATCAGATAGAGATTATGTTATTGAGTTTCTATCGGCTTTATCAACTATAATGATGCATTTATCAAGATTTGCGGAGGAATCTATCATCTGGAATTCCAACGAGTACGGATTCGTTGAAATCGATGATGCATACTCTACCGGATCAAGTATTATGCCTCAGAAGAAGAATCCTGATATAGCAGAGCTTGTACGTGGTAAGACAGGTCGTGTGTATGGACATCTTATGGCAATGCTCACTACTATGAAGGGTATACCACTTGCTTATAACAAGGATATGCAGGAAGACAAGGAAGGCACCTTTGATGCAATAGATACAACTAAGGAATGTCTTACAATGTTCATGCAGATGGTAGATACCATGAAGTTCCGTAAGGACGTTATGGAGAGAAGCGCTATGAAGGGCTTCACTAATGCTACTGATGCAGCTGATTATCTTGTTAAGAATGGTGTTCCATTTAGAGATGCTCATGGAATTATAGGTCGTCTTGTACTTGTGTGTATCGAGAAGGGCAAGGCTATTGATGAAATGAGCCTCAAAGAGCTTCAGGAAATATCTCCAGTATTTAAGGAGGATATATTCGAAGCAGTATCTCTTGAGACCTGTGTTGAGAAGAGACTTACAATCGGTGCACCTGGTATAGCTGCTATGAAGCAGGTTATCGGAGAGTGCAAGAAATATCTTGCTGAGTGAAAATAGTACTTATAGTAATTGATTCTTTCGAAATGAAAGATGAATATAAAAAAAGCATACCAAGCCAAATGGCTTTGGATTAATGGAGGAGAACAAAAATGAGTGAGAAGTTAAAAGTAGGTATCCTTGGTGGTACAGGTATGGTAGGACAGAGATTTATCTCTCTTCTTGAGAATCATCCTTGGTTTGAAGTTACAACAATCGCAGCTTCACCAAGATCAGCAGGCAAGACATATGCTGAAGCTGTAGGTGACAGATGGAAGATGACTACTCCTATGCCAGAGGCAGTTAAGAATATAGTAGTAATGAACGTTAATGAAGTTGAGAAGGTTGCAGCAGAAGTTGATTTCGTATTCTCAGCAGTTGATATGACAAAGGATGAGATCAAGGCAATCGAGGAAGCTTATGCTAAGACAGAGACTCCTGTAGTTTCTAACAACTCAGCTCACAGATGGACACCAGACGTTCCTATGTGTGTACCTGAAATCAACCCAGAGCACATGAAGGTTATTGACTTCCAGAAGAAGCGTCTTGGTACAACAAGAGGATTTATCGCAGTTAAGCCTAACTGTTCAATTCAGTCATATGCTCCAGTTCTTACAGCTTGGAAAGAGTTCGAGCCATATGAAGTAGTAGCTACAACATACCAGGCTATTTCAGGTGCTGGTAAGACATTTAAGGATTGGCCAGAGATGGTTGAGAATATTATCCCTTACATCGGTGGTGAGGAAGAGAAGTCTGAGAAGGAGCCACTTAGAATCTGGG
>DCHQ01000095.1:0-15009 GCA_002314855.1 Lachnospiraceae bacterium UBA1748
ATGATACCAAGGTTTACTGATGGATGAAGTCTAAGACCTCCCTTGTATGGTCCAATAGCGTTATTGAACTGTACACGGAATGCTCTGTTAACCTGAACCTGACCATTGTCATCAACCCAAGGAACTCTGAACATGATCTGACGATCTGGCTCTGTGATTCTCTCAAGGATAGCGTTCTTTCTGTAAAGCTCCTCGTTAGCATCAACTACTGGTCTTAATGACTCGAGAACTTCTGTTACAGCCTGGATAAACTCAGCCTGCTCAGCGTTCTTCTTCTTTACTATCTCTAGTACCTCATCTACGTATGACATTCTAATGTCCTCCTAAAATAATATTTTATCCGCCTAAAAAAGAGTAAGGCGCCGACCATAAACGCCAATGCGTTCACGGTTTGACGCCATAATCTAAAAAAATTTTAAAGTATTTTTTTTGATAATTCAATATTTTTTTTTATATTTTTTAATATTTATTATGTAAAAATAATTTACTTTGATTATCAATTTTTTGTAGTATTTTTACATAATATATCGAATTACTAGGCAATCACTCCACTGAAAAGGCATAAATCATCTTGGAATGCCCCTTATTTATGCTACCAAGCAGAGTTTCCAGCGAATCAAATGGCCCAACTATTTTTCCAGTTCCATATATATTATGGCCATAGTAGCCATCACTTTCACGGGCAACACATACTGTATGAACTGCGTGCATTATATTTCTTCCATCATTGTAAAATGTAAGTATAACGCAGTTTTTATTCTGAAGCTTATTAAGCATATCCTTATCGTGATAGCCCATTGTCTTCAAGCCTTTACTGCTCACGTACTTCTTAATTGCCTTTGGAGAAGTTCCCCACCATCCATTAAGCACCATACCATTTTGCTCAAAATCAGCTATAAGCTCTGGAAGTGTCAGAAACTCTCTACCAAAGATATAACGAAAGGCATTATACACAGCAATAATCTCACACCCTGAATACCTCATGGATACAGCACCGTATGACATATCAGTGTATTTATTCTGGTCCTCAATATACTGCCCTTCAGCGAGCTTATGGTTTAGAACCGCTTCATCATTAATACTCTTATGCTCTGCAATCGACTTTGTATTATGAATAGGCTTATCTATGAATCTAAGAAAATCATAAAAGGATACAACTGTTTTATTATTCACTTTTTGAGGGATGAAGCCCTTTATGTCCATGACGTTTTACTTTCTTTATCCTAGCTGTTTTTATTCTAGTTTTTATTCTAGTTTCTTTTATTTTTCTTATTTTAACTTCTTTAGTAGAGTTACTAATATCTGCCATGTTCTTTCAACTGATGCAATATCCATGGCTTCATCTGGTGTATGAATATCTGTAAGCTCTGGTCCAAATGATACGCAGTCGAGTCCTTCTATTTTGTCAGCAAAAATACCGCACTCAACACCTGCATGAACGGCATACACAACTGGATCTTTACCATACTGTTCCTTGTAAATATCTATCATCAGGTCCCTAAGCTTAGAATCCTCTTTATACTCCCATGCTGGATACGAACCCTCAACATTTACCGAGCCATTTAAACTGCTAATCACACATTTTATTCTTGATATTAGCTCCTCCTTTTCCGATGCAACACTGCTTCGAACCGAAAATGACATGACAACCTTATCATTATAATTTTTGAGTATACCCATGTTAAGTGATGTCTGAACGAGACCAGGAATAACCTGACTCATTTTCTGTACTCCACCTGGTAATGTATAAAGTCCAGTTATAATTCGCTTGGTATCAGCAAGATTGTATGCAAGATAAATATCTGCCACTGGGCTACAATCCACTGTTATACTGGCCTCAGGATCTGAAAGCTTAATCTCGCTTGCAACAATATCTGCATAATGCTGAAGTTTTTCGCTGAATTCATATACATCCTGATCTTCACCGATTATAAGGTTACATTCACAGCTTCTAGGTATGGCATTGTCCTTGAGACCACCAACTATATCACTTATATATACATCATAATCGCTTATTGCCTGATATAGTATTCTACCCATTACCTGGTTGGCATTAGCTCTTCCTCTGTGTATCTCAATGCCCGAGTGTCCTCCGGTTAATCCTGAAACCTTTATACTAACCGAGTAACCATATACATCCTGCTGCTTGCCAGCTAATGTACAATTAACAGTTGCGCCACCTGCGCAGCTTACGAGAAGATACCCCTCATCCTCTGTGTCAAGATTGAGCATAGTCTTACCCTTTAATACCTTGGTATCAATGGCCGACGCACCAAGCATTCCTATTTCTTCATCAACTGTTATTACAACCTCTAAGGCTGGGTGAGCAATATCATCCGAATCAAGTACAGCCAGTGCATAAGCTACCGCGATACCATCATCAGCACCAAGCGTAGTTCCCTGAGCTATAACCTTGCCATCCTGAACCTTAAGCCTGAGCCCTTCCCTTGTAAAGTCGATATCCACACCATCAGCTTTTTCGCATACCATATCCATATGCCCCTGTATTATTACAGGCTCTGCTGCTTCGTAGCCTGCCGATGCAGGTTTAAAAATAATAACATTGTTACTATCATCCTGAATCACTCTAAGATTATGGCTTACAGCAAACTTCACAAGATAGTCACTTATCTTTTTAGTATTCCCAGAGCCATGAGGAATCGCACATATTTCTTCAAAATATTCAAAAACCTTGGCTGGTTGTAAATTCTCTAAAACTCGCATACTACTCCTTATTACTAGTTCCAATTAATCATTATCTGCCTGCTTTTTAGCTGTTTTTTCTTTCCTACCAAGCTTAACTAAAACGATAATAAATAATATTACATTAACAGGCACAAAAAACATCACGTCATATATACCTATTTCCAAAGCCATCCAGGTAGGATCAGGAGCTAACTTAACCACGTTAGTTGCCACAGAATAAAACCAAGGTGAAATAAAGAGATCTTCTTCTGTATATATAATCTCGCTATCCCCCTTTGGATAATACACATCAATCGCTGTAAATATTTTGCAAAGAGCTGATACCTCTACACTTTCCTCTGGAATAAGAATGCTATCAGCGTAAAATAAACCCGAACTAACTATTTCATGATATCCCGGAATTGTATTACCTTGATAAGAATATCCACTAAGTATAGTCGTAGTTGAAATATTATACTTCGCCCTGTCGCTGTCTACCTTCATAGAGCCCAAAACACCTACTAATATGGCCACAACAATTATACAAGCAGCTACTATATACAAAGCAACTGCTATCTTTCTAAGCATGCCTTCCGAATACTTAATTACACATATAACCATGGCTATCATAATAGCCAGAACGATTATACCTACAATACCTACTACTACCATAAATTACCTCTCGCATTTAATTAAGAGCAGTTACAGCTGATTGTAATTTCATCATCCGCATCTGCTTGACTCTCTTGCTCCTCACGCACTTTTTTATATACCGTTTCAATCTCTTCCCTGGTTACGCCAGGAAACATAGAACATAACGCATCAACATCACAACCACATAGCGACATGGTTTCTATTACTCTTTTTGTTTGTTCATCCATATATTTAAGTTCCCCTTTTATGAATAATATTAAGCTTTATACTCAATAATATTTTATTATACCATTTATTAGGAAACTTATATATGTTAGACTATTTTCATAAAGAATATGTATAAAATACGCGATTATTATATTGAAAGGAACATAATTAATGAGTTTAAAAGATGCTTATTCCAATTACTTTAAAATGGGCGTAGCAGTTAATCCCATAGATATATTGCTGCCACCAGCCAAGGCATTAATCAAAAAAGAATATAACAGTATTACCTGTGAAAACAATATGAAGCCTATGTTCATTCTGGATGACGAAGTTAATCTTGCTGATCCAGCTAAATATGATTTGGAGCCTGCAGTCACATTTGACAACTGCAAAGTTTTCCTAGATTTTGCCAAGAAAAATAATATACCTATGCGTGGCCATACACTTGGATGGCACAATCAGACTCCACTCTGGTTCTTCCACGAAGGATACGATGAAAGTAAGCCCCTTGCCAGCAGAGAAACGATGATAGCAAGACTTCAGAACTATATTAAAGCAGTATTTGAATATATCAATGCTAATTATCCTAACCTTATATATGCCTGGGATGTATTCAATGAAATTGTAGATGAAGGTAGCTTTAGAAAATCCATTTGGCTCGATACTATCGGTGAGGATTTCTTTATATTTGCTTTTGAAGCAGCCAGAAAATACAGCCTTCCAGGCACTCAGTTATTCTACAACGACTATGAAACTGCTGAGCCTTGGAAGCGTGATTTTATATGTGAGAAGGTTCTTGCTCCATTAATGGAAAGAGGACTTGTGGATGGTATGGGAATGCAGTCTCATCTTACTATGGATCATCCTGACCTTGAGTTATATAAATTTGCTCTTGAGAAATATGGTGCACTTGGTCTAATCATTCACGCTACAGAGCTTGATATCCATAATGCTGACCCATCTGACGAATCAATGCAGGCCCTCGCTGACAGGTATGCTGAGTTATTTTCGATATATGTTGATGCCAAGAAAAATGGGACAGCTAATGTTGAATGCGTTACCTTCTGGAATCTATTAGACGAAGAAAGCTGGCTCACCGGCTTCCGTAAAGAAAGAAGTTATCCTCTACTCTTCTGGAAGGGTGGCCAGCCTAAAAAAGCTTATCAGTCAGTTATAGATGTTGCATCCAAGTAGTTTTCTTTTTATACTGATGCCGAAGGAAAACTAAAAGCAGCAGCTATAAATCCAAATATTAAAATAATAGTATTAAGTGCCAAACACAGCCCCATAGCTATTAAGCTTTTAAGGGGCTGTTTTTTTGTGCTAAGACGAATAATCAGCATCACAAAATGAACTAAGATGCATATTGAATGAACTATAAGTCCTATTAATGAACTACCTATAACTATATAGAATAAAATCATTGAAACATCATACATATCAGCTAAATATGTACCAGCTTCTGCAATTGCCAATGCAATATACACTGCTACTATTACTCCACGTATTATCCAAGGTGTTACTTTATTCATCGCCTAATCTCTCTTTCTTTATTTATATATGATACGTATAATTCATAATTATATATGGGCCAATTACCACAATTATTCTGCTAACAATTGAATCTCAAAAGTTTTGGTATACGGAGTTCTGTCCTTGTACTGAATAAGTCTAATACGTCCGTCATGCATCTCCACGATTTTTTTTGTAATAGATAGTCCAAGACCCGTACCTCTTTTTCCTGTTCTCGATTTATCACCCTGGACAAATGGATCAAATATGTGTCTCGCAGTTTCCGACTCTATCCATGTACCATTATCGCTAACCTTAAATGATATCCACTTGCCTAATTTTTCTACTGACAATGTAAGCTTTGTTTTCTCCGGATTATGCTTAAATGCATTGATTAGCAGATTGTTAAACACTCTCTGCATCTGCAGTCTGTCAACCTGCATAAATATTCCCTCATCTGGAATATCAATATCGAGCTCCATGTCCTTTTCTTCAAAATCAGTATATAAATTAGCTACGCTGTTTCTAAAAATCTCACATATATCTTCTGTTGATTTTTGAAGCTTATATCCTTCACTATCAAGCTTTACGTACTCAAATAATAGCGTAACCATATCCACAGTCTGCATTGACTTAGCCTTTATAGCATCCAAATATTCCTGCTCTTTTTCTGGTTCTACCCTTCCTTCACTTAATGCCTGGGAAAAACCAGCAATAGTTGTAATAGGAGTCTTAATATCATGGGCCACATCTGAAAGGAGCAAATTCCTCTGACGTGTCACTTCTTCTTCTTTATCAATTCTTTGCTTTTCCAGTATTTTGACGCGCTTAGACACTGATACGGCAAACAAAATCCCGCCAAAAATATACGGAAATATCCATACAATAAGCATCGTAAGACATATTAAAACTACCATAATCATATAAAGAAGTGCCCTCTCTGGCTCTAGTTCACGTATATGATTAAATGCCTCATTATATACTGAATTATCCACCTGCAGATTAAAGAATCGGCCTATCCACCCAGTAATCTTAATGGCCAGTTCTGGATTAATTACAAATGATAATAGAACTTCTAATACAAATAAAAAGCCCTCTGCAAAGCCAGTTGCTGCCAGAAAATCTGTACCAAGTATTTCTCCAAGTACTGGTCTAACTATATTGGCGAAAAAAGTATCACTTACAATCTGGAATACACCTATTATAAGTAAAGTAATAGCAAGTCTTGTTAATATAAAATTGTTAAGTTTCTTCTCATTAATCATTTATTTTTCTAGTCTATATCCAAGACCTCTTATAGTCTTTATATAATCATTTTGTCCATCTGTTAGCTTCGCTCTAAGCTTACTGATGCATACCATAATATTGTTATCTGCAATAATATACTCCTCACCCCAGCCTTCTTCATATATCTGCTGCTTGGTGAATACTTTTCCTGGATTCTCCATAAAAAGTCTTAGAATCTTATACTCAACAGATGTTAAATCAATGGCTTCATCATCCCTATATACTATGCACTGCTCTGTATCAAGGCGTAAATTCTTGACCTGAAGACTTTTAACCTCCTTGGCTCTACTACCCAGTGAATAAAATCTTCTAATATTAGAATTAATACGTGCCATAGCTTCCAGTGGATTAAACGGTTTTACAATATAATCATCAGCCCCAAGGTCAAGGCCGAGGATTTTATCCTCGTCCTGACCTTTGGCTGATATCATAATCACTGGTATATTATTGTCTTTTCTAATCTTTTGAATAACTTGATAGCCATTTAATTCAGGCATCATAACATCTAGTAATATCATGTCTATCTGTTTTTCATCACAGATTTTTAATGCTTCGCTGCCATTAACTGCCTCATATACCTCATATCCATCTTTTTCCAGATATAAGTGTAACAACTGTCTTATCTCTGCATCATCATCTGCTATCAGAATTGAATATGCCATCTATATCTCCTTTTATACCTCAACATATGACTCAAAGTTATCATCAGCATCATCTGTACCGCCATATAACGCTTCAAATAAAGCTGCATCTGACTGGTACTTATATGGTGATACGTAGAATACTCCAGCTAAACCAAAAGTAATAGTACTAAGAATTCCCCAACCAATGAATGAAAGATCGTAAACGAAAGTCTTCCACTTCTGTCCATTCATCATTTCCTTACTCTTAGCAAAAGCTTCCTTAGTACTCATATTAGGATTAACTGCCATTAAATAAGGAATCATTCTGTACTCATATCTCTTAATAATTCCAGGAATAACGAATAATAGTGTCCATAAACCTGCTTTAAGATTAACGAACAACATTGTTTTTGCTCTATTAACATAACCCTCACTAAATCCTGATAAAACTTCCTTAAATGCTACGTCTTCATGAAGATTCTTATAGAAGAAACTTACGCATCCAATATGGAATGGTTCTGCTACAAAAGCTGATATTACTAGTGAAATTGAAACAATCACAGCAGTGATAATAGTTACTGCTACAGCAAATGCTACCCAAAAAGCTGTTCTATTTTCTGGCTCAATATTGTCGTTTATATTATCTAAGTTACTAACTACTTCTGCTGCTTCAGAGAGATCACTATCTAATGAATCAAGCTTATTTTCAATTGATACTACTAGACCTTCATCATCTTTGTTATTAACTTCATCATTGACTTCTTCGCTTACTTCACCAATTAATGATCCTTCTTCCATCCATGTTTCAGCTGTATTAGTCATATCTTCGTAGTCACTTCTGCTTGAACCTGCAATTGATAATCCGCCCATAACAATTGACAATACTAAGCCTGCGCCCACACACTTCCAATAACTCTTCTTAAAAGCCTTTTTTCCTTTTTCCTTTAATTCTTTTCTAGTCCACATATTTTTATTCTCCTTAGTTATGTTTTTTCAGTTTGAACTCTTATGTTTATTTGTTCTAACTGATGTGTTTCTTGATTACATTAGTAATGATACAGTTTGATTCTTAACGAAAAAATCAAAAAACCTTAACATAACCTTAAAGTAAATGAAAATTCTGTTTTTTCTTTAATAATAACCTTTCCCATTATAGCAAAAAAATAAAGCCCTCACAAAAGTGAGGGCTAAAAAATTATTTATCTATGAGTGATTCATCTAGCTTATCGCTAAATATTCTCTCTCCATCATCTTCGGGTTCTTCTGGTTCCTTATGCTCAGAAGTTTCCACTCTTTCTTCAACCTGCTTAAAGCTCTTAACAAAGAATGCTGCAATAATATATAGCGTAGCCGCAGGACCAAGCGCCAGGATGGCTGGTAACAGTTCCATATGGAAAGCACACAGTATAAATGGTGCTATCAGCAAAAATGCTGCAAATGCCATAAATGGTAATTTTAAAAAGGTAAATGTAATTGCACCTTTAATAAGATCAAAAGTTTTCATCTCAAACCTTGCCATTAATCCATAGCAAGACATGCTTACCATAACAAATATCACTGATACAATAATCATTACTACAAAAGTTGTTGAACCATAGCTTTCTGGGTCACCACTTAATATTAAATAAAAATCATATACAAGTAATAAAGCTATAACGAATTGAATAAACCAAACTTTTGTTGCCTGCTTAAAATTAGACTTAAAGGCTTTGAGATATGTCTTAAAGATATACACCTCTTCGCCTCTAGCTAACTTCATAGCCATATAATACTTGGCTGAAATAGCAGCTCCTGCTGTAAAAACCGGAATAGAAAAGATTAGACTAAAAATATTCAGTAAAACATAATAGGTTATGACATTACATGCCTGCCAAAACTTACTATCCCATTTAAACAAACCCACGATATTCTCCTTATTCCTTTACACCACCGATTGTAAGACCTGTTACAAAGTATCTCTGTAAGAAAGGATATAAACAGATGATTGGTAACATTGTGATAACTGTTGCAGCAGCACGTACTGTAACAGGAGTTACTGTTGACTGCTGAGTAGTATTATTGGTTGATGAATTCTGTCCCTTATTACTTGTTACAGAGTTAAGTAACTTCATAAGCTCGTACTGAAGAGTTGTATACTTATCTTCCATACGGTTATAAAGCATTGTATCAAACCATGAGTTCCACTGACCAACAGCAACGAAAAGAGCTACTGTAGCATAAACTGGAAGACAAAGTGGAGAAATAATCTTCCAGAAAATTGTAAAGTATCCAGCACCATCGAGCTGAGCTGACTCTTCAAGAGAATCAGGAATACCATTCATGTATGTTCTCATAACTAACATGTTGAATGCGTTAAGCATACCTGGAATAACGTATACCCAGAATGTACCAGATAAATGAAGTGTCTTGAAAAGGAGGATATAAGGAATCATACCACCATTAACATACATTGTAATAACCCAGAATAATGATAACTCTGACTTAAATAAGAACTTCTTTCTACTTACTACGAAAGCAAGTAAAGCATTAGTAGCAAGAGCAAGTACTGTACCAATAATAGTACGAAGTACTGAAACAATTGCAGCAGTCTTCATTGTAGGTTTTTGAAGAACTGTATTATAACTCTTAATAGAAAAGATTCTTGGCCAAAGTCCGATGTGACCTCTAACTGCATCTGTACCATCATTAAATGATACAGCAACTGTATTTAATACAGGATAAAGTGTGATAACTACGAATGCTATCATGAATAATGTGTTGCAAACAACGAATGCAACATCTGCGCCTGACTTTCTAGGCTTGGTAACTGTTGTATTAACCTTTATCATTTCCGTACCTCCTAGAATAATCTTTCTTCACCAGCACGCTTAGCAAGCATATTGGCAATAACAATAAGAACAATTGAAACAAGACTCTTAAATACACCGGCTGCAGTACCAAGTGAGTAATCCCACTTAGAAACACCCCATGTTAAACAGTAGATATCGATTGTTTCAGCAACCTTCTTAATAACGTCGTTACCTAAGATATACTGAACTTCGAAACCTGCATTAAGAACGTTACCAACATTCATAAGAAGTAAGATCATGATTGTTGGCTTGATACCTGGCAATGTGATGTATTTAATCTTAGCCCATCTACCAGCACCATCGATTGCAGCAGCCTCATAAAGACATGGATCAATTGAAGTAATAGCTGCAAGATAGATAATTGCATTCCAACCAGTCTCTTTCCAGTTCTGAGCGAATGCTACGATAGGCCAGAACCAACCTTCATACATGAAGAAGTTAAATCTCTCACCACCAAAGAACTCAATAACATCGTTAACGATACCATTGATTGATAATGCATCATGTAAGATACCACAAACAACGATCCATGAAAGGAAGTGTGGTAAGTATGAAATAGTCTGAATACACTTCTTAGCAAGAGTATTCTTAATTTCATTAAGAAGGATAGCAAATACGATTGCCATAATAAATGTTGTAACAAGGTTAATGATACCCATAGCAAGTGTGTTACGAATATCACGAAGAAATACCTCATCATCAAAGAGGAATTTGAACTTAGCCAATCCTACAAACTGAGATCCAAACAAACCATCCTTTGGTGTGTACTTCTGGAAAGCCATAAGCCATCCAATAATTGGAATATAGTTGAATATAATACCATATATAACAAAAAGAGCGGTACATCCTAATAAGAATGACTGTTTCTTCATTTCTTTCACGGTAATAGGTGTTTTAAATTCGTCGCCAGGTTTACGTTTTCTGCGACGTGCATTATTAGTTTTCACAGGTGCACTCTGCACCATTGTATCATTGGTGTCAGCCATGATAACCTCCTTTTTAGTATAGATTTTTAGTATAAAAAACGGTCATAGTCACAATTTGTAACCATGACCGTTAATTATTGTAATATATACTAACTACTTATAGATATATTATTTAGCAGCTTCGATTCTTCTATCGAGCTCAACCTGCATCTCATCAAGGAAGTCCTGAGGATTTGTTGCAGCGTATGCTTCCATGTAGTTGTTCCACTCTGTGTCAAAGTCAGCAGCCATAACTACCTTAGGTAACCACTCGTGCTTTGTCTGGCCCATCTTTGTCCAAGCTACACCACCAGCTGTCTCTGTACCGATGTTGTTAGAGTAAGAGTACATTGGGAACCAAGGCTCGTTCTCTTCAACAACTGAACCGATCATTTCAGCATAACCTTCAACGCCATAAGCCTCGAATACCTTTACAACTGGATCAGCAAGACCTTCAACGAACTCTGAGTACTGATCACCAGGCTGCATTGCGTTGATACCATCTCTTGATGTACCACCCCACTGTGGGAAGTATGAATACATACAGTAGTGAGAAGCCTTGTAAGCATCCTCATTAGCCTTATTTCTCATCTCTTCTGTTCTGTAGTAGAGACCATCTGCATCTACTAAGTAGTCTGTTCCTTCAACACCCCAGAAACGAAGATCATGAATCTCCTGTGAAAGAAGATCATTCATGAACTGGAATGCAAGGTTAGGATTCTCACAGCTTGTTGTTACACAAACACCTGATGCCATGTTAAGTGTGTCACCATATGTATGCCATCTGTTATCCATACCCTTCTCGATTGTGATACCAAGAGGAATATAGTTACATCCTAATTCATCAAGACCAGCCTGCTGGAATACAGGAGTAATTGTGTAGTTGAAATCCCAGTTCTGATCGATCATACCAAGTACAGCACCTGTAGATAACTTAGCGATGTACTCATCATAGATCTGTGTTGCGAATTCCTTATCAATATAACCCTTGTTGTACTCCTCGTTTAACTTCTTGAAGTACTTGTAAGCTGTATCTGTTGTGTTGTAGTCAACGATTGTTGGCTTAGCACCGCTCTTATCAACGATAACTGAACCATCGTTTGGATAACCATCAAGGAACTCTGGTGCGTTCTCAAGACAGAAGTATCTCCAGTCATCACAGAGAATTGTGTAAGGAATGTTGTCGATTACATTACCAGCTGGATCTGTGAATGTTGGATTAGCATCATAATACTTCTCAAGAACATCGAAGTACTCATCCATTGTCTCGATTGTTGGGTAACCAGCATCCTCAAGAACTCTACACTGAATCCAGAATGCTTCATCACCATGGTTCTTAGACTTTGGAGCACCGTATGTGTTGTTGAATACGTTTGCCCAGTAAATCTTACCATCAGACATACGGAAGTTATCCCACTGCTTGTCAGTGTACATTTCCTTAAGGTTTGGATAAAGCTCAAGGTACTCATCCCAAGCTACGAGCATACCTGCTTCGTAAAGCTTTGTAGAACCATCACCAGCATCCATGAAATCTGGAAGATCGCCACCAGCCATAATTGTACCAATAGCTTCCTCTGCTGTCTGACCTGTAAGCCATGTCTCCTTAACTCTAACGCCTGTCTTCTCAGCGATGATCTCCTGGATCTCGTTACCTGCATTGATTTCTGAACCTGGCATTGCGATGAACATTGTCATGTCTGTGATGCCCTCAGTCTCAATACGCTGAGCTGTACCATCGTCGTTAACTGCTATGTCCTGTACATCACCGCCACCGTTGTTGTTGTTATTACCTGTACAACCAACAGCGAATGAAGCAACCATAGTAGCAGCCATAGCTAAAGCTAAAACTTTCTTAAACTTCATATTATTTCCTCCGTTTATTTTATATAGCAAAACCCCTTTGCTACATTTACCATTATATCGTCTTTACAAAAGAAAAAAACCTTACGAATTTCAGTTAAAACACCGATAAATTTCATATCATAAACTATAATATGTCGGCGCCTGAAATTTGTCAGGTTTCCTCTTGTAATATGTTGTGCACTTTATACAGAACCATTGCTGTTCTTTCGGTATTTTGACGGTGTGCAGCCCTTTATCTCAATGAATTTCCTGATAAAGTAATCGCTGTCTCTATATCCTACCTCTTCAGCTATCATATTAATCTTCTTATCTGTCTTAATAAGCATATATGCAGCTTCATTAATTCTATAATCTGACAGGTAATCCTTGAAAGACTTTCCATACTTCTTTCTAAATACCTGACCTAGATAAGAGCTGTTGATAAAATACTTTTTACCAAGCTCTCTAAGACTAAGGTTCTCAGCATATCTGGCTTCTATTTCTTTTTCTATCTCTAGAAGTACTCCGCTTGACATATTCTTACGAAGCTGTGAAAGGTATTCTGCATACTCAAGCGCGAATGCTGTAAGATGAGTACTACTGCCTCGCTTCACTCCATCGTGGAAAGAACTTTCTGATATAAAATGAAGTATCTCTTCCTGATTAATCTCATCATCCTGCTTGGCCGCTATATGTATGAGTTGGAACAAGAAATAGTTGATATTAAGGTTAATCGTCTCAGAATTCATACCAAGTCGTTTCATCTCTTCGTAAAGACTTGATACTGCCTGCTCTATCTCTTCCCTATTATCATGTTCAATAGCAGAAACAAGCTTATCAAGATTAGGCTTACAAAGAACTACGCCCCCCTGATTAACCTGGGCCTCCTCTTCATAATAATATATGGATTTTTCGCTACGGAAACTTTCAAATGATTTTAAAATACGAACCGATGCGAAAGACTTGGATATATTACTTATATCACTCACCTTTTTTCCAACATAAATTGTTACTGGTCGATTCATGTATTTAACAAGCTCGCCGTGGAACCACTCTATATACTCTTCCTCAGATAATTCTCTGTCTTCTGCCATATAGTCACAATAGATAAGGGCTGTATCATAGCTTCCTTCATCATGAGATACATCGAAGATTGCATGCGCCTTATCTTCCTGAAGGATATCCATGCAGGATCTATACAGCTCACGCTGAGTATTTCGTAGTTCGTTATCCTCTGTATCCTGCTCTTCCACATCCGATGCGAATTCTATATCCACAAATCGTACACCTTCCGAAAGCTTCATGCATTTTTCGACATACTCAATATTAAGATGGTCATATTTACCAACAAGAAGCGATATAACATTACGTGCAAGATACGCCTTTTCCATATTATCTTTTCTTGTTTCATCAGCAGTAGCTTCCATATGCTTTCTATACACTGTCTGAAGTATAGTAATAAGCTCATCCTTATCAACTGGCTTTAGCATATATCCTGTACAATTGTACTTCATGGCTTCCTGAGCATAGTAGAACTCGCTGTAACCACTTAATATTATAAAATTGGCATTAGATACTTTTTCTTCTCTAATTGTTTTTAGAAGTTCGATACCATTCATCTCAGGCATCTTAACATCCGCTATGATAAGATCCACAGTATTATCACGCAAATAATCAAGAGCCAGTTTGCCGTTGGCAAATGTCCCTACTATTTCGTAATCATAGCTTTTCCAATCAATCAGTACCGATAATCCCTGCAATATAAATGGTTCATCATCGACAAGTATTACCTTTAACATAATATACCCACCCCTATATTATTATCTGAACAAGGGTTCCGACGCCCTCTTCACTTTCAATAACAAACTCTGATTTATCGTCAGTAAAAATCTTTAGTCTAAGAAGCGCATTGTATACACCTACATGTTTCTTATTCTTAATCTTTTCAATAGAAACATTACGGCCTTCTTCCAGCATATTAGCTACAGTAGCTTCATCCATACCACCACCGGTATCTTCAACCTCAATAACTAATTTTTCATTCGACTTATGGACACGTACAAACACCCATCCGTTACTACTCTTACTCTCAATACCATGAACACATGCATTTTCTGCAAAAGTAACAATAGTAAGCTTAGGAATTCTTACATCCATGCAATCATCATCAACATCTATCTCGTACGAAAGCCTGTCACCAAAACGATATTTTTGAAGTTCCAGATAAGCCTCCACGAACTTAATCTCTTTACTTACTTCAATGAGGTCATCACCCCATTCAACATACTGGCGCTCTAACATTGCCAGCTTAGCAACCATCTCGGCTGTAGTATCCTCATTTTTGATGATACTGTGCATACGAATGCTCTCAAGTGCATTAAACAG
>DCHQ01000095.1:15082-31478 GCA_002314855.1 Lachnospiraceae bacterium UBA1748
GCAATGTTATTTTCATGCTCAATAAGTTTATTCTTATATACTATCTGAATAAGTTCATTGATTCGGTCGGCCATTATATTATAGTTGCTCATAAGCGAACCTATCTCATCAGTACCTTCGACCTCTTCAATCTTAGTAAGATTATCCTCTCCTGAATTCTTAAAGGCTTGCTCAACCTTTTGAAGTCTAGTAACAATTGTGTAGTTGAATATGATAATAAAGAGAATTGGAAGCATAATACTGAAGCCCAGAACCACTATCAGCATGGCGAAATTTCTCTTTAGGTAATCAAGTATACTACTGTTACTCTTCATAATATATATCTGGTACTCGTCACCATACTTAACAAATGACTGTACGTAGCTTACATCATCATACTTTTCGAACACAATATAGTCATCAGTAAGGTTATTGTTAATCTCATTAGAAAGTAATATTCTGTCATCCTTACAAAGATACACGCCTCTGTCGTACATCTGATTCATAAGCTTTCTAGAGGTAGTAGAATAATCCACCTCAATACGCATAAAACGTTCTGGGGAATTATATCCACCATTAAACTTTCTGAGGAAATATATTTTACGTCTTTCTTCCTGCTGCTTATTTTCCCAGTTATCAAACACAAAAAGAAGTCTGATATCTCTGTCATCATACTGAAGCTCCTTGTACCAAGGTGCATTAATAACAGACTTAAGTTTTATAACATGACCACCATTGGACATGGTAGAATTATCCGAATACAGTGTTATCTTGGTGTTCTCAAAACCTGTCATAGACTCAAAGAATGAGTTATTCATAAACCTTACATACTCAGAATAATACTCATGAGCATCCTTAAAGTTCTTGGATAAAAAAGCATTAATCTGAGAGTTTCTTGAGATACCGCTCGAAATAGTTTCTGAATAACTAATGAAATCGTTGAGCTGTGCCTGAACAGAATCCGCAACTTCTTTATCCTGCTGCATTATCTGTTGCTTTTCTTTTACATTAACTGTATATAGAATAAAAGAGTCTGTTACAACTAACGGAATAAGGATACAGGCAATATATACTATTGCCATTTTGGTCTTAAGCTCAATATTATTAAACCAATTTTCCAATTTTTTTAGAAATTTCTTTTCCATTATTGTTTCGAGTTACCCTTATACTTAAATCAATTATAATATTATACTATAAAAATAAAGGAAGTTCAAAATCGTCAGATTTCAAACTTCCTTTTCATTATTTTATCATTGTCTTTATATTTTATGTTTTATATTCATTAATGAATAAATTCCATACACTTAAGTGCACAGTTACCGCCGCCAACATAACGAAGATATATGGCATTAACACCATCTGGAATATTAGCAAGACAATCATACTCGGTCCATACATTGGTAAAATCAATCTTAACCTTACCAAGTGCTTCACCATCAATCTTAGTTCTAACCTCGAACTCTCCTCCAGCATATCCTCTGACAGTTATTCTTACGCCCTTAACATTCTTGCAATCAAAGTACTTGAATCCGATGGTCGCTGAATCTGTGATATCGTTCACAAATCCATTAACTTCATCGCCATCCTTACCTTCCTGCATAATATAAGGAACGTTAGGTACGCCAACATATGGACTTGGCTCCTTAGTAAAGAGGTTACATGCGATATAAGCAGGATAACACTCTGTATCTCTAAGTGGCCCACCATTAAGACCGCATGATGTAATCTCAACCTGCTTAATGCTACCGTCCGCAGTAAACTCTATTTTCTCGGCACAGCCCTGTCTTGAATACCATGAGTTGAGTGTCTGTCTATGATAGAATATGTACCACTCATTGCCAATCTCTATGATACTTCCGTGATTATTAGCACCATAAGCTGTTGGCATATCAGCTGGCTTATATGTATCTATATGCATATCGCAGTTAGATACGATAACACCACCATATACAAAATCTCTATCAGGCTTATCTGATATGGCATAGCAAAGCTCGTGCATTACCTCTGAAGAATATACAAGATAATACTTGTCGCCACGCTTTCTTATTGATGAAGCTTCGAAGAACGAATGTCCTTCAAAACCTGAGCCCTCGCAATACTCAATACCTGGTATTGCAAGATTAGGTCCCTCTAAAATCGTAAGCATATCCTTATCAAGCTTGCATACCTTAGAGCCTGTTCTTGACTTATCTCCTCTTCCGCAGAATCCTGAGAACAAATATGTTATATCGCCTTCTGTCAGAACACCTGGATCGAACTGAGGTTCATCCCCTTCTTTTCGTCCAAGTACTGTACCATCATGATAATGTACGTATCCATGGAATTCATACTTACCAGCTGGCTCATCACATACTGCAACAGATATTACTGGCTCCTTATCAAGAGCATAGAACAAATAATATCTTCCATCTGGACCAACTGTAACGTCAGGTGCATACAGGCACATATTATCCTTAACATTTAAAGGATCCTGAGTACGTTTATAAATAACACCTTCATATCTCCAATCGGCAAGATTATCCACAGGTGCTGACCAGCATACATAATCACCCATACAGAATACTGCGCCATTATATGTATCATGAGAACCATATACATACACTCTGTCACCAAATACATATGGCTCACCATCTGGAATGTACTCCCATGATGGAAGGTATGGATTAAGTGCCTGGCGTTTTTTGAATCTCGCCTGCATAGCTTCGATGAGGAACATATCAAAATCGCTCTCACCTGTGTATAAGCCTGCTCCATCCTTGCCAAATACCATCTTGTGATATGCTTTATCACCATATGGCTTCCACTCTGGCATCATGCGTCCATCAGCATCAACTCCGTTAGGGTTACCTGTCTTAACAAAGTTCACCCAGTAGTTACACATCTGTCTTGCAAGGTCATAATGTCTGCCAATAAATGGTCTCCAGCATTTTGCCAGTGTCTCAAACCAGAACCATAAATCAACTGAATGGAAGGTTCCTGGATTATCATAGCCTGGAATATCCGGATCAAAATTGTAATAATAACAGTTTCTGCCATTACCATTTAATTCGTTTTGAATCATCATAGCTTTAACAGCTGAATCTATACTGCTTGCTGGTGCATATCCAAGTGCATCCTTAATCTTAGCTTCGTCAAAAGAAAGGAATTTCTTAGCACCGTTAGCGCCAAATATCTCTTCACATTTCTTAGTAAGCTCAGTTTCATCAGCAGCATCAATACATTTAAAGAATTCCTGTGATGTGTTACCCGCAAGAATAGGGATTTTGCAGTAATCACCATTCATAAGAAGCTTGAATGGCTCGTCATCAAGGAACTGTCCATCCACACAAGTACCGAACCACTTGGTAGTATCCATACCATTTCTGAATTCTGCATACTTATCTCTTATAAATGATGCATCAAGTTTTCTAGCCTCTTCAATACTTGATACTCCAAGAGCTTCAAGGAACTTTTCTCCAAGCTTCTCAGAATTCTCAATAGGTCCTGGAATAATATAATCTGGTGTACCATATGGATCACGAATGATTCCACTGAAAATAACAGCTTTACTAATAAGACCAAAATTACGCTTACTTGTTATCTGTGATAATACGCTACCACCACCTGCAGACTGACCTGCAATAGTAATATTCTTAGGATCACCACCAAATGCTTCAATATTACGAACAACCCATTCAAGACCATACTGCTGGTCAAGATTACCGAAGTTAGTTGGTGCGTCAGGCTGCGACTTGGTGAGCTCTGGATGAGCCATAAAACCAAGAACACCCAGTCTATAATTCACACTTACAACAATGATTCCTCGTCTTGCAAGTCTCTCACCGTCAAACTCCATCTCTGGTGGATATCCCCACTGAAGCGCGCCACCAAAATACCATATAAGAACTGGAAGCTTCTCATCAGCCTTCTTAGCAGGTGTCCACACATTAAGATACAGACAGTCCTCTGACATCTCTATCTCTGGATCAACATGCCACTCCTTGCAGTAGATATCTGTACCAAGTCCTGGTACATCCTGAACTGATATTGGAGCCCATGTATAAGCCTCTCTTACACCTTCCCAGTCAGCTGCTGGCTGAGGTGCTCTCCATCTGTTCTCACCAACTGGTGGAGCAGCAAATGGGATTCCCTTAAATGATGTAACCCGAGGGTCTGCCGCTGGCAGACCCTTAACATAACCATTTTCAGTCTTTACTACTCTTAACATTATTTGTCCTCTTTATCCTTCTCTGAATTATCAGATGTTTTAATTGCGTCTTTTCTCTTCTTAGCTGCAAATGCGCAGATAGCTGCAGCGCCACCACAAAGTGCTGCTATAGGAGCTGCATTATTTCTTGAGTCCTTAGCTGAGCCTTCTTCCTGAATCTCTTCAATAGTGATTGGTTCTGGTATCTCAAGAACAAGAGTTGCTGTTCCGTAGCATGATGGATTTTCCCAGCAGCTATTAGTTGAATCGAACCAGTTAAGTGTACCAATACGTGTTCCTGAGTAATCAGCATCGTTAACCTGAAGTTCAAAACCTATTGCCGCATTTTCAGCAGGTACTGTTTCTGTCCACTTAATTGCTGCTTCTACTATATAACCATTATCTGTAAGCTTAGCTACAGAAGTAATATTATCCTCTACACATGTCTCACCATTAAATGATAATGCGTTCTCATAGTTAATACGATACTGCTTTGTTGCGCTATTGTATGAAGTAGCCTTGCTATCAGTTTCATCGATAAAGATTTCAACTGAATCCTGCTCATGTACTTCAGCGCTGTCAGCATTAATCTGATCATCTACTACTGTCATATATACATAGAGGCACTGCTCATCCCAAAGAACCTTAGCTGTTGCACTTGCCTTAGCACCCTGAACGATTGCAAGATCAACATCAGCTGCATTAGCCCATGCCTCATCAAGCTCGCCATCAACTACTGCTGTGCCCTTAGCTATATACATGCTCTGCTTAAGGTATGCTTCAGCATAGTACTTAGTAGAGTTACTCTGGCTAAGTGTTGTATCGTTGTATACTACAACCTCATCACCGTCATTAACTACGATATCAAAACCTACAACTGTTTCTGTTCCCTGAAGTTCCTTCTCAAGAACAACCTGATATCCACCATCTACAGCGCTACCTTCTGCTCTTGACATAGTTGCTGTTCCAGGTGCAATACCTGAAGCCTTACTATTGTACTTATCAAAGTAAAGTGTTACGTAGTCATTAGCACCATCATCTGTTGCATCAAGAACAGTTACCTGAACCTTGAACGAATTATCTGTCCAGATAGGAACAAATTCTACAGTAACATTGTCGCCACTAATAACTGTTCCTGCTATTCCATCGAAGCTTCCTGTAGCTGACTTGAATACATCAACCTTATTAGTTACAGGAGAAAGCTTGCTAGGGTCTACAATAGCCCAGAAACATGGCTTAACCTTATAATTATCATCAAAGAAAAGTGGGCACTGTCTCTGAGTACCATCGGCGCCACCACCAACGGATGCATTGCCCTGGAGCCATGAATTACCATCGATAACTCCCCATACTGTCATGCCGCCAACTTTTACGCCTTCATCATTAAGTGTCTTAAGTGCGTCATATAACTCTTTGTATCTGTAAGCCTGAAGAGTATACTCCTCATCCTTTGTTGCATCTGTACCATCAAAGTTCATTGATGCTCTCACATCAAACTCTGTGAACTGAACCTGACCAACTACTGCTGAGTACTGTCTTGCAGCATCAAGCACCTGATCAACTGTAGGTGAATCAATCATCTCATGAGCCTGCATACCCATACCATCGATACGAGTACCATCAGCTTCCTTAACAGCCTTAAGAAGTTCTACGATAGGTCCAACCTTAGAAGGAGTACTATCATTGTAATCGTTATAGTAAAGTTCTACATCAGCTGGAGCATACATATTAGCATATCTAAATGCATTGATTATGAACTCATTGCTCTGATATACTGCCCACCAGCTTGAGTTACTTCCGTGTGTATCATTAGAAAGAGGCTCTGATGCGTTCTCCTTCTCACTTCTGTATGTACCTGATGCATCAGACACAGCTTCATTAACTACGTCCCAACCATAGAACATACCATTATACTTGCTGTCCTCACCTGTGAAATGAGTAAGAACTGACTTGATATACCACTCAAGACGAAGGTTCATAACCTCAGGAGTTACGTAAGGCTTATTCTTATCATAATCCTCATGGAAGAACCATTCTGGAGTCTGAGAATGCCATACAAGAACGTGGCCTCTCATCTTAATGAACTGATCAGGATGCTCCTGATTCCAGTCATATACATAATCAAGAATCTGCTCTGCTCTTGAGAAATCAAGAACAGGAACGTCAATTGTCTGACCATTAATAGTAGCCTTCTCTGTACCAGGGCAAGCACCATTGCTGTAACCAAACATTGCGTCTGGCTTAAGTTCATTACCTATTGTGATTGCATTGAAGTGCTTTGTAACAAGCTGCATAAGCTGTGGATCACCAAGCTCAGACGCTACGATAGATACACCTGCACGCATGTCGCTACCAAAGTCAGCTGTGAATGTGTCCTTAAGATTAGGAACATTAGCCTCAATAGTAGCTACTTCAAGATTCATATCAACAAGTGACACTGCTGTCACATAATACTCACCCATTACGCAATCGCCTTCACCATAGTTAGTACCCTGCTCAAGAAGACGGATAACAACCTGATCAAGATTACCTGCTGCATTTACCTTAAAAGTACCAGCGAATTTAGTCCACTCACCTGGAGTAAGCTGCTGGCTAACAACACCAGATATTTCTGGAGAATAAGAACCAAGATATGTTGTATCACCACCTGATGTTATATATGGAGCAAAATCAATCTGTCTCTGATCTGCTGGTGCTCCTTCATAATCATCAGAAAGCTTAGCATAGAATTCATAAGCATATGTGTGACCTTTTTCAACTACGGATGTAATATCCTGTGAAAAACAGTCATATGAACGAGTACGTCCATTAATAATACCGTAAGTTACAATATCACCTGCGATAGGAGTATCACTTGTGCCAGTTGTAATCTTGGCTGAGCCTGCATCAACTGTCCACATAGATGTATCACCATCGGAAAAGTCGCCATTAACGATAACACTGTCGCCCTCTAAAAGAGCTCCGTCATCTGATGAATTAGTTCTGCCTGAACCTTCACCGCTTAAGTAGAATGTTACTCCGCTGATAGTAGCCTTTGTTGTACCATCATTAAGTGACATTACAGAAAAATAAAGAACATCCTCACCTGTTGCAACAACTTCTGGAGTACCATACGAAACTGGTGTACCACCCTTGTTGTCTGAATCGAAATCAGCCTGAGTGTGCATTTTGAATGCAAGATCAGCAGCATTGCCGCTCTTAACATCAAAAACCAATTTCTCAATTGTGGATGGATCGATTTCTGTTGGAATTTCATAGAATGATGACTGATACTGACCCTCGAAGCTGATTTCGAGTTCTCCATCACCATTAACACTAGAGCTAACGCCCCATTCTGTTACCTTTTTGAGCTCTGAAAATGTGTAAGATTTTTCTTCTGCAGCAGCCTTAACTGAAAGAGATGTCCAGTTAAAACAACCAAAAAGAACAAATGCTACAAGCACAAGAGCTAAGATTCGTCTTTTCGACATAAATAGTGCCTCCCTATTTCTAAAATAAGAAAAAAATGTTTCCCATATGCACTATATCATTATGCCATGTCAAAAACCACAGACTAATCATAGAAAAAAGGGGGATAAATTATAATATCCCCCTGAAAAATGAATTCTTTGCTAATATTTAATTATCTCTGAACGCGGCCTGAGCCATCGCCGCCCATTAGAGTTTCAACTTCCCCACGTGATACAAGATTAAAATCACCTGGTATTGTATGCTTAAGAGCTGACGATGCAACTGCATATTCAATGGCACCACCAAGGTCTCTTCCATCAAGCACACCACATATGAATCCAGCTGCGAATGAATCGCCACCGCCTACTCTGTCAACGATAGGATGAATACGATACTCTTTACTATGAATGAACTCTCCAGTCTCGCCATCATATACACATCCTGACCATCCATTATCAGAAGCTGACTTGCTTACTCGAAGTGATGATATACATGCTTTGAAACCAAGTTCATCAGCCATTCTCTTGAATACTGACTTGTAACCTTCAAGATTAAGTTCTCCTGCAACAACATCTGTGTTGTCTGGCTTATATCCAAGAACAAGATATGCATCCTCTTCATTACCTATACAGTAATCAACATATTTCATAAGAGGAGTCATTACGCTTCTTGCCTTTTCACTACTCCAAAGCTTCTTTCTAAAGTTAAGATCGCAGGATACTGTTACTCCCTTTTTCTTGGCAGCTATAAGAGCTGCCTCACAAAGCTTTGCCGCGCTATCGGATATGGCTGGAGTAATACCTGTGAAATGGAACCAGTCAGCACCCTCGAATATTTCATCAAAGTCAAACTCATCAACGCTTGCTGTTGATATTGAAGAATGAGCTCTGTCATATACAACCTTGGATGGTCTCATAGCAACACCTGATTCAAGGTAGTAAATACCAAGTCTTTCACCGCTTCTTGATATATACTTAGTTCCAACACCATATTTCTTAAGTGCTGCCTCAGCGCAATCACCGATTTCATTAGCAGGAAGAGCTGTTACGTACTGAGTATCATGGCCAAAACCTGCAAGTGACACTGCAACATTGGCTTCACCGCCACCATAATTAACATCGAACTGATCAGCCTGAACAAATCTCTCACTACCTGGTGTGGAGAGTCTTAACATAATCTCACCTAATGTAATAACCTTAGCCATTATCCTCTTACCTCCTTGATATGCTCCTTGGCTTCCTTACAAAGTCTTGTTATCTCGTCATAATTGTCTTCATTTAAAGCTTTCTTAGGTACAATCCATGTACCACCGCATGCTACTATACGATCGAATGATAAATAATCGTTAACATTGTCAATATTAATACCACCAGTAGGCATAAATGATACCATCTTGTATGGTGCACATACTGCCTTAATCATTTTAAGTCCACCAGCAGCTTCTGCTGGAAAAAACTTAAGGAATGTAAGTCCTAACGAAAGAGCAAGCTCAATTTCTGATGGAGTAATAACACCTGGTATTACTGGAACGCCTTTCTCCTGACAATACTTCACTGTATCAGGATTAAGTCCTGGACTAACTATAAATGTTGCTCCAGCCTCTACTGCTCTGTCTACCTGCTCTTTTGTAAGAACAGTACCTGCTCCAACAAGCATATCTGGATAAGCAGCCTTCATATTCTTAATGGCCTCAGCTGCCCCTGCTGTTCTAAAAGTAACCTCAGCGCATCCTATGCCACCAGCTATAAGTGCACCAGCAAGTTTCGCAGCCTTAGCTGGGTCTTCTATTTCTATTACAGGCACTATGCCAATATTTCTTAATTCGCTAATGATTTTATCCATGATAAATCACCTTTCTTTCAATAAATATAATCACATCAAAAGGCCATTCGCCTTATTAAGCCTACGCTTACTAACAGAAATTATAATTCAGCCTAGTAATAATAGTCTATGTGAAACTTTCTTATAACATTGCATTTATTGTTAATGATTGTAATTTTTATTGTAGCGTAATATTTTACTTTTATAATTAAAATATAAGTTATAATATAAGCTATGGCAATTATATATCCATAATTTTTGTCCTATTATTTATTACTATACAGGAGACGACATGAACGCATTTCTTAATGAGAATTTTCTATTAACTAATCCTACTGCTATCACATTATATGAAAAATATGCTAGTAAGATGCCAATCATCGATTACCACTGCCATATTCCTGCCAAGGATATTGCTGAAGATGTTGTATTTCATAACATTACCGAAATATGGCTGGGCGGTGACCATTACAAATGGCGCTTAATGCGAGCTGCAGGAATTGAAGAAAAATACATTACAGGAGATGCTTCAGACTATGATAAATTCACTTCTTATGTTTCTGCTCTCGAAACAGCTATCGGAAATCCACTTTATCATTTTAGCCATCTTGAGCTTAAGAACTATTTTGATTATAACGGAATAATCTGTCTGGATAATGCGGATGAGATATGGGAACATACTAATAAGGTGTTCGCTGAAAAGCATATTAGTGCAAGAAGCCTTATGCTTATGTCTAATGTTAAGGTTATATGTACTACTGATGATCCAATCGACTCACTTGAATATCATAAGGCTATCGCTGATGATGCTTCATTTGACATAAAGGTTCTTCCATCATTTAGACCAGACAGGGCTATGCTTATAAGAAAGCCTGACTATGCTGATTATATAGGTCAGCTTGCAGTTGTATCCGGTATTGCAATTAATAATACTACTTCTCTTAAGGAAGCCCTAGTATCTCGTCTTGATTTCTTTGTAACTAATGGATGCAGGGTTACTGATCACGGTCTTGATTTTGTACCTTATAATGAGAAGTCCGATGCTGATATTGAAGCAATATTTGCCAAGGCTATGAAGAGCGAAACCTGCTCTCTCGATGAAGAGTCAGCATTCCAGACATATATTATGAAATTCCTCTTTGCTGAGTATACAAAGCGTGGCCTCGTGGCGCAGCTTCACTATGGCTGTAGTCGTAATAATAATAGCGCTGCATTTAATAAGCTTGGTGCAGACACTGGTTTCGACTGTATCGGAAGCCAGGTTCCTTATGATCAGTTAATTAAGTTTCTTGACAGTGCCAATGATAATAATGCACTTCCAAAGACCATTCTATACAGCCTCAATCCTAACGATAATGCTATTATCGATACAATAATGGCATGTTTCCAGGATTCTAGTGCAAGATGCAAACTCCAGCATGGTAGTGCCTGGTGGTTCAACGATCACAAGCCTGGTATCGCCAGCCATCTTGAAACCTTGGCTGCTGGTGGATTACTCTCTGGCTTCGTAGGAATGCTTACTGACTCAAGAAGCTTCGTATCCTACGCAAGACATGAATACTTCAGAAGAATCCTTTGCAATTATATTGGTACATTAGTTGAGAACGGTGAATACCCTAACGATGAAAAACTTCTAAAGAAAATTGTAGATGGAATATGCTACGACAACGCCGATGCATACTTCCAGTTTTAATCAGCCTACTGACAATTCGTTTTAATAAATAAAATCTCCGCCTTCAAGTTTCTCTTGATTTGGCGGAGATTTTATTTGTTTTCATATATTTTAACTATTTATCTTCCTTGGCTTCGCGCTTTATTCTGGCCATATGTTCCTTAATTTTCACTTCATAGCCATTGTTAGTTGGCTTATAAAATTCCTTGCCATTAAGTTCATATGGTAAGTACTGCTGTTCGCAGTAGTGATTCTTGTAATCATGAGAATATTTATATCCAATGCCGTGTCCAAGTTTTGCTGAGCCTTTATAATGAGCATCCTGAAGATGTGTTGGTATAGGCAAATCTCCATACTCCTTTACTGCTGCTGTTGCTTCAAAGATAGCATTGCACGAAGCATTGCTCTTTGGCGCTGTTGCAATATAGTTAACTGCCTGCGAAAGTATTATTTGAGCCTCTGGCATACCAACTCGCTCTACTGCCTGAGCTGCAGCTGTCGCAACCACTATTGCATTAGGATCAGCGTTACCCACATCCTCCGAGGCACATATCATCATACGTCTTGCTATAAAGGTTACGCTCTCCCCTGCGTAAAGCATCTTGGCCAGGTAGTAAGTGGCTGCATCTGGATCCGAACCTCTCATACTCTTTATAAAAGCTGAGATAGTATCGTAGTGATTGTCACCATCCTTATCAAAACGTATGGCTCTTTTCTGAATACATTCCTCTGCTACTTCCAGGGTTATAGTCACCTTACCGTCATCGCCTCGTGGAGTAGTAAGAACCCCAAGCTCTATGGCATTAAGAACTCTTCTTGCATCACCATCAGCCTGGTCTGCCAAAAACATGACAGCATCGTCAGTTATAGTGGCATCATATGCACCCATACCTTTATCCGAGTCATATACTGCTCTGTTAATAAGAACCTTGATATCATCAATCGTAAGTGGCTTTAATTCGAATATATTTGATCTGGAAATAAGAGCTCCATTAACCTCGAAATAAGGATTCTCTGTGGTGGCACCAATAAGTATCAGTGTGCCATCCTCAACAAATGGTAGTAGATAATCCTGCTGTCCTTTATTGAATCTATGAATCTCATCGATGAAGAGTATAGTTCTCTTACTATACATCGCCATATCGTTCTTGGCACTGGCAACTATCTCTTCCATATCCTTCTTGCCTGCAATCGTAGCATTAATCTGCTTAAAGATTGATTTGGTCGATCCGGCAATAACCTTGGCAAGAGTTGTCTTACCTGTTCCTGGAGGTCCATAGAAAATGATTGAACTAATCTTATCGGCTTTTATAGCTCGATATAAAAGCTTGTCCTGACCAATAATATGCTGTTGTCCCACAACCTCATCAAGCGTGGTTGGTCTCATACGCGCTGCAAGTGGCGATTCCTTTTCGGCTACATCACTACTCTTCTCACGCATATATGAGAATAAATCCATGTTATCCATTACTGGTTTCCTTTATTAATTAAGAGAAAGGCTGTAAGCCGGGTTCTGTCATAGCCTAAGCCGAGACGATCATTATTCTAGAACTACAATTGCTTGCAGTTTCAAGCGACCTACCTGAGACAGAGCGGGCAGCCCTATTATCTCGTTTTGGTCTTGCTTCGGATGGGGTTTACACTGCCATGCCTGTTACCAGCCATGCGGTAGTCTCTTACACTGCCATTTCACCCTTACCAGCATGCTGGCGGTTTCATTTCTGTTGCACTTTCCTGAGAGTCACCTCTACCGGACGTTATCCGGCATCCTGCCCTGTGAAGCCCGGACTTTCCTCACGCCTTGCGGCCCGCGATCGTCCACCCTTCTCATATTTATTATTATACTGGGAACACGCTTCCACCCACGAATTCACGTACAAGTGAATTGTTTGGAAGATGTTCACTACTTACACCAAGGAAATACTCTAAGAACTTAAGTAATCTCTTGGCCTCATAATATTCTGGTTCATCTGGCCCTATTGCAAATAAAAGAGGTTCTGCGAACTGCTTTAATACTGCAAGCTCATATATAAGAGCTGAGTTAAATGTTGCATCGGCACTTTCCTGGAATGGGAAGATATTCTCCTCCTCGCCTCTTCTAACTGATGGCCACATTCTAATAGTACCCTGAGCTGATGTTCCTCTTGTTCTGGCATCACGTACCATACGTCTAAGGAGTCTTCCATCAGTGGTTGCTATTCTATTATGCTCATCAACATTAAGACATGTTAATGCACTAATATATACCTTATACTTTGATTCCTTAGGAAGCGCGTAGCTCATCTTGTCATTAAGACCGTGGATACCTTCTATAACAAGGATGTCATCCTTACCAAGCTGCTTGTAGTTACCCTTGTATTCACGCTTACCTGTTTTGAAGTTAAATGTTGGAAGTTCAACTCTCTCTCCTGCAAGAAGCTTAAGCATATCATCATTGAACTGCTTTGTATCAATGGCCTCTATACACTCAAAGTTATAATTTCCATTTTCATCAAGAGGAGTATCCTCTCTATTAACAAAATAATCATCAACTGGAATTGGATGTGGCTTAAGGCCATACGATGCCAGCTGAATTGATAATCGATGCGAGAATGAAGTCTTACCTGAAGATGATGGCCCAGCTATCATTACAAACTTAACACCACCGCGCTCGTATATATCCTTAGCTATTTCAGCAATTCTACGCTCCTGAAGAGCCTCCTGAACCATAATAACATCGCTAAGTTCGCCGCTACAGATCTTATCATTAAGATCACCAACTGTATCTATACCAAGCTTCTGGCCCCACTGCGTAGCTGTCATCATTGCGCCATACAACTTCTCTAATGGCTCGTATTCTGGTACGCCATGAAGATTCTTCTTATCAGGCATTACAAGCATAAAGCCCTCGTCATACTTAACAAGGTCAAAATAAGGAGCATAAGAAGTTCTTGGAAGCATATATCCATAGAAATAATCAGGATATCCATCAAGCTCATATACATTGACTGACGAGCTTCTTCTATACTTGAAAAGCTTAACCTTATCCATCATTCCATTGTCAGCAAAAAGCTTTACTGCATCATCAATAGAATATGTTTTCTTAACAATAGGAAGATCAGCCTCAACTATCTCCTTCATACGAGCTTCTACCTTACGTAAAAACTCTTCGGTTATCTCAAGACCACCCTTTGGACTAACGTAGTAGCCCTTTCCAATGGCAAATTCCACCTTAACATACTTAGACTTATCACCGCCAAGAACATCATCAATAGCCTTTACCATAATAAGTATTACAGTTCTCTGGTATGCCTTACGGCCCATATCATCCTTACGGGTGATAAAGGATATCTCGGCACCATCCTTAGGCTTTCTAAATAGCTCTTTAAGTTTTCCATTCTCAACTACAAGTGTGATAAGGTTATCATACTCAGCCTGATAATCAGCTACTACCTTCTCATAAGTAGTATCCTCATCATAGCTATGCTCTTTTCCATTAATCTTAAGTGTTACCATAATGAATACCCCCAATCTTTATTATACATATACAAAAGGAAGCTCTTCCTTTGCACGTATTACTTTAATATCTTTAAATTCATTATTTATATAATCCTTCATAAAATCAATAAAGATTTTTTCAAGGTTATAATGACCTGCATCTATAATACACAAGCCTCTGGCCACGCTATCTATTCCAACATGGTGAGAAATATCACCTGTTATAAGCACCTGGGCCCCTTTATTAATCGCATCCTCTATAGCATCTGATCCAGAGCCTGGGCATATGGCTGCAATATCAATCTTGGTTTTAAGATTTCCAAAAACCTTAACCTGATCAATATGAAATACCTCTTTAACATACCCAGCACACGCTTCAAGAGTCATTCTGCTAGGAAGCATGCCAACGCGTCCTATTCCTTCCTTGGAAATAGAATCCTCGAAGGTAGTCATAAGTACGCTTGGATTGGCCAAATCCAGAATATCGGCTGCTTCATCAGCCATACCCATCACATCAAAATTAGTATGCATAGCATATAGCGATATTTTATTTTCTATGAGGCCGGTTATTCTTCGACCAATAAAATCCTGGTCTGACACCTTCTTAATCCCCTTAAAAATAAGAGGATGATGGGAAATAATAAGATTAACCTCATTCTTTATGGCCTGATTCACAACTGCGTCGGTAACATCAACACATATAAGTATCTTCGTAACTTCAGTATCTAAGCGGCCACAGTTAAGCCCACTATTGTCCCAGCCTTCCGCAAACATTGGCGGTGAAAGCGACTCCAGCTTATTAATAATATCACTAACCTTCATTCAGCTCTCCCTAATAAGTTCAAGTGTTTCGTCAATAATCCTAATATCCCTGGTAAGTTCTTCAACGCGGCTTATAATCTTATCCTCAGTCCTGCCATCTAGTCTTAGCTTAATCTCAGTTAATACTGCTTTCTGCTTTGTAAGATACTCTCGAAGCACTATATGCTTCTTATTAATGAGTACAGGGCCGTACAAGGCTTCGATATCATTTAGCTTTCCTACGTTATCGCTTCCATCATTAACTGCCCTTATAAGCTGATAGTATTTACCGTCCTCTTCAAGCATTTCCTCGTCATCAATACGAAAGCCTGCTTCGGTAATGTATCGTCTTACGGTATCAATATCTGACTGCGCTCCAAGCACAAGCTGCTTAACTGATCCCAGCTTATCCCTGCCTGCGTCTAATATATCACGCACAAGCATACCGCCCATACCTGCGATAATAACAGTATCCGCTTCGCCCTTTTCAAGCTTATCAAATCCACTTGATAACCTGGTTTCAATCCTGGCTTTATCGCCATAAAGAGCTATGTTTTGCCCTGCCAGTCTAAGCGGTCCCTCGTTAATATCCATTGCAAGAGCCTTTTCGAACTTACCACTATTAGTCAGTGTTATACTTACATATCCATGATCACAGCCTATATCAGCTACTACCTGCCCTGGCAGGCATAAATCACAGATTGCTTTTAATCTATTTGATATTTCCATAATTAATCAAGGTAATCTCTGATTCTCTTTGATCTAGATGGATGTCTAAGCTTTCTAAGTGCCTTAGCTTCAATCTGTCTGATACGCTCTCTTGTTACATTGAATTCCTTACCAACCTCTTCAAGAGTTCTTGCTCTACCATCAACAAGACCAAAACGAAGTGATAATACCTTACGCTCTCTTTCTGTAAGTGTATCAAGAATCTCATTAAGCTGCTCGTTAAGCATTGTTCTTGCTGCTGCATCAGCTGGTGCAAGTACATTTTCATCTGGAAGGAAATC
>DCHQ01000039.1:0-5750 GCA_002314855.1 Lachnospiraceae bacterium UBA1748
GTACATTTTTATTTTACCTTTTACATCATAGAACATATCTGTATTGATTCGGCCTAGCTCTGTGATAGAAGGGAAGTAAATAGTGCTTTTCTTTTGACCTCTGTAATCAAGGGGCTGTTTTATATTCTCCATCTTGTCTATTCTGTAGATGAATATATGCTTGGACATTTTTGTGCCCATATGGTTTTCCTTGTATGGAATATGATTACAATCAGCGGGTCTACTTCCGGTTAGATAGTCGTAGAGATATCTACGATTACATACCAGCCAATAGTGGCATTTAAAATAAACTATTTTATATGGATTAATAAGATAAGTGGATTTTGAAAAAGTCTTTTCACCATTTTCGTTAATAGATTGCATATTAAAGACAAGCATCTTTTCATTATTGATCGCCTGCTGTATTAGCATTAGCTTATCAGAAAAAGGAGTTTCTGCTTCTGTATACAGATGTAATATCCCTTGCTTTTCTTCTATAGCTCGCAGTTTGTTAAATGCAGCCTGATGGTTGTAATATAATTTTCCAAGGTGAATGCCGCTTATATTGTCATTGCCTTTTTCTCTTTCATTAACAATTTCCCTATATCCAGGAAAAACAATCTCCCATTCTGAATCAGGAAGCAACTTGCCATTTATATCAGTATTTAATGCATCGGCAAGTGCAATTATTCTTTTTGCGAATGTATTTTTGTACCCCATTATTTCACTGGCTCCAGGTATAGCACGAAGCGCAGCCTGGGATAGAGGATTATTAATACTTGTATTATCACGTAGCAGTGTAAGCAGTTTCATTTCACTCATAGGTATACTCCTTTTATTTGATTTTAGGTGCAAAAACGCACCCAGTCAACAACATTGTTTGTATTAGTGAAATGTTGTAAGTAGTTTTAAGAAAGGAAGTATGCATATGTTTAATAAAGAAACAGACTCAGAATTACTGGCATTGGATATAGTTGCATTCTTACGAAAGTGGGGAATGTGGCAGGATGTACAGATTTTTACTGGTGGGAAATGTTATACAGACGATCATGGCGCACTAGTGGTAAGAGATGAGAGGCATCCAGAGAAGTATTTAGAAGGAATAAGTCACTATGACTGCAATGGCCATACTGTATGGAAGGATTTATCTAATCCCGAAAGATTTTTAGATATGACCTTTGAGGGAGCATTTAGCACTCTTCTTCGTCATCATCATTATGAAGTTAAAATCGGTGATCTGTCCGATGAAGTAAAGCGACTTTTAATACCTAAAACAAATAAGTGCATGGATGAAGTGGATGCTCTTATGGATGAATATCTGGAGGGAAAGTATTCATGGGACCCGGCTGAGTTTGATTCATATGAGGAATGGATGGAGTTTGGTGAACATCCTGATATTGATTCGTTTATCGAAGAAGCACAGTCTCACATTGATAGAAAGGTAGAATTTTCAAGTAGAGAAGAATACTATGATTTTCTTTTGCATCTGGAAGAAATTCGAGAAGATATTGTCACAAAATACTTTGAAGATGAGATAAGTGAAGAGACGTATTGGGATTCAGAAGTATTCTATGATTCTGGAGACTACGCAAGCATGATTATCCAAGAATTTGAGAATCTGCTTGAAAAGTATGGCTTGTGGTATGACCTTTGTTTTTCGTGGAGTTTGACAACATATAGAAAGGGGGAATGAATTATGAATAGTATGAGATTTGCGGTTTTTCTGGATGTGGATGGTGTGCTAAATACTAGAACGACGTGCCAGCGCACACCAGATGGCTATACGGGGATTGACGACCCTAGGGTAGAAATATTAGCCAAGGTGCTCGAAAAGTATGATTGCTATGAGGTGGTGCTAACATCTGATTGGAAGGAGATGGATGAACATGATGATGACTATCTATATCTTCAAGAAAAACTGAAACTATATGGGCTTTGTATATCAGGAAAAACAAATGATAACGGAAGCAATAGAGGAGAAGGAATACTTGAATTTCTAAAGGTCCATCCGGAAATCGATGATTATGTAATATTGGATGATCAGAAATTCGATTTCAGGAACTACACGGAGTTGTGGGAGAGGCTATTAATCACTGATGGTATCGAAAGAGCAGAGTTTGCATCCAGGACACCTGAGGTTGAGACAATGATTTTTATGGATTACATCAAGGAATTTTCTTAGGCGGTAATATTAGTATGGTTAGTAAAATATATTTTGTTGAGGAAAAGTAGTTAGTAAGGAGGTTTTTATGGCAATAAGAGCTTTATATGAAATCAAGGATGCACCACTAGCACTGATAGTTGATATGTATAAAAATACACTGGTACCTTCAATAGCTAAAGAATCAGAGGATGGATATATCAAAATGTATGAATCCTTGGAATATGATTATTTTGCTTCTGATACTCCAGATAAATGTGCTTTTATTGATTGGTTGAAACTGAACAATAATCTTAAGTTTTCAAAAGAATACATGAAAATATTTAGGCACCCAGTAGAAGGGCTGTGGGTTGCCTATGAAGCGCTAGCTTTTGTTTTTGTGTTCATAAAAGATGGGAAAGCAGCAAAAGTACAAGTGTTTTCATACAATGGGAAAACTTTTTTGATTGGCGCAGTTAACGACGCAGTGGTATTTATAACACCTTAATAAAAAAGGATATTTGGATTTTCCGAAGAATATTATATGTATGACCCAAAAGTAGGATGGGAGAGTAGAGGGCAGATGATGCAACGCATCCTCATTATATGATAAAATAAAGACATATACGTAAAGGGGATGCAAATGAAAATAGAATGTAGATACTGCGCTGCGATTATCGATTCTTCAGATGAAAAATGTCCGCATTGTGGTGCAACTAATAAAGATTTTATACGTACAGCTGTTGGTCAGCCACGTACTATTGAGGAGCTTGCTAGGTGGTATAAAGAGCATAATCTGCCTCCTTATGAGGTTACAAGATTCTTCATTGGTATGGATAGGCACGAGTCTCGATGCTTTGGTATTTTCAAAAAGCCAGATGGGAATATTCTTGTATACAAAAACAAGGATGATGGTACTAGAGCAGTCAGATATGATGGCCCAGATGAAACATATGCTGTTAATGAATTCTATCAAAGGCTCAAGACGGAGATAGCTAATCAGAAGAGTAGAAATATTGCTGCTTCTGGTGCTCCAGTGGCTAAGAAAAAATCTAACAATATTTTCCTGAAGGTTATCATCGGATATATTGCAGTGGCTTTTGGTGTACAGCTTTTGGCTCTGCCAGTTATATTTTTTAGCACATTATTCGCCAAGCCTTCGAGCAATAATAGAAGCAGCGAACCCACAAAGCGAATTACTTACGATTGTAATAATGGATATTATAATTACAACGATGACTATTATTACTTCGTCGATAATATGAACACCTGGTACTGCTACGATGAGAGTACGAACTATTGGGAAAAAACAACAGATATTGATGAAGAGCTGTATGAGAACTGGGAAGATTATAGTTCATCTTCATCGTATTTTTCTGAGGATTATGAAGACGGAACCACGTATTTTGATCAGTGGTATGCGACTGACTATCAGAACTATTCGAATAGCAGTAGTGATGACGGCTATAGCTATAGTGATGACTGGGATTCGGGCTCTAGCTGGAGTAGTAGTGACTCTTGGGACTCAGGCTCAACTGACTGGAGTAGTGACTGGTGACACTTTGGGGACGGGGTTAGTGGCTCATTTATTTTATATAGCAAAAAATCTCCAGCCAGAATTTTGACTGGAGATTTTTTTTTAAGGAGTTGGGATGGAACTAGCGTGGATATTTATAAGGTCTATTTTATCATAAGAGTTAGCTATAATATGAATATATGAATTATCAGAAAGAGAAACGTATAGTTCACTTAAGTGCATAGTACCCCATCCTAAGTCAACGTTTCTTGAAGAATCATAATCGTAACAAGAAAGAATAGGAGATGGGCTGGAATCCTTTATTAACTCTACAGAGCCAAGCGGCTCTAGTGCTCCGTCAAAGGTCAGAATATATACATCATCCTGGGCTTCGAGATTATAAGAAACAGATTGTAGACTGGCATCTATTTTAGATCCTAATACCTGGACTTCGATAGTTGTTACATCAAGTTGGTGGCTTCCGATAAATTCATCGCTATCGTCCTCTGCTACAGGATTAGTATCTTGATCATCGTTATACGAATCATCACTATACGAAACATTGCTTGTCATAAGCTCAATCATTCTTTCAGCTGAAGCAGCATCTATGGTATATTGAAAAATAATCGCATTGAGAGGGCTTTCGTTAATATAAGGTGTGTATACGGTTTGGTCAAGAGCGCCAGAAGTACTACCCCAGCTTCTAAATGCATCCAAAACGTTTATTGTAAATGTTTCACCATAATAATCATGTATAGTTATTCTCTTAGGTACTTCATATTCAGATAATTCAGCGTAAGTATCAATGACACCATCGCAAATATCTTGCGTCATTTTCTTAATATAATCATCGCCATAGTAGTCGTATATAATAGCGCGAGTTTCCTCCAAACATGGTGTAAATAGAATATCATTTTTCTGTGTTCCATCAGGATAGGCCAAGATATTTTCATTGGCACCAAGTATGTATCTTGTTGATCCCGTATCATTAGCTTTTTTATTTAAAATTATTGTATTCCAGCTATAACTATTAATGAAATCTGGATCATAGATATCAAATGAAACAAAAAACTCTAGGGTATACGTACAGTTATTTTCTATGATTTCGTCATCCTTAATAATGACTTGATTGCCTTCAGTTAATTCGAGTGATTCATCTCCGGCCTCAAGATGAACTACGCCTTCTGAGACACTTACAATAGATGTATTTGAAGTGTCATCATAAATAACATCAAACTGTGTTCCTCTTATAGCTAATAGGGCATTAGGAGTTTCTACTTCAAATGTTGAGTCGTCATTAAGCTTATTATCTACCGCAAAGGATGCATAGCCTTTCTTTAGTTCAACATTTACCTTACCTTTATTTTCATTACCTACAGCTATAATTTCGATTTCTGTCTCTGGACTCACCACAATATGCTTATCTGTATCAATAAGAAGAGTTGCAAGTGAATCGGTAGCAGTATTTAGAAAATCCTTACTAACCAGATTCATGCCCTGAATAGCATTAATCGATGAATTGCCACGTAGAACGGCCACATCTCCTTCGTAGTTTTCTACACTTATTATTCTATAGCCTTTATTTCCAAGTACTATAGCAACTATTATGATTGCAATTATTATTACCGCAGCTATAGCCGCACCTATTATTACTTTCTTTTTCACAATACTAGGTATCCTTTTCTAATGATTATTTTGTTTACTAGTTTCATATGATGGCATTTTTATATGGTATATGTCAACTATCCACTATATATCCATAAATAGTGCTGCATAATTCGTGTCTTTAATATATGATGATAATATATGCTTTATTTAAGTGTAGTATAAGAGAGGATTAATTATGGATCATAAGGAAACTTGTAGACAACTTCAGGCTATTAGAAAAGGTATTGCAGATAAGTTGGGTATTGATTTACATCAGACAGAGTGTACATATCCGGGAGAATGCTCGGGTACTTGTCCAAAGTGTGCCAAGGAAGAGCAGATACTTAATGCTGCACTTCTTCGAAGGACAGCGACAGTTGCAGGTCTGGCAGCTGGTGCATTGTCACTTACTGCATGTGGTCAGGAACCTTTGGCAGGGGAAGCGACTGATCCTAATTCTGCACCTAT
>DCHQ01000039.1:5774-10075 GCA_002314855.1 Lachnospiraceae bacterium UBA1748
GTAGATAATTATGTAGCGCCTGATGGTGATGAGATTGTAGGCGGTATGGAAGATCCACCTGAAGTGATTAATAAGTACGACGCAATTAGTACTTTGGAAAGCAGGCCTGGAGTAGACTATGTAAAAATAGATAATTACAAGTTTGCAGATGCGGGCTACGATGATGATTATCTGACAGAGCATCCATTTTATGAATATGTTGAAATTTACCAGTGTACAGAAGATGGTGAGATGGTAGTCATAGATGCATTAATTTTTGATTCATGGAACAATATCGCTTATGATTTAAATGGTGAAGTGGTTGATCTGGAGACATATACAGTACCAGATATAAGCGGCGTGGAAGGAGATACTGATATGAGTGGCTATACATCGATTACTATGGACGAGGCAAAGGAGATATTTGAAACTCCTGGCGATTATATTATCCTTGATGTCAGAAGAGCCGATGAGTTTGCTGAGGGTCATATCCCAGGGGCTATTAACGTAGCCAATGAAGATATCGCCAGTGACGAGCCAGCAGAGCTTCCAGATAAGGCTCAGACCATATATGTATATTGCCGTAGCGGCAACAGAAGTAAGCAGGCTTCAGCTAAGCTCGCTAATATGGGATATGAGAATATCATAGAATTCGGCGGTATCATCGACTGGACAGGGGATATTGAGTGACACTTTGGGGACGGGGTTAGTGGCTCATTTCTTTTATATAGCAAAAAAAATCCAGCCAGAAATTGGCTGGAGATTTTTTTATTAATCTTCTGGAAGCATTTCCCACTCGCCATATAACGGAAGTGGTTTTCCAGTTCTATCATCGTCAATAAGGACTTCATCAAAGCTTTCTTCAAGAACATATATTAATGTGCCTGATGATATATTAACGGAATACAGGAAAGACTGGTCAGTCTTTTTAGTCCAAGAATATCTTACTAAGCTACCGTTATAATCAGAGTAGTAGCAGTAATTTTCAGCGTCATTAAGATTAGTAGCTAGTTTATATACGCCCTTATCAGGGGTGTAATCTAAGAAACATAAGTCAAGGTATGTTTCTCTTTGATCATTGGTGGTTCTAAGATATAAGATGACCTCTTTTTCACCATCCTGATCATAATCAAAATACATATAGTCGTATTGATCATATTCGTCCTGAAGCTCGCTTATCTGAGCAACATATGAATGCATATTGCTGATTACATCGTTGTACTGATCGCGAGCATTATCGCCAGCGGGTGAGAATGAAGTACCGTTATTAGCGACTGTATCTGTATCAGAATCTGAATCTGAATCATCATCCGAGTCAATCATATTAAGAATGTCTTCATATATTTCAAAATCGGTATCCCATACAGATTCATCTATGTAATCATATACATCGTCTTCAGTAATGATTCTTACTTCGCCAGCATTTATTTCTTCATCCTGCTGAGAACCGTCTTCATAGTCAGCGTATACAATACCATTTTCAACTTCAACTAGTGTAGTGTTTGATTCCTTATCATAAGCTACCTGGAATGTAGTTCCGCGTACGCTAAGAGTTGCGTTAGGCGTTTTAACTTCAAATGAAGACTTGTCATTTAATTTATTATCTATTACAAATACAGCATCTCCATAAAGAAGCTCTATGTTAACGCTACCTTTATTTTCATCCCCTTTAGCTTTTATGGAAAGTGATGAACTGGCATTTTCGGAAATATGCTTATCTGAATCAATTAAGAATAGTGCCTCCGAATTTTTTCCTGTAGTAACAGTGTCCTTAGGCTGAAGTAGTATGCCTTCGAAAATATCCGTATCCTCGTCGGAACGCTCTAAGGTTACGTCGCCTTCATAGTTTTCTAATTTTACTAATCTGTATTCTTTTTCTTCAACAGACTCGCTGCCGCAGCCTGCGAGTAGCAGCGCACCTATGGCCATTGCCATAATACTTTTTGTTATTTTTTTCTTGTTTTTCATGGTATAAACCTCTCGTTATTATTCTTTTCAAGTACTATATTATACTCGGTATTGAATTAATTTCCACTGGGGAAGTGGTCTCTTGGGGACGGGGTTAGCGGCTCATTTTATGATATGAATAGAGATACTGTCAATATTTATGGAGCATGATAAGCTGAATCTGTGAAGCTATCAGAGTCAATAGATATTTTTTTGACATTGCGTGACGTAAAATGGTAACATATGCAAAGGCGAATGTTATAAAATTGTAACATTACAAATTGATTTTTGCTTTTTTTATGATAAAATTGATATAAGCAGAAATGGAGGGATTATCATGAACGAACTGTTAGGTGGTCGCATAAAGGCTATAAGAAGTGCAAAAAATCTTACTCAAGAGCAGGTCGCTGATCAAATTGGTGTCAGTAGACAAAAATATGCCAGAATTGAGAATGGGGTTAATAGTATAACATTGGATATTCTTTCTAAAGTTGCTGATGTTTTGGGCGTTACTGTAGGGGATATAACTAGAGTACTTGATGAAGCGCCAGTGGTTGCGTACAGGGTTGGAGAGAAAGGCGCGTCTTCTAAAAAGATATTTGATATGCTTGATTTGTTTTATGCCAATAAGCATATGTATGAAAAACTTACGCAAAAGGATATGGATTAGGGGGCTTAAATGCAGGAGACTAGAAAACGTGAAATTAGAAAAAAAGCGGATTCTTTTAGAGGAAAGTGTAATATCAATGGTTATGGAATAATAGATTTATTTAAAGAGTGTGAGGCACAAGGATATAAGTTGGTGAGATATCCACTAGGAGACGATGCTGACCTTGGTTTTACCTTAAAGAAGGATGGCGATATTGTTATTTTTACAAATAGCTGTAGCAGATTGTCTAGAGAAATCTTTACGCTGGCTCATGAAATAGGTCATGTAAATTTACATATGAATGATACCAGTTCATTTGTTGATGATAGTATAACAATTAATGGAAGGAGTGCTGATGAAAAGGAGCAGGAAGCTAATTATTATGCAGCTTGTTTACTAATGCCAGATGATGATGCGCGTAGATTTATTGATCTAATGATTCCAGATTTCAAGGATAAAGGACTGGCAGCCATGGATATTGCACGCCTAATGTCTGAGTTTAATGTCAGCTTTGATATGACATTAAATAGACTAGAGAATTTAGAAATAATAGATTCAAATCAGAAACTATGTCTTGATAATGAAAGAACGATGAGAACAGTAGGAAATCTGTTACGGAGTGTGGGTGGCAATGCCAAGCTAAATGAACCAAGTAATGTGGTTGATATACCATACGAATATATTGATTATGTTATTTATAATTACAATCATAATGCGATTCCGAAAGAAACATTGGAGAGAGTGCTTGAATGCTATCAGCTTAGCATAGAGGATATTAATGATAAGCTTGATGTAAAGATGGATGATAGTGATGACGACCTTGAAGATTTGATAGGAGGCTTGGAAGATTGAGAGCTTCATTAGATACAAATGTTATTATCCATTTTTATAGGGCGGGTCTTCAAAGTATTTTATTTGATTTTTTCGATGAAGGTGTGTTTATTTATGAGCAGATTCGTAATGTTGAACTGGAAAATCATGGACGAGATGTAATTGGCAAAGTAGATTCGGATATTAACGAAGGTAGGATAGAATTATATACAAACCAAAAGCTGAAAGATTTACAGGTATACAAAATATTTGAATACAATGTCAAGGAGAACAGAAATCTGTACGGCTCAGGCGACTTAGGCGAGGTATATGCAATATCATTAGCGCAAACATTGGGAGCATATTCATTAGTGACTGATGACATCAAGCAAGGTGGTCCATATATGTCATTGCTACAGTTTGAAGATGAAGTTATGCCATTTACATTTGCAGATGTTTTGATACTTAGATACCTAATAGGGAATGCTGATGAAAATCAGACGATTAAAGATTTTAATCTTATTAATGAATCATCTAATTTGAATTGGGCATTTAGGAGCCAGGTTGCAAAATTTGTTAATAGATTTATCAAAAAAATGTATCGTAATGAAGATTTTGAATGGATTCATAACCTATCTGAAACATATCATTTCAATATAAAAAATAAGTTGACTTCTTTGAGTAAATTGTTATAGTACAATGTCGGATGTACCATAATTTAAAGAAAGTACTATAATCATAGAGAATGATTCTCATCTATAATTTTATCCGTCAGTTTCTGGCGCATTTAGCATTAGTTAATTTAGTTACAATCGACGACGAATATTTCTTGGATATTAACAGCAACGAGCGTATTAGGCCCAAATGTTAGATTACTACACCAAGAGGTGTGTTACTTGTTAAGTTGATTGAACCG
>DCHQ01000039.1:10108-136378 GCA_002314855.1 Lachnospiraceae bacterium UBA1748
CGGTGGTGTGAGAGGTCGAAAATTTCTCATTTAGAGATAATTTCTCCTACTCGATTGTAAAAAATAAAAAAATTTTAAAAATTATTAAACTTTTTTAAACCTTCAGTTGTCTATATAGTAAAGAAACAAAAAAATGGAGGTATTGTTATGTTAGAAGTTGTTAGTAGCGTGGTTTCGTATATGGTAGGTATTATTGTACTACAGTTTAGATATGCATTTGGAACCTTTTTTAATCTGGTAAATGAAAGAAAAATAAAAAGTATTTCAAGTATTGTATGTGCGATTTCATCATTTGCGTTAATTACAGGTACATTAATAAATGCAATTATATTAATTGTTAGCTTTGCAATGAACGATGGATATTCTGGAGCATTTACCTGGGACAGAGTAAATAATACTGTTGGAAATTCAAGGGAAGTATGGCAGAGTGAACCATTTGGTTACATATTCCTTATACTTTTGGCAATAGCATTTGTAGCAGCAATGGTTTTATTTTTCAAAGAGACTGGTGTACTAGACTGGCTTTTATTAATTTTTCTTAGTGGAACATCTGTATTAATGTCATATGGTTCTTTTCTTAGTATGAAGCTAAACTCAATTGCACATGAAGGAACAATGATTTATCCTGAGCAGCAGGCAAAACTGGATAAGAGAGGAATCAAATTACCAGTTGGTTATAAGACATATTTAATGCTTGAAGCAAAGCTTGGTGAGGATTTATTAAGAGCAATCATTTTGATAGTTCTTCTTGCTTCTGTTATTATGTTAATTAGATTTTTAATGGTAAGATTTAACGATTGTCCATTTTCTTTGGCAGGCCCAGCACTTAAGTGTTCATTTGCTAATATTTTATGGCTTTTTATGATTCTTCCACTAATCGTATTTGTGATCGAAAATCCATTTGCTGGTATAGTTTTAGTAATAGGTTTAATTGTAATTGGTATAATTCTTAAAATTGATCCATCAGATTTTTGTTTTGAAGGAGCTAATAATAATGATGATTCTCGACCAAAAAACGTAAAGTCTTCAAAAAATAAGGTCAATGATAATAGTGCCAAGAAAGCAAAATTACAGAAAGAACTTAACGACAGTAGGCATGCTCTTTCAGAACATCGAAGAGGTAGTATGGGATATTTTGGTGTTGATGAAAAAGCTATGGGTAGAAAGATAGAAAATCTTGAAAGAGAAATATCAAAGCTTTAATTAATAAAGAGATGTGTTATAAAAAGCTGTAAAACAAAAAAGGAGATTGAAAATGGAACAGAATTTGTTAGAAGCCGTAAAGAAGGCAAAGGCTGGAGATCAGACAGCATTTAATTATATTTATGAAAATACCTATAGAAAAGAATATTATGTGGCGCTCAAGTATATGAAGAATGATCAGGATGCACAGGATGTTCTTCAGGACGCATATATAAAGGCGATGAACAGCATTTCTACATTGGAAAATCCAGAAGGCTTTTCTTGCTGGCTTTCAACCATCGTAAGTAATACAGCTATGAATGCGCTTAAGAAAAAGCAGCCAATGCTATTTTCAGATATTTCTTCAGAAAATGAAGAAGGCGAGGAATTTGAATTTCAAATAGAGGATGAGCGGGAAATTAATAATCCTGAGGTGGCATATACAAAGCAGGAAACTTCAGAAATGGTTAAAATCCTTTTAGATGGGCTTTCTGAAGAACAGAAGATGGCTGTAATCATGTTTCATTTTGAGGGAAACAGTCTTAATGAAATTGCGGAGGCCATGGATTGTAATTTAAATACAGCAAAGTCCAGATTAAATCTTGGCCGAAAGAAGCTTAAGGATTCTTGTGAAGAGCTGGAGAGAAAAGGATACAAGCTTTATGGTGCTACGCCTGTTGCATTGCTTATTATGCTTCTTGGCATGGAATTTAAAAACACTTTGTTTAAAGCAATTGCGTTTTCAGGAGTAGTGGCATCAGCTAGTGCTGTCGAGGCAGCAAATGTCACAAAGGGTATGGCTGTTTTGGAGCATGGAGCTTTAGATCAAACAGAAGCAGCTGGTACAAAATCTGCAATTACCAGAAAAACAATTAAAAAAGGTGCGAAAAAAACTGCAAAGGCAGCTAACAAAGCAGGTATGTCTATTGGAGCAAAAATTGGAATTACTTTAGCATCACTTGCCGTAATTGGAGTAGCGGTTTTTCTGATTACAAATCCAAAGGATGAGGAAAAGGAAGATTATAAAAAGGTTACAGCTCATTCAGAAGATGATAAGGAAGAAGCAAAGAATCAGGAAGCTGATTTAAGAGACGATGACAAAGATAATAGAAACGAAGATGATAATACAGAGAGTGTAAATGCAGGAGATGAAATCGAAGAGGTAGAGGTTGATCCAGAGATTGCCGAAAGATCCTTGGCTTTTTATAACATGCTTGTTTCAGATGATGGCTATATGCTTTTAAAAGAGCAGGATGAGAATTTTCATGGCTTTAACACAGAATTGTATTATTCAAATATTCATTTGGTTGACTTTAATGGTGATGGCAAGAAGCTGGTTGTTTTTGTTGATGAGCCAAATCATCTTGTTAAGGTATATGATTTCGTGAACGGAGAGGTGTGTCAGGTATTAGAGAAGGATTATACAAACTCAGAGCATAATTACACTGTAGAGGCAATGGTTCAGTCTCGTGTAGTTATCAGAACCAGAGAGGATGGAACTTCTTCACTTATAATTAGTGATCCAGATGGAGCAGGAAGTATTACAGAATATACATATGAAAATGGAAGTCTTGTAGAAACCGAATTACTTGCGGAGGATCATAATAATCTTGATTATACTGATTTTGATTTTTCTGATAATGGAAATGCTTTGGTTGAATATGTTGCAAATCACGGAGCATATGCTACAGGAGCAACATATTATGAAATTGATTCGTTTAGAAAAGAGAGCATAAATAAAGCAAGATACGATGAAATATTAGCAGATCTTGCTACAAAAGCCGGAATAGATACCAGTGATGTATGGAAGAAAGTGTATGGTCTTAAGCTTAACCAGATACAGGAAATATCCGATCAGAATGCTACAATTGGAGGTCAGGCAGCAGAAAGCTATTATGAGTATGCTCTGTGTGACATTACAGGAGATGGTATACCTGAACTATTTGGTATATTCCATGGATGGGACGGCGGAACAAATTTTGTGATGACATGTTCTTTATATGGAACATTTGATTACATTACCCTTGCAAGAGGAATGGATATGTCATCTGGCTATAATTATATAAATGCCGATAATGGATATATTCACACGGAATTGTATGATTTAGATATTTTTACTATGGAAGATGCTCTGACATATGATAGTGTATACGTTACCCAGAGCGGATATTTCGTTATGGTAGGAAATTATGAACAGTACTATAAGAGAATGGATGATGAGCTTTATGAAAACTGGTTTTGGTCAGATTTCTCAGAAGATGATGCCGTATTAAAGTATGCTGGAACTGTATCCTCAGAGGAATATGAATCAATGGCAGGCTCATATGCAGGAAGCCAGACATTGAATACAGCATTTGAATATGTAGATGCGATAGACGAAATAACAAGTCTTATTGAGAATTACTAAAATAGGAAGTGAAGCTTATGGAGGAACGTGAAAAAATAAGGCGTGCAGTTGCCTTACTGTGTTACCTGATGAAGAAGGAATGCAGTGAGATGGAACTGGATGAAGCTGTTTACAATTCCATTAAAAATAATATTGATGCGTATTGTAATCAGGAGTGTTTTGAATAAAAACACTCCTGATTTTTTATCACATGTTAAAATCAGATACCATTAATTTATGACACCTTAGGGACGGGGTTAGTGGTCTATTTCTGTGGGCGATTTATTCGACTTCTCAAGTATTATGTCTAAGGTTTGCTAATGAAGAAAAGTGTATAGATGGTGAGATGAGATACACTCAATCATATGATGCTGTGCAATAATTCTTAAGACCTTATTTTATCACTGTATTTCCACGTACAAATCGACTGTGATCCATAGTAGAAAGATGAAGCGCTACATTGGTTCCCTCGCTATTTTACCTGCAACTTTCACAGTGTCATTAACTTGAATAACACCCTTTTGGATTACTCCAGTAACTACAGTTCCGTGATTATTTCAATTTGCTCCTTTATTTCACTTGGATCAGCACAAGCTGCTCAATGTGGACAAGTTAATACTAGCATCATATTATCCGTCCCCTTTAAATCACCAATATCAAATTAATAAAATTCATATGTGTATTCAAAGTCGAGTCTAGGCTCCTCGCCTTCCCTGTAGGCATATACTCTGAGCTCATTTCCGTATTCATCATACTCATATTCCATGATGAAGTCTGAACCCTCAAAACTTGTATGAGGCACCGTTTTAACTAGTCTATCATCGGAATCGTAGTAGTATTCTTTGTAATCGCCAGCGTTTCCATCTTTATCATACTTAACCTCAAGTTTTAGAGTGAGACCATCCTCTACCTCAGAATATGTATATTCTGTCCACTCAGCCACACTACCATCGCGGTAAAACTTTGATTCCTTTATAAGATTGTCATCATCATCATACTCATACTCGAAGGATTCATCGAGTAACGCCTGAGAGTGATGATCATACATACTGATTTTATTTCCGTGATCATCGTATTCAAAATCAGCCCATTTTACGAGTTCGTTATCAGAAGAATAAAGATAGCTCTTGGTTCTATTCTCGCCTTCATATTCGTATTTTACCTTAGTGTAAAGCTTGCCACTTTTATCATAGGTGATAACTGTAGACAACTGTCCATTAGTACCATATTTGAATTTGATAGTTGATTCTTTTCCCTTAGATGAATAGGTGGTTTCTTTTGTAATATCACCTTTACTATTATACTGATATTCTTTTTTAGAGCCTGACTTACTTAGTCTTGTTTTTACAAGAGGATTTCCATCCGAATCAAACTTTGGTGTTCCACATGCTGTTAATAAAAGCGCGAGTAGTGTAACTGCAATTAATGCTAACTTCTTTTTCATAATACATTTTCCCCTTTATATGATTATATTATTAACTAATTCCATATAATGGCATTTTTTTATGATATATGTCAATGCTCTATAATGGTTATAATATTGATTGTTGCGTTTGGAATAAGTGGTACAATATAACTAAAATAATAGTTTGCAGGCAACATTAATGTCAAAGAAAAATAAATCTAAAAAAAATAAAGCTAATAAAACTTCAATACAAAATATTAATAAGCAGCGTGACAAGGATTTAGGCAACTGGTACGATGGGGATCGTGCAATTTACTCGATATTAGCTATACTCGCTTTAATATTTACGTTAATAGGCCTTTCATTTGCGATAGAGGGCAGGGATAATCCTTTGCCATATATCTCATTTTTTTGGTGGTTATTTTTATTTATCGCGCTTACAATAGGTTCATTTGTTGATCCTTTTTTCAAGAATAATATAGGAATCAGCTGGCACAAGGGCTCTGTTGTGCTTATGATGCTGGCATGTCTCGGCCTTGGAGAGGCGCTTAACAATAATGAGAAGCAATTAATAGATTTTATGATAATTGCCACAGGCATAATTGGCTTTCTCGGTATAATTTTTGTTTTTAGGTATCTTGTGAAAAGGCACGTACCTGTAAAAAATGAAGCTCAGGAATCGAACATAGTATATTTTTTCTATTTAACATATTTTTTGCTCCTAGCCATTTTGTCCATAAACTTATTGGTGACATATATAAAATGGTATAATGGTGTTCTGTTTTTCGATAATGGTGCTTTGGTGGCGTGGGATAGAATAGGGCGTTTCCTTGGCCCACAAGCGGAGAACATGTTATCTTCTGCAGGTTTTATGAGTATACCCATTATTCTTTTGTTGATAGTTACATATAATAGTACGTCAGGAAAGCTACAGTGTGTATCTATATGGGGAATATATACCGCTCTTATATATACATTTAACTTTGTGTGTGTATATAGGGATGATACCTCCTTTGCTTTGCGAGTGGTTACCTCCATCTTCGCATCTTTAGGAAGTATCTATGTATTTTGTGGTTTTCTTATGCCTCTGCTTTATAAATATGTTATACCTAAGAAAAAAACATCTTATCAAAAGAAAAAGGAAATGGAAGCTGCTAAGCGTAAAGCATCAGAAGCTGCTAAGCGTAAAGTATCAGAAGCTGCTAAAGAAAAAAAGAGTCAGCATTTTGAATATCATGTGGATTTTGATGTTGAAGTAGATGCACTAAAAGAAGTGTATGATAAGTTGATCCAGGACGATAGTATGAAGGAACTAAGAAATATATCTATCTCCTTTGAAGAGGCAGGACAATATCAGACCAAGATGAAATGCACCATTCGAAGGCCTTTTATCTACAATCTGTTTGGCTCACTAGCGAGTAGCTACGACGAGAAAATGACTAAAAAAATCAACGAAAAGCTTGTTGCCGCCATTCGTAGTAAGATATACATCCTATAGGATACGAAATTGGTTTATGTGTTAATATTTTGATTGACTAAAGGAGTCAGCTCTTTATGAGCTCGCTCCTTTTCTTCATACATACTGTCATCAGCTATCTTAATATAGTCATCAATTGTTCCGTTATCATCAGGATTAATTATGCAGCAGCCCACACTTACAGAAAGTGGGAATGCAAGCTTCATTTTCTCAATTGATTTCTTAATAGAGTCGGATATTTCCTGACGTAGGAGATCCACGTCCCCATCTTCACAGCTACCAACAGCGATATATTCGTCGCCGCCGTATCGTCCAAAGAGCCACTCACCAGTAAGCGCCTCGCGCATTGCTTCTGCAGCAGCCTTTATGGCTGTATCTCCATTGAGATGTCCGTATATATCATTAATATATTTCATATAGTTGATATCGGCAAAAAGAAGGACAAGAGACTTTTTCTTCTTATGGTTTTCAATATATGAGAAAATCTCAGTTTCGCAGCCAGTTCTGTTATACATACCAGTAAGAAAATCAGTCATATATATATCGCGAAGCTTACGGTTATTCTGCTGAGCATGGATATACTGCTTGATGAAAATGAAGGTAGGGTTCATATCAGCCTGAAGCCTTCTTAGTCTCATACCATATATTATTTTTTCATAGTTTTTGAGGGCAACATATCCGATAACCATGTTTAAATGGTTGAGTGGTAGGAATACATACACATTGGATTCGCCATCAACCTTTTTATAATCAGGATAAAGTTCTTTGCACTTAAATGTACGAAGAGGTCTGCTGATACCGTTCTTCTTTTCGTACAGGATGTTCATTTCCTTGTTATATCCGCGGATTCTCTTAGGATGTTTATCCTCCTCGTTGAATATCCATGGATTAACACATATACAAAAATCCTTACCAAAGAACTCTTCTGAGCCCATAACACTGGTACATATATCATTGAACTCTTCTGCGGTTTCAAGGTGAGACAGTGCAAATCGAAGGTTCTGGAGCATTACATCCTGCATATCCATATAGGCCTGTTCGTTACGATGAGTACGGAACTTTTCATGGCGCATTTTTACTGATGATGAATCAGTTGAACATTTACAGCTTTCCGAAGGTATAAATGTAGTGTCATAAGCCCTATTTACTGTAGGGTCAGGCTTCTTGATTTGTCTCATGAGTTCTTCATAAGCATATCCTCCAAGCTTATCCCATATACGTGATACAGTAGAGACGAGTGGAAGAGATATACGGGCGTCCTTTATATAATCGAAGCCTGTTACTAATACGTCGTCTGGAACCTCAATACCCATTTTATGAAGCTCGCTTATTATACCAAGAGCCATATGATCATTGGCACAAACAAAGGCCTCAGGAAGAGGATTGCCAGCGTTTAACCAGTCCGCAATATTTCTTGCTGCTTCGTAAAAACTGAAGTTACATCTGACATCGTCAACAAGTGACAGTCCATGCTCCTCAAGTACTTCCATAAGTACTTTTTTACGAATAGCGCATTCTGCATTACCAGCAATACCGCTGACATATACTATTTTCTTAACATTGTGTTTATTAACGAGATGCTCCGCGAGCTCGCGCATACCAGTAACGTTGTCAGTACCTACGCAGGCCATATTAGGAAGCTGCACTTCAGTACTAACCATAGGTATACCGCTTTTCTGGAATAGATTAAGAACTCTATCTGCTTCGCAAGGAAGATTGAAAGTATTAGCGAGAACTATCGCCCCATCAAAGTCATGTGGATTAGGAAGATGGAATATATTGAGCTGGCACTTACCCTGCATCTCAGGTTCACCCCAGTTGATGTAGGTCATGAACACAAAAATATCGACGTCATCTTTAGCCGCCTCTTTTTTGATTCCTTCAACAACCTGCTCGAGATAATCTGTACTTCAGCCGTTGGCAAGGATAGCTATTTTTTTGTTCTTCAATAATCCATTATCTTTATTCATACTTTATATTATACCACATTTTCATCTATAGCATGATATAAAACCTTATGCCACAAATAAGGTACGTATAATCCGTGCCATATATATGGAATTGTTTTATAATATATTTATTAATGCGGAGGGGAAATTATGGATCATAAGGAAAAATGTAGACAACTTCAAGCCATTAGAAAAGGACTTGCAGACAAGCTTGGTATAGATCTTCATCAGACAGAGTGTACATTTCCAGGAGAATGTTCTGGTACCTGTCCAAAGTGCGCTAAGGAAGAGCAGATTCTTAACGCAGCACTTCTTAAAAAGACAGTTGCCGTAGCTGGAATAGCAGCCGGTGCATTGTCGCTTACAGCATGCGGCGAACCACAGATAGCAGGCGATGTTCCTGCGCCAGTAAATGAGTATGATTATGATGATTATGCAGGAGGACTGGTGGAGCCGATAAGAGATTATGGAGACTATTCACCTGCCGCCCATATTCTTGAGGTTAGGCCAGGTGTATCTTTTGTTAGACTCAGTAATGACAAGTATATGAGCGATGAGAAATGGTCTGATTATTTGATGGCACATGATACGTATACTTTTTTAGATATTTACGCAAGCGTGGATGAAGGTGGATTAGATGTCGTTGATACGATTATATATGATCCTGATAGCAGAATTGCCTATAATTTGGACTTAGAAGAGGTTGATCTTGAGACATACATTGCCCCAGGTGGTGAAGATGTAGAAACCGCCGAATAATGTGGGATTATTTTGGTTAGAATGATCATAAGCTATTAGGCCAGAACTGTCCACATACGCCTGGAATTATGGTAAAATTATTGATAGATGATAAAGTAAATTAAGTGTGAGAATAGCACATATTATAAATGAAATGAGGGGTACTATGGCTATGAGAAATACTACTAATTCTACCAATTCACTTAAGGGAAAAATAACCAATCTGTTTGGTAAAAATTTCATTTTCACTACTGTAACTGTGGCAGTTGTAGTAGGTATTATCGCTACGTTCATTATTATTTCCAGAAGTAATGTTACAAGAAATATTGAGGCCAATGGAGTTGTTCAGGGTGTAACCGGCTGGTTCGATGCGCAGATAGGCCAGGTCAGTGTGATTGCTGAGACTCTTGCCTATGAGGATTATATTGGCGCAAGATACGATGAATCGGAAGCATATCTTGCCGACTGTATTACTACTAACCCTGCAGCGTACGCTTATTATTTTGGCCTTTCAGATGACAGATGCGTATTCAGTGATGGCTGGCCAGTGCCAGCTGATTATAAGGCCTCGGAGCGAGACTGGTATCCTCAGGCATTTGCGAATCCAGACAAGCCTTACGTTTGCCCGGCATATGTTGATGCTGATACTGGTCGTATTGTTATTACAATATCTAAGGCCATAGTTCAGGACGGTCAGGCTAAGGGTGTTTTTGCAGCTGATTTCTTTGTGGATGATTTGATTAATATGACAGATGATCTTACTAATAACAATTCATTTGCTATGTTAGTTGACTGTGATGGTACTATTCTTACTCATAAGAATGAGAAGTATATGCCTTCGGCTGATGAGAATGGAGACATGATTGCCACCAAGTATTCGGATATAAAGATTTCTGATTCACTGTTCGCTCCTGAGAGCAGAAAGTCAGCTATCGGTGCTGGAGATGTATATACATCCGAGTATATTGAGTCTGCTGACATGACAGTAATATTAGCTACATCTTTCTTTAGCTATATCGATGGTTTGCTGGCATTTTATTTAGTAAGTGTCATTCTTATAATCGTTATTTATTTCGCTACTATCAAGAAGGTTAATAAGGTACTTGTTGATTCACTTGCTCCTATGGAGAATCTTGTTAATGCTACTGGTGATATGAAAAATGGTAAGCTTGACAGCATATCAGTGAGAGCTGGTAATGATGAGATAGGAGAGCTGGTTAATGCCATAGAGCAGTCCAATGCGGCTATAAGAGGATATATTGGCGATATATCGGTTACGCTCCAGAAGATGGCTTCTGGTGATATGACATCTGAGATATCCCGTGAATATATGGGAGACTTTAAGCCACTTAAGGATTCCATTAACAATATTATTGCTTCGATGAAGAGTGCTATGCAGGTTATAGCTGCGGCATCTACCTCTGTATATGATTCGGCCCGTAATGTACAGGCTGGAGCCACCTCGCTTTCCAACGATGTAGAAAATGTTACTTATATTGTTTCCGATATTGAGAACAAGATTAGCGAGATTCAGGAAGGCTTCAAGCAAAGTAAAGAAATCGTTGCAGTTACCAATTCAATGTCTAGTGATGCTGCCAGATATCTTGATGAAGGTAATGCAGCATTAAATGAACTTATTAATGCCATGAATGAAATAGCTCAGAAGTCCGAGGCCATATCATCGATTATTGATATCATTAATAGTATTGCATCTCAGACCAATCTGCTCGCACTTAATGCTTCTATTGAGGCAGCCAGAGCAGGAGAGGCTGGTAAGGGATTTGCAGTAGTTGCTGATTCGGTACGTGCTCTTGCCGAGGAGACAACTAATGCAGCAGCCCAGACAACAGAGCTTATCGCCCAGTCTGTAACGGCGGTTAAGAAGGGTAGCGTACTTGTTGAAACTACTACTCATAAGATGGAAGAGATTGTTGGTATTACAAGTGAAGTTAATGCCAAGATTCTTGGTATTTCAAGCCATATCGACAAGGAAAATGAAGCGATAGATAGCGTTAAGCAGCAGGTTGATAAGATGGAATCATTTACATCCAATACTCAGGCTACTTCGCAGGAATGTGTTGCATTATCGACAATACTTAACGAACAGGCCGATAACATGCAGAGCGCAGTTAAGAAATTTAAGATTTAGATATAGTTTCAAAAGAGGTCACTTTAAGGTGACCTTTTTTGTCAGATGATATGGGAGGTTACGATTATGTCTAGGGGAATGAATCAGAAATTAAAGTTACACTTCCTGCGTGAAATTATGCTCAGAAAAACTGATAAGAATCACGCTATAACACTTGCAGAGATTAAGGAAGAGCTGGCCAAGAGAGAGGTTACTGCTGAGCGAAAGAGCCTTTATAGTGACCTTAATGATCTTGAGAATTTTGGTATAACAGTAGAGGGCGAGCAGAAAAACAACGGTTATTATTACAAGGTTGTAAAGCGTGACTTTGAGATAGCTGAGCTCAAGCTTCTTGTAGATGCCATTCAGTCATCGAAGTTCATAACCGAGAGAAAGTCAAGAGAGCTTATTAAGAAGATAGAAGGCTTTGCAAGTGAGCATGAAGCCAAGAAACTTCAGCGTCAGGTATATGTTCAGGGACGTATTAAGACTATGAACGAAAGTGTCTATAACTCAGTGGATGCTATTCATGAAGCCATTGAGAATAATAAGAAGATTCGTTTTAAGTATCTTAGGTGGAATATTAAGGCTGAGCTAGAGGAGAGACGTGGCGGTGAATGGTATGTGATTAGCCCTTGGGCTCTTACTTGGGATGATGAGAATTACTACCTAGTGGCTTATGACAGCGAGGCTGGTAAAATCAAGCATTACCGCGTTGATAAGATGGACAAAATGCAGATAACTAAGGAGGCAAGAGAAGGCCGTGAACTTTTCGAGCGATTCGATCTTGCTGCATATGCCAAGAAGAATTTTGGTATGTATGGCGGACGTGATGAGCGTATTACCATTAGACTTGAGAACGACAAGATAGGTATCTTCATTGATCGATTTGGCAAGGATATCACTATTAGAAAGTACGATGCTGACCATGTAGAGATACGAGTTAACGTGGCAATAAGTGGTCAGTTCTTCGGATGGATTATGGGCCTTGGCGATGGCATTGAAATAGTGGGACCAGAATCAGTTGTGTCCGAAATGAAAGCAGCCAGTAAGGCACTGTATAATAGATACAAATAATTACAAGATAATACCAGCCAGGATTTTTTATTAATCTTGGCTGGCTTTTTTATTGTCCATAAATTGCGCACAAATTATTCGTATCATATAATACAAAGGGATTTATTTTAGGAGGAACTAGTATGAATTTAGCACTTCTTATATTTATGTTTTTATGGATAGGATTACCTATTATATTTATTATTTCGGCCGTTATTTTATTTTTTGTTGATCGCTCTGCGAAAAAGCAAATGGAAGCTGAGATAGCTATGACTGGCAAGAAGAAATTCAGAGTAAGTCAGATATTTTTTATAATATCTTTGACTTTAGCCATTGTATCATCATCATTATCAATTGGATTATTTATCCTTCTTGATCAAATTGTAAGAACCATGTAACTGATATGAGTGATAAGAAATTTTTAATTATTTTCTTTAGTCTTTTTGGGTTGCTTTCCATTGCTACGCTTGTTCATTTTGTATGTATCGTCGATGCATATCAGAAGAGCTCCATCATTTACTTTATAGCTAAGGAGCTGTGGTAATGGCGGGAAATAAAGAAAATACTAATAACAATAATATAAGTCCGTTAGTCCGTGTTATTCTCGTTTTAATACTAATAATGGTATTTGGCTTTTTGAATTTGTTCATGCATGTCGCAGTATCGAACAGGCTTGGCAACAACTACAGCGATACCTCCAGTATTAAAATGATTGATGTGGGTAAATACCTTCCTTTTGAGGATGACTCCGAGCTGGCTCACGTGGATGCAGGCTTTACACTTTCAGGTGATCTTCCTGTATTAGATGGAGCTGCAGCGCTAGTACCAGTGTATGCCAGCGTTATGGACAGTATCTATCCTGAAGGCTCGGTAACCTACGAGGGTGGAAGCTTTTCGGATGACAATTATTACGGCGAGAATTTTGCCCCTGGCAGTGTGATGCAGTACAAGAACACAGTCCGAGGCTTCGAAGCAGTAGTTGATGGTGATACAGATATATTTTTCTCGGCTATGCCATCAGCGGAGCAAATGCAGTATGCCGCTAATAAGGGAGTAGAGCTAGAGATCGTGCCTATTGGACGCGAAGCTTTTATATTCTTTGTGAACAGCAATAATCCAGTGGATAACCTGACTACTGATCAAATAAGAAAAATATATGCAGGAGAATATCAGAACTGGAATGAGGTTGGCGGGGTGAACCGTGCAATCAATCCTGTAAGCAGAGTAGAAAATAGTGGCAGCCGTACCATGATGGACAAATTCATGGGCGATGTTCCATACGGAAAGAAGTCACCATTTGTAGTAACCGGTGCATCGATTGGATACTCATTTAGATTTTATTTTGAGACAATGGTTGGCAATGAAAATGTCAAAATGATATCCGTTAATGGAATATATCCAAGTATCGATAACATTCAAAACGGGTCTTATCCTATTGCCACTGATTTTTATGTCGTATACCGAAAGGATAACGAAAACCCTAACATCAAGATTATCCTCGATTGGATTTTATCCGCCAAAGGGCAATCACTTATAAAGCAAACTGGCTACGTCCCACTCGGGTAGGCGCAGCCAGTTTTTTTAATTGATTTTTTTGCAATACTCTAAAAGATGAGTAGTGACATTCATTGGATTATAAAGTTATGATATAATTACAGAAAAGAGAGTGTTTGTGGGAGAAAAAGATTTATTAGAAAAACTGTTAGTTGACTACAATAATGACTTCTGATAGACAATATGATGAAATATTGAAATTGCCACCAGAGCAAAAGAAAGGGGTGCGTAATATGTGTAGCGTAGCAGATAATTTAATGAGAATAGGAAGAGCAGAAGGGATGGCAACTGCCACGTACAATTTTATTAGCAAAGGCTTAATAACTCCTAAAGACGGTGCGGCAGAGCTTGGTATATCACTTCGGAAGTTGAAATCTGAGATGATAAAGTTGGGATACGCATATCCTGTTAGTAAGTAATTCTTTCTGTTAAATAAATAGATAAAAAATGATTTTATTGCGCAGTTAATATGAACTGCGCTTTTTTTATAATTCTTACGAGTTTATCCACAAATTGCGCATATATTATTCGTGTCATATAATCATAAGGAATTAATAATAGGAGATTTCGGATGAGCTTATTGATATTAACGATAAGAATAAAAAATAGAAATAATAATTAAGAAAGATATGAGGAAAACAAAATGAAGAAAAGAGTATTAATGATTATGCTTGCCGCTGTTATGGCATTTGGACTTGTAGCTTGTACAGGCGACGCCAAGGATACCAAGGAAAAGACCAAGATATCTCGTGAGTCTGAGGATGAAGATGATGACGAAGACGATGACGAAGATAAGGACAGCAAGAAGGATAAGAAAAAAGACAAGAAAGATAAGAAGGATAAAAAAGACAAAAAGGATAAGAAAGATAAAGATAAAGAAAAAGACGATGATTCTCAGGCAGTAGATTCTGGCTCAGCTGATTACTGGACAGTAGACGACAGCGTAGTAGGCGGTGATTTCACAGTTGATGAAGAGTATGTAAGTACTTCTCATTACAATGAAAGCAAGGGCGAGCTTGAGGTATGTGACTACGATGATAACGTTATTATGACACTATACGTACCAGAAGGTTATGTTGTTACTTATGCAAGTGAATCAGGTGCATGCTTTGATCTTAACAATGAGAATCAGTATTTTGATGCGATAGCCGTTGATTATCGCGAGAATCTGTATCTTGCTGACTATATCAAGAATGGTACTGTTCCTGGTGGTGATATCAAGGATTACACTGTTACTATGGATGAGTATGAAATCGATGGTGTTGAGTTTATCATTGCCTATGAAGAGTATGTGGATCGCTATGGTGACGATTGCAACTACAACTACATTTTAGTACCATATAAGTCAGGTAAGGACACAGAGTATCTTTCTATATGTGCATGCTGGGATAGGTCAGCCAATGAAATGAAGTCATTAGCTGTTGAAATGTTAGGATTAAAATAATAAATGTCAGATAAGTTAATTAGTAGTGATAATAGTAGGACGGAAGCCTTTGAATGGCTTAAGGATCGTCATCAATTAAATAAAATTGTTTTAGAAGGTCATAAAAGAAGAAGTAACGACTGGTTTGTGGGTATCGTTGGACTTGGAGTGGCTATTTCCATAGTAATTATTATTTTGCAGGTAGTTATTATTATGGTAGGTGGTAGCTTCATTTTTACGCAGCCAGTGGTAACGACCATAGGAAATGTGATATTTGCCCCTTTATTAATAGGGGCCGGTTGGAGGTCGTACATGGAAACTAATAGCACCACGTTTAAGAGTAAGGCAGTTAGAAACTTTATTCTTAAAATTGGCACTAATGCTAAGAAATATGGTCTTATATATGACGAAAAGGATTGTGTCATGGATAGCGGTGGCAATGAGCTGTTCTTTTATGCCGATGAACTAGAGTATTCATTTGGCCATGGCATTAATTTCTTTAATCCTTATATGGTAACCTCTGGGGATTATATATACAGCCGAAATAATGATAAGCTTGGGTATGATCCCATTTTCATTCCAAGGAGTATGATAACTAGTGTTGCAGTATATAACAAACTATTAATAAGACTTGGACGTATCACTCTTTTTAGATGCGCTGAAATATCATTTACCAATGAAAATGGTGAACAGTACAGATTACGAAGAATTATTGATAAGTATAAAATAGGATATAAACAGAATCCATTTGTTGGTATAAAAACGAAAAAGTGCGTGAGTGCATGCAAGAAGCCTGCATTTGTATTTGATGTATTTTCATAAGGAATTAAAATGTCGCCAGAAAAAATAAAAGAAGAAAAAACAATAGATAAAAAAATATCCAAATGCTCCAGTATCAAAGAACTGGCCTATGAAGGCCTGTTCAAGAATTATGACAGGTATTACCTTGGTCTGTTTGTGATAGATGGACTTATCATTCTTTTCATGTATTTGGTGCTTTCTGGCGAGATTAGGATTGAGGGCCTACGAAAAACACTTATGAGTAATAGATTTGGCTTTCTCTATGTAATATTTACACTTTCGCCGTTTATAGTACTTACAATTAGCCGTGTGAAGGCTACGATTCTCGCTAAAAAGTCTAATCGCTATGTGAAAGGGTTTTTCAGGGAGCTTTGTAAAAATTCCAGGAACTACGGCCTAATCCTTGATGACAGTGACTATGTTATGGCCACTGGGAGGGAATCCGAAGTTGAACTCTTAGAGGAGCTGAATGTATCGATAGATGTCGATACCCTTATGAAAAGTTTTCATATGACTGTTACGTCTGATTTTATATACAGCCGAAATGATTACAAGTTAAAATACAGACCTATGGTTATCCGTAAAAATATGATTGAGAGTGTATCTTTCTTTGATAAGGCCATGTTTAGACTAGGACAGATAACTGTTTTTGAGTGTATTGAAATAAGACTTCGAGGTATGGCTGCGGATGACGAGCCTATTAGAAGAATTGTTGCGAAGCGAGATGCATTTGGTGGAAGATCGGCTATGGAGGGTAAAAGGGATCCATTTAAAGAATTGACTGAAGTGGAAGACAAGCGATTAAATAGTGCACCAATATTCGTTTTTGATTTGTTTATATAGGGGGTAAAATGGTATAATGAAGAAGAAAGCTGGGCCATTTTCAATAATATCAGTTCTTATAGTAGTTGCATTTTATGCAATGGGTATATTGGCTCTCGTAGGGCATGAGATTGCACTTAACACTATGAAGAGCGACTGGGATGTATTTGATTTTTGGCAGCATAAGATATGGGACGTGCTAGCTCCGATTATTTCGATGGGAGGAATACTTGGCGCCATTCCATTTCTTATATTTAATATAATAGGTATTGTTGTTGAGAAAAAGGCACTGCCTTTTGTGCTGTGTATTATTTTACCAGCTATTATATGGCTTTTTGTCACAGCAACAGCCATAGCTTATTTCTAGGGGATTAGGGGAATTTGGTTTAAGTTATTTGTAGTATTGACGGAGGAGATTGTTGTATGGAGCGACTTGTTAGTACTGATTTTTACAATATTTTAAGCCAGATATCAGTTCAGGAAATGGATCCTGAGAATATTTTTAAGGTTTTTAGAGAAACTATGCCTCGGGTAGCCGTATCGCGAGGGATAGTTCTTCTTCGTGCGACTATGTACGAGCCAAAAAAGCGTAGTCGTGAAATGAACGTCACTGAGGTTGTTCTCCTTGATGCAAGCGGCGGCGAAGAGACCAATAACATTGAACTCGAGTACGCAACAGCCAATGGTGGCAGGGTAATAGTAGTATCGGGTATTAAGCGGGATGAAATATGGACTACAGAGTGTAAGGAAGACTGTTATGTTCTATCAAAAGCCATATATCTTCTTGTTGGTAGAGCCAAGACTATGAGTAGTCTTTATAACCTGATGTTCTATGATCAGTTAACTGGTATAGCCAATGAAACAGGTCTTAACAGATTTATGGGCACGACCATACATAAAGGCAAGTTCACTTCTTATTGCAGTAATTTTCTTAATATCAAGAATATGAAGCTTCTTAACAGCCGTTATGGTGATGCTGCGGGCAATATAATTATGAACGGTTTTGCCAAAGCGATTGATCAGTTTGCTAGTACCGAGGGCAGTGGTATCGCTGCAAGACTAGGCGGTGATAATTTCCTTGTTTTTATTTTGCAGGAAAAGGAGGATGAATTCCTTCAGTTCGTAAGTAATATCATTGTGCCTTATGAAGTGGGCGGTGAAAAGCATAATATTAAGGTTGAATCAAGAGTTGGCTATTATTTTATAAAGGCCGGCGATGGTATTAATGAATGTATGCGTAATGCCGACGTGGCAGTTAAGCTTACAAGAAATAATGATGGTATCAATGTTATTAAGTTTGAGGAGAGCATGAAGACTCATATGCTCAAGATGAAACAGCTTGAGCAGAATGTACCAGAAGCCATTGCGAATAAAGAATTTGTTGTTTATTATCAGCCTAAGGTTGATATATCTGATGAAGGCAATTTCAGATTAAATGGTGCCGAGGCGCTTGTCAGATGGGTGAGGGACGGCGAGATGGTGCCACCAGGTGAATTCGTGCCTGTTCTTGAAAAGAATGGACTTATTTCGCTCATCGACTACTATGTATTTGAGCAGGTATGTATAGATATTAATGACTGGATTGCGAGAGGTATGACTCCTGTTAAGGTATCATCCAACTTCTCAAGAAGACATCTTCAGGATAAGGACTTTGCTTCCAAGGTTGAGGCTATTATCCGAAAGCATAATGTGGATACCAAGTATCTTGAAATTGAGATTACAGAATCCTACGAAGATGAAGATATGAATGCATTAATGGCATTTGAAAAGAGCATGCATGCAATCGGTGTTCATCTTACTGTTGATGATTTTGGTAATGGATTTTCATCAATCAAGATGATTAAGAACATTGTGGCTGATACTATCAAGCTTGATAAGAGTATTATCGATGGTATTGGTAATGAAGGTGCGGATGATATTATTGTCAGTCATATCATTCAAATGCTTAACAAGCTTGGTAAGAATATTATTGCTGAGGGTGTTGAGACCAAAGAGCAGGCTAACTTCTTAAGAGCAAACGGCTGCAACAATATTCAGGGATACCTGTTTGCTAAACCATGTGCAAGGGATGTATTCGAGTCATACATGTAAATATGTTATGGCTTTAAGGTAATAAATCATGAAAAAAGACAATAGTATATATAGAAAAGCCCTGCAGCTTGCAGTACCGATGATGATTCAGAGCGGTATTACCAATGCTGTAGGTCTTGTGGATAACCTTATGGTTGGAAGATTGGGAACGGAGAGTATGACAGCTGTCTCTATTGCGGGACAGCTTATCTTTGTTTTCAATCTTGCTGTGTTTGGAGCTTTGTCAGGCCCTGGTATATATGGGGCTCAGTACTACGGACAGGGTAACGACGAAGGTGTTAAAAATGTATTTCGATTAAAATGGTGGCTGTCAATGATTATCACGCTGTGTGGTATGGCAGTTCTTTTCTTTTTTAGCAGCAATCTTTTATCGCTGTATTTAAGCGGCGAGGGTGGAGATATTGATCCTGCTCTTACTCTTTCGCTTGGGCAGCAGTATCTGAATATCATGCTGATAGGTCTGATACCATTTTCAATTACGCAAATATACGCTGGTAGCCTTAGAGAAACAGGTGAGAGTGTGAAGCCGATGGTAGCTGGAGTATGTTCGGTTATTGCCGATGTAGTATTCAACTACCTGCTTATCTATGGTAAGTTTGGATTCCCTGAGCTTGGCGTTCGAGGCGCAGCAGTTGCAACTGTCATTGCAAGATTTGTTGAGATGTCGGTTATTGTTGTATGGGCTCATAGGGAGAAGATTAAGCATACTTTCCTTATGGGTGTATATCGTACGTTCCTGGTACCGATGGCTATGGCTAAGCCTATTGTCATTAAGGGACTTCCAATATTCCTCAATGAGTTTTTATGGGCAGGTGGTATGGCAGCGCTTACTCAGTGCCTTTCAACAAGAGGTCTTGCTGTTGTGGCTGGAACTAATATTTCCAATGCTATATGTAACCTGTTAAATGTTGTATTTATCGCAATGGGGAATGCTGTAGGTATTATTACGGGGCAGATGCTTGGGGCATCGAAATATGATGAGGCCAAGAATGGTTCGTTAAAGCTTATGCGCTTTACAGGAGCTTTATGTATTGGTTTATCAGTACTTCTTATATTATTATCGGGATGGTTCCCAACACTATATGATACTACTGATGAAGTGCGCCGTTACGGTGCCACATTTATACGTATTACAGCGTGCTTCTTCCCAGTCCAGGGATATCTTAATGCGTTATATTTCACGCTTAGATCAGGCGGTAAAACATTTATTACCTTCCTGTTTGACAGTATTTATACCTGGGTAGTTCCTGTTACCATAGCATATACTTTGTGTGTATTTACGCCGCTGCCTATCTTCACGATATTCATCGTGATTCAGAGCTGTGATATTATCAAGGTTGTTATTGGTTATGTACTTATTCGTAAGGGTATATGGATTACAAACCTGGTAGTAGAATAAGGTTAAAAGAATGAGTAAAAATATTAAAGATAGAAAATCTAAAATTAATGAATATACTAAGCTGGCAAGAAAGAGGGAAAAACGTCCTGATTATTATGCCAAGGCTCTTAAGGCAACTTGGCTCGATAATGCTCACGGAGGTTTTATCGTTGTCGATATAGTGTGCCTTGTGTTTACGATTATCGCTCTCGCAGTATACTTCGAAATGGTTGCTGGAACTGGAACAGAATTGGATGAACTTCCATTTAACATTTTTGCGACTATTAGCCTTATTTTTTGGATTCTGTTGTGCCTGTTTTTACAGTTGTCGTCATGGATTGATCCTTTTCTTAAATTTAATAAAAGCTGTAATTTTTTTAAAGGCTCATGCAGAAGCATGATTGTCATTTCATGTTGCCTTTTGTTTCCAGAAAAAAAAGATATATTTTCGCTATTTACTATGCTCGGAGCAATCGCATTAATCGCACTTAATATTAAGTGCCTTGCATATTTACGCAAGTATAAATTTAATGGGAATTTAAAAGATACATCTGGCAACAGCACTTTGACAGTCACATTAGGCATCGAAATGGTTGTAGCGTTTATACAGGTATGCCTGACTTTGCGGTGGCTAACGCCTAATTATGAAATTAGTATGGCGAACGTAGCGAGGGTTCTTAGCACTGGAATAATTGATCGGCACATATATATGCTTGCTTTTTTCTCAGCACAGGCTGCATTTATTCTTATAATGATAATGTTTTTATTTTACGAAAGAAGTAATATAAAAATGCAGTGCACTATTATTTCAGCCACTTACGCCTGTGGTTTCAATGTCTTTAGCACTATTGTTGCATCGTCGAAGTCGAGGTATGCGCTGGCGATATATACTGTAGCAATTATTTGTACGTTTATATCTTATTTGGATGCTTTCATGGTAGCAGTAGGTGCATTTGATCGTAAACGTGACGATGCAGATTCAAAAACTGATGCAGCGGATTCTAAAAGTACTAAAGCTGAGAAAAAGAGACGAAGTCCTTTCTTTGAGTATGATATGGTTTTTGAAATGGAGGTGGATGCTCTTCGTGAGGTATACGACGAAGTAATGGGTGGTGATGACATGGATTATTTTAGAGATATGAATATTACCATTGAAGAGGTTGATAAGTTTACATGTAAGCTAAGCTGCAGGATTAGAAGACCATTTATTTATAACCTGTCGGCTTATTTTTCAAATATCTATGATAAAAAAGAGGAGCATAGACTTACAAGCGAGCTGATTAGTGAACTACAAAACAGATTGTATGTTGGAATGTAAATATAAGTCATCTGGTGAGGTAAACTTACCGGATGACTTTTTTTATTGCCTGGGATTTGTTACATTGACATATACCCCCTAGGGGTATACAATGTCTCATATACGAAAGGAAGATTATCTATGTCAGTTAACGAAAATAAATGTCCTATGTGTGCTAAAAAGAAGGAGCGTACTCCTGAGGAGCATAAGGACCTAATGAATCGATTAAAGCGTATTGAAGGGCAGGTCAGAGGTGTCCAGAACATGCTTGATAATGATGCGTACTGTCTTGATATCATTACTCAGGTATCTGCTATTAACGCTGCACTTAACAGCTTTAACAGAGTATTACTTAATAATCACTTACACTCATGTGTGGCTGAGAATATACGCAGCGGCAATGACGAGGTTATTGATGAGTTAGGAGTATTATTACAAAAGCTTATTAAGTAATGACTTATATATAATATATTCGAGGTTAATTTATGGATAAATACAAAGTAACAGGTATGACCTGCGCAGCCTGCGTGGCCAGGGTCGAGGGCACAGTCAGTAAGGTACCTGGTGTTACGAAGTGCGAGGTATCGCTCCTGACTAATTCCATGACAGTAGAGGGTGATTATAACGTGTCCGATATTATTAAGGCAGTGGACGGCGCCGGCTATAAGGCTGAGAGCCTAAGCGCTGATAATAGCGCTGTTAATAACGTCGATACCCTGGAGGATAAGGAAACGCCTCTAATGGTTAAGAGGCTTATTGCATCAGCCATAGTCACTCTTCTTATTATGTATCTTACTATGGGAAGGGGTATGCTTGGCCTTCCAGTACCAGCTATACTTAATGAAAATATGGTGGTTTTAGCCATCCTAGAGATGCTCCTTACCATTATAGTAATGATCATTAATAATCGCTTTTTTGTAAGTGGTTTTAAGTCGGCAATTCATCTTGCCCCTAATATGGATACCCTTGTTGCACTTGGCTCATTTGTATCATTTGCTTACAGTGTGTATGTACTGCTTCTAATGGCAGCAGTGCTTGGAACTGATGGCCTAGGCGCAGCAGCGGTTTATACGAATAGTCTGTATTTTGAAAGCGCAGCCATGATTCTTACGCTTATTACAGTGGGCAAAACCCTTGAAGCCTTCTCTAAGGGCAAGACCACCGATGCGTTAAAGGGACTTATGAAGCTCTCACCAAAATCAGCCACAGTAATTCGTTCTGGTAAGGAGGTAACTGTAGAAGCCACTGATGTTATGGTAGGCGATATATTCGTTGTAAGACCTGGCGAGAGCTTGCCCGTGGATGGTATTGTGCTTGAAGGAAGCAGTGCAGTTGATGAGTCAGCGCTTACTGGTGAAAGCTTGCCAGTTGATAAGGCTACGGGTGATACAGTAAGTTCAGCCACAATTAATCAGTCAGGATTTTTAAAATGCGAGGCTACGAGAGTAGGAAGCGATACAACTCTGGCCCAGATAATAGAGATGGTTACTAATGCGGCTGCAACCAAGGCACCTATTGCCAAGCTTGCTGACAAGGTGGCAGGTATATTTGTTCCATGTGTCTTAATGATATCCCTCATAACTTTTATCATATGGATGGTTATTGGCGGCGACGTAGCGAGAGCTATTAACTACGCCATATCAGTATTAGTAATTAGCTGTCCTTGTTCCCTTGGACTTGCAACTCCAGTAGCTATTATGGTTGGAAGCGGAGTGGGAGCCAGAAAAGGTATTTTATATAAAACAGCGGTTTCCCTTGAGCTTGCAGGACGCATTAATATAGTGGCTCTTGATAAAACAGGAACTATTACAGAAGGTAATCCTAAGGTTACTGATATTATTCCAGCAGGTGAGAAAACTAGCGATGAGCTTATAACAGTTGCCTATAGCCTTGAAGCTTTGTCGGAGCATCCATTATCAAAGGCTATTGCTGGATATGCTTCAGATAATGGAGTGAAGCAACTGCCAGCCAGTGATTTTGAGGCCATGCCAGGTAAGGGACTTAGGGCAGTGGTTGATGGTAAGAACTGTTACGGTGGCAACGCTTTATATATTGGTAGTATGCTTAGTCTAAGCGCGGATATTTTAGCCAGTATGGATAGGCTGTCTGGCGAAGGCAAGACACCGATTCTATTTTCAAGCGATACTGATGTCCTTGGTATCATAGCAGTAGCTGATACTGTTAGAAATGATGCGGTAGAGGCCGTAAAAGAATTAACTGATATGGGAACCACAGTAGTTATGATTACTGGTGATAACGAAAGAACAGCCAGGGCTATAGCTGCGGAGGTAGGGATTGATCACGTGGTATCAGGAGTACTTCCTGGAGGCAAGGAGCAGGTAATAACTAACCTTCAGAAGTACGGCAAGGTTGCAATGGTCGGAGATGGTATTAATGATGCACCGGCTCTTATGAAAGCTGACCTTGGTATGGCAGTAAGCTCTGGTACAGATGTGGCCATAGATGCTGCAGGCGTGGTTATGATGAAGCCTACGCTTCGAAGCATTCCAGCAGCCATAAGGCTTGGCAGGTTCACGCTTCGTAATATCAGGGAGAACCTGTTCTGGGCATTTTTCTATAACTCCATAGGAATACCACTGGCAGCAGGTGTGTTCGCTAAGCTTGGTCTTTCTCTTAGCCCGATGTTTGGAGCACTGGCCATGAGCTTATCAAGCTTCTGTGTGGTATCCAATGCTCTTAGACTTAACCTTAAGGATATATATAATACTAGTAGGGACAGAAAGGTTAAGGGTCCAGAAGTAATACTTGATAGTGATAAAGAAAATTCAAATAATCAAATAAAAGAAAAGGAGAATATTAAAATGACAAAGACAATTAAAATCGAAGGTATGATGTGTATGCACTGTGAGGCTCATGTAAGAGAGGCTCTTGAGAAGATGGATGCAGTTGCTAAGGCTGATGTTAGCCACGAAAAAGGAACAGCAGTAGTAGAGCTTACAGGTGATGTTAGTAATGATGCATTAGCTGAGGCAGTAACTAACGCAGGCTATAAGGTACTTGGAGTTGAATAATAATTATTACTAATAAAAAATGGCTCTATTGGTTATCCAATAGAGCCATTAAAAATTTCTTCACCTGGTGCGATATGTAAATCCATATTTTCATCAAAGGCTTTGATAAATGCCTGACTAAATACGTAATATGGACCCTTTTCAAATATTATCTTTCCGACCACGTCGAACATCTTCTCATTATCTTCAGCTGAGAAGAATATCATGCTGTTACCAGCACCGTATCCCATACGTTCCAGAACCTCGTCGCGTACACCATTAAGTATTGCCTGCTTGAGAGTTATCTTACCGTTATTAGTAAGGATTGCATTAAGTCTGCGCTCCTGTGGGATAGGTATATATTCCTCACCAAACATAACAGAGAGTAGTGGAAGTCTGTAGTTACTCTGGTCAAGAGAAAGACTAAAATCACCGTGCTTTGCACGCTCTATCGCTTCATTTTTAATCCATTCTGCAGTATGTTTCCCCATGATTTTTTCCCCCCTATGATGTCTTATTATATAATACCATAAGCCAACTTGTCATTATTTTGAAGCAGTCTATGCTATAATAATTTTATGGAAATAAAAATTGTAAGATCAAGCAGAAAAACAGTCTCTATTCAGATAAATCAGGATTTATCTGTGGTTGTTCGCGCCCCAAGATGGGTATCGAAGAGAGAACTGGATCTTATTATTAAAGAGAAGGAGCCCTGGATAATAGCGCAGGTCGAAAAGCTTTCAGCGAAAAAGGCTGCTTATGAAGCAAACAGGCCTACGCCGCTGACAACCCTTGAGCTAAATGAACTGGCGGACCAGGCCCTTGCAGTAATCCCTGAAAGAGTAAAATACTACGCACCTATAGTAGGCGTTAACTATGGTCGAATCACTATACGAAATCAGCGTACCAGATGGGGAAGCTGTAGTGGTAAGGGTAACCTTAACTTCAACTGCCTTCTTATGAAAACATCACCTGAGATAATCGATTACGTAGTAGTTCATGAACTATGCCACCGAAAGGAAATGAATCATTCTGCAGCTTTCTGGAAGCTTGTTGAGAATGTTCTTCCTGATTACCGCGAACGAAGAAAGTGGCTTCGTGACCATGGTCAGGAGCTTATGGCTCTTCTTGGCGAGTAGTATCCATTCTTGAAACATATTCATCGGCTGGCATAGGCTTATCAAAATAAAAGCCCTGAATCATATCACATTTATGCTTAGCCAGAAAATCAACCTGTTCTTTTTTCTCTATTCCTTCTGCAACAATCTTCATATTAAGCTGCTTGGCAAGGGAGATAGCCTCTGATACAACAATCTCGCCTCGACCAGCAAAAGCATCACCGCGGAAGAAATCGGCATCAAGCTTAAGAACATCAAGAGGAAGGTCCTTAAGTGAGTTAAGTGAGGAATATCCAGCACCAAAATCATCCATTGATACTTCAAAACCGTATGACTGAAGCTTTCTTACAGTTGTAAGTAAAGCCTTTTTATCATCAAAGAAAGCGCTTTCAGTAAGCTCAATCTCAATATATTCATGAGGAAGAGGATACTGATCAACCAGGTCTTTTATATGCTCAGCAAGGTTAGGCTCAGCAAAATGTGCTCTAGAAACATTGATAGATATTGGAACTATCTTTTTTCCTTCCTGAAGCCACTTGGCCTGAAGAGCAGCAGTGTGAGATATCATATAATCATCAAGCTTTGTAATAAATCCAGTTTTTTCAAATATAGGAATAAATCTGCCAGGTGATATAAAACCTTCAGTTGGGCTATCCCAGCGAACCAAAGCCTCGCCGCCTTCAAGTTCATTGGTAGAAGGATTATATTTTGGCTGAATATAAACCTTGAACTCTTCAGCACCCAGTGCATCGAGCATTTTTTCTTCAACCTTATGCTCCCATAATTCCTTTTCCCACATATCGTGGTTGTACACCTTGTAACCAGATTCATCGCCAAGTACGGCTTTGGCAATACCGGCCTTAATATATAGCTGGTCAATATTAATATTCTTTTTCAGTCTTCGCTCACGAAACTCCTTGGACACGCCAGGGTTAATATTGTATATACCAGCGTTAAACTTAATGTTTGAAAGGTCTTTGATAGCAGATCCACTTTTTGAAAGCGGAGTACGAAGGAGATTTGGAAGCTCGCACATAATATTATCTACGCGGTTTACAATGGTATTTTCCTGATTCTTCTTCGCATTATTTCTAAGAAGAAGGATATAATCTCCATCATTGATTCTTGCGTGAAGATCTGCTTTGCTAAGACACTTACACAGCGCAGTTTCCATGGCGCTTAGAAGCTTCTCAGCTTCAGCTGTACCATACAGTGTGCTGTAGCTCTGATACTTCATAAGTGAGAAATCAACGATAGCATATTCTTTCTTGAGGTTACCAGCAATACGCTTGGTTGCTTCTGTTCTAAAGGCAAGCATATTGTTGCCGCCAGTTAAGTTGTCGTGAAGAAGAAGCTTAAGCAAATATCTTTGAGACGATATATTAGAAATAACATTAGTAATATATACCAGTAAAAGAATAAAGAAGATAGAACCAGAAATAATCAGTGTGATAAGCACAAAGAGCATATCATTGGAATATATCGACTGGTTGTATTTTAAATACATAACCTGGTTGTCACTCTCAAGAGTTTTGGCAATCCATACTTCATAAGAGTATATTTCACTACTCATACCATCGAAAAGACCAGCTTCCTCGTCGGTATTTCTCATTACATTATGGAAATTATTCCATAGCTTCTTAATATCCACATTAACAGTATTAATACCAGTATTATTCACAAGACCGATATGTTCATCATTCTCATCACTAAAGAGGCGGATGTTAACGCCTTCTGTAAAAAGTGAGTGCTGAACGTAGCTAAGCTCATCACCATAAGATGCAGTGATATTGTTATCTTCATCATAAACACATATAGCAAGAGGCTTATGTTCATTACGCTGTAAAATACGGAATATACGATCAAAGTCATAGCCTTCTTCAAGATAGGCATCAACACTATTTTGTATTGAACTTGCTTCAATACTTTTTTCAACATATCGATTCTGTACTAAATATGCAAAAGTAGCAATGAGTGTTACAGCGACAAGAATAGCTCCAAGTAGTACTGATAGTAATAGGAAAATTAGTGGTGGAACAATGCTTTTGCTCTTTAATTTTTTTATTTGTTTTTCAGTAACCTTACTCATAGTTAACTCCCAATTAAGTTTGTTATTAAGTTTATTGTTATGGCTTATTATATCGCAAAAATACATTAACTTTAAAAATAACTTGAAATTTATGTGTTGACATTGTTCTGTTATAGGTGTATATATAACACATAAACAGTTAACATCGATTGAGTTTTATTGGAGGTGTTTATGAAAATATCACAAAGCTCAGGTGTTCCAATTTATCAGCAGATAGCTGATTCATTTAAAGAAGAGATACTTGCAGGGAAGTACAAAGATGGAGAATATCTTCCATCAATAAGGGGGCTTGCCAAGGATCTTAAGATCAGTGTTATTACTACTATGAAGGCTTACGAGTCTTTAGAAGCGGAAGGACTTGTAACAGCCATGCAGGGCAAAGGCTATTACGTCAATGCTCAGGATAGTGAGATGCTTAAGGAGCAGCATATGAGAAAAGTGGAAGGATCGCTTATGGAGGCGATTAAGGCTGCCAAGATTGCAGACCTTAATGATAAAGAACTAATTGAAATTCTAGAAGCATTATTACAAATGGAGGAAGACTAAAATGGAATTTTCAAATGCAATTGAAGTAAAGAATTTAACAAAGAAGTACAGTGGATTTCTTCTTGATGTACCAGAGCTTGTTATTCCAGAAGGCTTTTCAACAGCCTTGGTTGGTGAGAATGGTGCAGGTAAGACAACACTTATGAATATTCTTTCAGGTATCAGACTTGATTACAAGGGAGACATCAAGTACTTCGGTACATACACAGACAAGGATAGAGAGAATGGTCCAGAGGTTAAGGAGAAGATTGGTTACGTAGGTTCCAATGCTTACTACTTCCCACAGTGGACAATTGGCAATATCAAGGAGCTTAGTAAACTTTTATTTGGTTCATTTGATGCTGAGAAGTTCGATGCTATATGTGAAGAGCTTGCTATTTTCCCAGGTCAGCCAATCGATTATAGCAAGAAGAATTCGGCTTTATCCGAAGGTAATAAAATGAAGCTTCGTCTTGCAGGCGTGCTTGCTCGTGATACAGAAATGCTTATACTTGATGAGCCAGCATCTCCACTTGATCCACTTATGCGTGACAAGCTTTGTCAGATTATCAGAAACTATATCGATGAAGGTGATGGCAAGCATACAGCATTCTACTCAACACATGATATCGCTGATATGGAAAATGTTACTGATTATGTAATCATTATCGAGCACGGTACCGTTGTAGAGCAGGGCTTTGCCGAGGATCTTAAGGAGAAATACGTTCTTGTTAAGGGTGAGAGTAGTGATGCTGATAAGGCTAAGGAAATCCTTTATACAATGAATACTGGAAGCTATGGCTTCGAAGGAATGTGTCTTGCTGAGAACCTTGATAAGCTTGCAGGTATGGACATTATTAAAGAAACACCAACACTTTCACAGATTTGTATCGCTGTTATGAAAGCACATTCTAAGCTTGGTTAATTACTGGAGGATATTACTATGATAAAAAAAGCAGTTAATGATTTTGTGCTTGGCATGAAATTAATAAAATATGGTTTTAGACCAAAAATGAATTTGGGACTTTGCCTTTTCTTTATAATAATAGGTGTTGCAGTTGAGATAGGTAGCAAGGGTACAGAGTTTCTTGGAATCTTCTATATGCTTCTCTCAGGACTTTATGCTTTCCAGATGATTATATCAATGGATATATCGTCATTTGTTCAGACATCCAAGATGAAGAGAGCACTTCAGACATCAGTACCTGTAATTACTGGTGCGATGGTATCGTTCATTGTTTATACATTTGTGGTGATTGAAAGATTAATTCTTGCATCAATTTATCCTGAGTCTGCTACAGCGATTATCAATTCACTTTTTATGGCAATCCTTCTTGTTGGAATAACACTTCTTTATGAAGGTATTTGCTACAAGTACTTTGGCCTCGCAACAGGTCTTATGGTAATAGCAGTATTTGGAGTCCTTGGTGTTTGCAATTTCCTTTTCGATGAGAATACAGTGGTTCCTATTCCAACAGGAGCAGTTGTAGGTATCGGATATGCAGTAATCTTTGTATTTGCAATTATTGCTTATGCCCTTTGCAGAATCCTTTACAAGAAAGATCTTTCTAAGTTCGCATTCAAGGGAATACTTGGCAAAATGGAATAACAGATGGATGGTAGAAATATGAACTTGAATAGAAAACAAAAAGTAAAAGCTGGACTGATGTCACTGGTGCCTTTTATAGCTGCGCTTTTCATTATGCTACTTGTATCAGCAGTTGCATCAACGGCACTTTCGACAAAATATACCGCGGAGTGGATCAATGCTAGAGCCATATACATAGTGGCACTTACACATGTATTTATGGTTGGCTTCTTCGGGATTTGGTATTTTCTTCACTCGCGTACAAAAAGAGAAGCAAAGCTTCGTGATGTTTTTGGAATTAAATTAATATTATCAGTAGTATTTATCGCAGTTGGATTACAGTTCTTAAGCAGGGGATGGCTTGAGCTTTTAGGTAACATTTGGCCTAGCCTTATGGAGTCTTATGGTGATACCATGCAGCAGGCTGGTCTTGGCACTCTGTCACCTATAGTATTGATTGCAGTTGTTGGTCTTGCTCCAATTGGTGAGGAGCTTATCTTTAGAGGCATGACCATTCACTACCTTGAAAAGACAGGAGCAAAGTTCTGGCTTGTTAATATCATTCAGGCTTTCCTTTTTGCAGTACTTCATATGAATCTTGTTCAGGGTAGCTACGCTTTTGTACTCGGACTTGTACTTGGCTTCATTGCCAATAAATACCAGTCGGTTATTCCATGTATGCTTACGCATTTTTGCTATAACCTGCTTGGTGTAATTATTCCTAATTTCTTCGGAGACAGTGAGACAGCTTTTGTAATAAGCATTGTAGTATCTGTGATTCTCGTGATTATAGCTGCAATCATTTTACATAAAGAGAAGAAAAGGGAGAGAGTAATTTCGAATAAGGTTGATGTGTATTCATATTACGAGGCATACACACCTAAGGTATACAGAGTAATAAGCCACGTAATAATACCATTTGTAATCTTTCCACTTGGTGGTATAGTTTTCAGTATTCCAAGTATGAGAGCTGCAATGGTCACACTAGTTGTTGATCTTTTTATTATGACCGAGCTATTAGCTGATTACGCTGCATTTGGTGGTTCATATAGAAAGGATTCACCAGTTAGCTGGATTAAGACATCTGGATATGGACTTAAGCTTGTTAATACTGTTAATACTCAGGATATCATTATCAAGCTTGTAAAATATGCTTTTGGATGGATATTTATGGGAGCTGCTCCATTACTTGCGGGCCAGTGGCAGATCGTTTTATTTGGATTCCTAACAACTACTGTTGTTAGCTTCCTATTCTTTAATGTAACGAGAATACTTAGTATTCCTCAGTACATGACAGTAGCAAGTATACCTGCTCTTTTATTGGGTGGTGGACTTTTGGCCTTGTATAGCTTTTTAGGAGAAGCAGGGCTAGATAGTCTTGTGATATTAATGCTCGTATTACTTGCGGTACTTGCAGTAGTAAGCGTAGTAATAGTATACGTAAGAAATAAAAAGGTATTTGTGAATTCCTTCGCCGATGATGGCGTTATAAAAGATTAATTGGCGAGGCTTATGCAGTCACTCTTAGTATCAACCCACATAGCTGGGCGGATACCGTAGTCAGACGCACCTACGTTCTGAGTAAGTACGTTGTATCCGGATTCATAAGGAGTGACAACTATAAAGGCTTTGCTGATGGATTCACCATCGTTATCGCGAAGCCACCAATAATATTCTTCCATGTTGGCTGTGCTTGTAAAAGAAGCATAGCCTTCTTTATTTTTATCATTATTAATACAGCCTTCTGTAGGCTTAGCGTATATAGAGATACCAGCATTTTCAAGTAAACCAAGCTCCTCATAGGAGAGCAGGAATACATGGTCTGTTGTTCTTACCTGGCCATTGTGTGCCTTATCGCTAAATGCGTTGGAACGGCTAATAACCTGAGTAGGGAAGATAGCTTCGCGCTCCTCTTTAGTAAAGTTATAAAGAAAGCCGCTTTCATTATTATAGTAGTTAGCGCCTACAGCTCTACGATCAGGAGCCTGATCGTCGTAGGTTACAAGCTCGGCGTCGCTGTTAAGCCAGGTACGGATATTGCTCTTGCTCCAGTCGTTGTTACCCCTGATATTAACGAGTATTTCTTCGTCATCAACATTGTAGTTTTCATGTGACCAGTAATCGACGCCGTCGTATTCATTATATATACCGCTTTCAGCAGCATCGTATACCTTCATACTAAGGATGTACTTCGATACGATAAGCATTTTCTCGTCTTCATCGTCGACACTAAGAACACGCCACTCTATAGGCTCGTCATTATAAGAACCAAAAACTACAGTATCGCCGATGGCGTAATCATCCTTTGAACTTGGGATGTTATTGTCGGTGCGGTCTTTATCAGAATCATTATCCTTTGAATCTTTGTCATCAGAATCCTTATCATTATTTTTAGAATCATCCTGAGTCGAAGCCAGGTAGTCTTTATCAGGATCAGGAGTTTTGCTGCCGCTATGTGCAGGACCAAGTAAAAGGATTATTATAACGACAAGTAATACTACAACAAGACCCATAATAAGCATGAGGCCGCTTGGAGTATTTGCCGCTTTTTTGTTATCGTTTTTATTATCATTTTTCTTATTAATATTAGCGACATGAGGCTCTATAGTTTTAGTGTTAATAACGCGGTCAATGCTTTCAAGAAGTTTATCATTCTGATCAGACGATGGAAGAAGCCACTGATGAGTCATAAGGAAATATTCCATGGACTTAGAAAGAGTACATTCCTCCTCAACGTATACTACTATAGGAATATTATGGCTTACTGCGTATTCGATTTCACGAAGAACATGAGGTGACTTGTTGGAATCGCTGGTAAGTATCAGAACCACAGCATCGCTGGCTGATATATTATCTATGAGCTGCTTGGCATATTCTTCACCGGCTATAAGATCCCTGCTTGATATAAAGCATGAGAGTCCGTTAGCTTCAATAAAATTACATATCTCAATAGCCTTTGCCTGCTGTTTTGATGAAAATGATATAAATATGTTCTTGGAATCCATTATCTAGTCGCCTTCTTAATCTATAATAATTAATACATTTTATTACATATAATATATATTTCTCTTATAAAAAGCAATTGACTTGATTAGCTTTACCCCTTAAAATATTGTGGTATTAGTGAGAACTATGCTCGAATACGAGTTTATTTATGTAATTAATATTTCTATTTATTATAGAAGAAATGAAAAAGGAGATATGTTATGCATTGGTCAGACAGTATAGCCGACGAGCTTATTAGGAGAAATCCTAACAAAGAGGAATATGTATGTGCAGCTGGTATCAGCCCATCAGGTTCCATTCATATTGGTAACTTCCGTGATATAGCTACCAGTTTATTTGTAGTAAGAGCTTTGGAGAGAAAGGGGAAGAAAGCTAGACTTCTTTTCTCTTGGGATGAGTATGACAGACTTCGTAAGGTCCCTGTAAACGTAGCTAAGGTTACAGAGGGCTTTGAGACATATATCGGTTATCCTTATGTTGATGTTCCTAATCCATTTGAGACAGAGCATAAGACATACGCTGAGTATTTTGAGAATGAATTCGAGCAGTCTATTGAGAAGTTCGGAATTACTCTTGATTATAGACATCAGGCTGAGATGTACCGTTCAGGTAAGTACAAGGAGCACGTTCTTACAGCACTTGATAAGCGTGCTGAAATCTTTGATATCCTTGACAGCTTCAGAACTCAGGATGCAGTTGAAGGTGAGAAGGAAGCTTACTATCCAGTAAGTATTTACTGTAAGGAATGTCACCGTGATACAACTAAGATCCTTTCTTACAACGATGCTACTAAGGTTGCAGAGTATGAGTGTAAGTGTGGTCACAAGGGTGAGTTCGATTTCAATAAGGATACAGACTGCAAGCTTGCTTGGAAGATTGACTGGGCTATGCGTTGGATGTACGAGCAGGTTGACTTCGAGCCAGGTGGAAAGGATCATGCTGCTCCAGGTGGTTCTTATGATACAAGCCGTGTTATTGCTAAGAAGATTTTTGGTATCGAAGCTCCATTATTCAAGGGCTACGAGTTCATTGGTATTCGTGGTACTACAGGTAAGATGTCAGGTTCTTCAGGACTTAACATGACACCTGAGACATTACTTAAGATTTATCAGCCAGAGATTCTCCTTTGGCTTTATGCAAGAGTTGAGACAAATAAGGCATTCGACCTTTGCTTTGACGATGGAATCCTTCGTCAGTATTTTGAGTTTGATAAGCAGTATACAGACCTTCGTGAGGGTAAGGCTGATGATTACGTTAAGTCAATCATGGAGAGCTGCCTCCTTACAGATCGTGAGATCAAGACAGTTCCAATGGGTCTTCTTGTTCAGCTTGGTTCAATCGTTGATTTCAACGTTCCTATGCTTGAGACTGTATTTGAGAAGATTGGTCAGCCATACAAGTACGAGGATTTCAGCGAGCGTCTTGAACTTGCAAGATACTGGCTTGAGAACTGCTCACCAGAGAATGCTAACAAGCTTATCCCATATAGAAACTGGGAAGTTTATGAAGCACTTAGCGATGATGAGAAGAAGGAGATTTCAATCCTTCATGAGTATTTAAAGAACGAGAAGTACAATCTCGATGAACTTAATACAAAGCTTTACGATGTACCTAAGATGGTATTCGGTGCTGATAACCCTGACCTCAAGAAGCTTCAGGGCGAGTTCTTCAAGAGCGTATACAAGTTACTTCTTAATAAGGAGAAGGGACCAAGACTTTACTTATTCCTCTATGCTATTGAGCTTGAGAGATATGTTGATCTTCTTGATTTCAGTACTCCTAAGACAGAAGAGGAGCAGGTTCCTATTTCAGAGCTTAACAAGAAGCCAGAGGTAGAGAAGAAGAAGATCGAGTACGGCGATCCAGATCCTGTAGCTCCAGTTCTTGAAACAGTTAATCTTGAGGCATTTGATAAGATTGATCTTCGTGTATGCAAGATTGTTAAGTGTCAGGAGATTAGAAAGTCTCACAGCTGTTACAAGCTTACTCTTAATGATGGATTAAAGGAGCGTGTAATCGTTTCTTCTATCAAGGATTACTATACAGCTGAGGAGCTTGTAGGTAAGAAGATTATCGTAGTAGCTAACCTTGAGCCAACACGTATTACAGGTGTTACAAGTGAGGGTATGCTTATAGCTGCTACTAACAATGCTTGTGGTTGCCAGGTTATCTTCGTAGATGACATGGTACCAGAAGGAACTAGAATTCACTAATGAAAAAATATCGATTTTTATGTTTATTATTAACAGCTGTTCTAAGTCTCTTTCCATTATCAGGATGTACTCCATCAGATAGTGGAAGTGACAGGATAAGCGTTGTATGTACTATATTTCCGGAATATGACTGGGTGAGTCAAATAGTTGGAGAGAACTCCGATTCCTTTGATATAGCGCTTCTTACGGACAACGGTACAGATATGCACAGCTATCAGGTTTCAGTATCTGATATAGCTCTTGTGTCATCCTGCGATGTATTTATATATGTGGGCGGGGAGTCCGATGAGTGGGCATGTGACGTGATTGCTGGTGCTGTTAATAAGGACATCAAAGTCATTAATTTACTGGATGTCCTTGGCGACGAGGTAAAGGAAGAAGAAATAGCTGAAGGTATGAAGGGCGAGAAAGAGCCAGTTTTTGGTTCTGGTGATGATGAGGAGTCAGAAGAACCTGAGTACGATGAGCATGTATGGTTATCCATCAGAAATTCGAAGCTATTTGTTCAGGCCATTGCTGAGGTTATAGCTGAGGTTGATCCTCAGCATAGCGATTATTATATGGCTAGTGCAGAAAGCTATAATAATCAGTTAGATGCTCTTGATAGTAAGTATCAGCAGGTAGTTGATGATGCATCAGGAAAAACTCTTCTTTTTGCAGACAGGTTCCCATTTCGTTACCTGATTGATGATTATGAGTTAGACTACTATGCAGCATTTAGTGGTTGTAGTGCTGAGACTGAAGCAAGCTTTAGTACAGTAACATTTCTTTCTGAGAAAATGGATGAGTTAGGACTTGGTTCCATCCTTATACTAGAAGGATCATCAAGCTCTCTTGCTGAAACTGTTATTGCAAGCACTATGGATAGCCAGAATAAGAAGATTCTTACTATTGATTCGCTTCAGTCATCGACTAGAAGTGAGATAGAAGCAGGGAAGTCCTACATAGGTGTTATGGAAAGTAACCTTGAGGTACTGAAAGCTGCGTTAGATTAGTAATTTTCCCCAGTAGTTTATTCTGCTGGGGTTTCTTATAGAAAATAGTAATTAGAAAATAGTAATTAATTATTAGCATAAATAAGGAAAGTGAAATATGTTCAAGATTATGACCGCCGAAGAGGCAGCCACACTTATTAATGATGGTGATGTAATAGCCCTTAATTCATTTCTCGGAATTGATAATCCAGTAGAGCTTCACGAAGCTATCTATGACCGATATAAGAAAACAGGATATCCTAAGCATCTTACTATGGTATCAAGTGCTGGTTTTGGAGCCTGGGATGAGAATAAGGCTGCAGAAGGATATATCCGAGATGGTGCTGTAGACAAGATTATATGTGGACATTTTGGTGCGATGTATAGCACTAAGAAGCTTGTTCTCGAGGATAAGTTTGAGGCTTATAACCTTCCACTTGGTTGTATTTCACATGCGCTTCGTGCACAGGCAGGTGGTCTTCCAGGAGCACTTTCCAAGGTTGGACTTGATATTTTCGTTGACCCAAGACTTGAGGGTCCAGGTATCAATAATATTTCTAAGGATGATTCACTTGTTAAATATGTAGAGCTTGATGGAGAGGAGTTCCTTTATTACAAGCTTCCTCGTATTAATGTGGCTATAATCAAGGGTACAGCTGCTGACAGAAAGGGTAATATTTCTTTCGAAGATATGTATACAGCAGGTGATGCATTATCAATAGCTCAAGCAGTAAAGGCTAATGGTGGTAAGGTTATTGTTCAGGTAGACAGTCTTGTTGTAAGACCATCAAGACCTCACAGTACCATTATTCCTGGTTGTCTTGTTGATGCGATTGTTGAGATTAAGCCAGAGCCAAGACATGCTGCCTATGAATCGCTTACTGGTAGCTTTGAGATTCCTTATTCTCAGTGGCAGGACTGGGCTGAAATGCTCGAAAAACGTACTTCAACAAGAAGTATTGTTAATACAAGTGCTGAGATTATTGGTAAGAGAGCGGCTAGGGAGCTACGCGAGGATGATATCGTTAATATTGGTGTTGGTATACCAGAGACTGTATCTAAGTACGCAAGAGAGAATGGTATTCTTGATAAGATAACTCTTACAGTAGAGGCTGGCGGTGTAGGTGGTTTCCCTGCATCAGGTAAGGTATTTGGTGCTGTTATCGGTGCTGATTCCATTTACGATATGGCTAACCAGTTTGACCTTTATAATAATGGAGGTCTTGATATATGCTTTATGGGTGGTATCGAGGTTGACCGCTTTGGTAATGTTAATGCGCATAAGGGACCTGGTGCTTTCGCAGGAGTTGGTGGATTTGCCAATATTACTGCTAAGACTAGTACGGTTGTATTCTGTATGACATTCAATGCTAAGGGATTAAATGTTGAAGAGAAGGACGGCAAGATATCAATTATTAACGAGGGTTCCGTTTCCAAGTTTGTTTCAGATGTTAAGAGTATAAGCTTCTCAGCCAAGCGTGCAAGAGAGAATGACCAGAAGGTTTTATATGTAACAGAGAGATGTGTATTCGAACTGGCAGACAAGGGACTTAAGCTTGTTGAGGTATATCCTGGAATAGATATAGAAAGAGATGTTCTTAGTAAGATTCCATTTGATGTAGAAGTGGATGAATCACTGGAATATTAATATATAAAAAAGAGGTTTTATTATGAGTAACTTTTTTAGTCAGCTTGCAGAGCATTCACTATTTGCCCTTGAATTTCTAGGTATTATCGTAGCTCTATTTATAGTAGCTTACGTAGTAGAAAAGATAGCTAGCAAGGAGAAAATCCTGACTACGAGAAGCGTTGCAGTTACTGGTATATTCGCAGCATTATCAACTATACTTATGCTTTTCGAATTTCCAGTATTCTTCCTTCCACCTGATATGTACAAGCTTGATTTTTCAGAGCTTCCAGCACTTATCGCAGGTTTTGCTTACGGCCCTGTAGTAGGAGTTATGATCGAGTTTATTAAGGTATTACTTAAGACTATGATCAAGGGTACTCATACAGCATTTGTAGGTGAGTTTGCCAACTTTGCAGTAGGCTGCAGTTTTATTCTTCCAGCAACTATTTGCTACAGACTTAAGAAGTCGAGAACAACAGCTATTATTTCCTGCGTATTAGGAACGGTTATTATCACAATCTTTGGTAGTCTTTTCAACGCAGTATATCTTATACCTGCATTTGCAAGTATGTTTGGTATGCCAGTTGATGCAATAATCGGCGCTGGCCACGAGGTTAATAAGAATATTACTGACCTTACCAGTTTTGTATTATGGGGCGTAGCTCCACTTAACCTTATTAAGGGTTCTATTAATTCGGTTGTGACACTTCTTCTATATAAGAAACTTCGTCCTATCTTGAAGGGCACTAAATAAAATTGTGCTTGACCGCGCATAGAAAAAGTTATATAGTAATTTCAGTGCTTTAACGCGTCAAAGCGTCAACGCGTGAAAATAAATAAAAAAGAGGTATTAAGAAAATGAAAGAGATTCAGCATTTAATGAGCTACAGAGAAAGTATTAAGGTTGTAGATGCCACACTTCGTGATGGTGGTCTTTGCAACGACTTTTATTTTACAGACGAGTTCGTTAAAAATCTTTATAAGACTAATATAGAATCAGGTGTTGATTATATGGAGCTTGGTTACCGTGCATCTAAGAAGGTGTTCGATGAGTCTAAGTTCGGTAAGTGGAAGTTCTGTAGCGATGATCATATCCGTGAGGTTATTGGTGATAACAGCGGAACTGATCTTAAGCTTGCTATCATGGCTGATATTGGTAGACATGATAAGAATGATTTCGATCAGAAGGCTAACAGCCCTGTAGATCTTATCCGTGTTGCAGCTTATGTTCATCAGATGCCTGAAGCAATCGACATGATTGAAGATGCTGCTAAGAAGGGATATGAGACAACATGTAATATCATGGCTATCTCTAATGCTCAGGAGAATGATCTTAAGGCAGCAGTAGAGATGGTATGTCAGACACCAGTAGATGTTATCTATATCGTAGACAGCTTCGGTTCTATTTATCCAGAAGAGATGGCTAGAGTCGTTCATATGTACAAGGAAATCGCTGATAAGTATGGCAAGAAGCTTGGTATCCATGCTCACAACAATCAGCAGCTTGCATTTGCTAATACAATTGAAGCTTGTGGTGATGGTGTTGACTGGCTTGATGGTACATACATGGGTATGGGTAGAGGAGCAGGTAACTGTTCAATGGAACTTCTCCTTGGTTTCCTTAAGAATCCTAAGTACAATGTATATCCTGCATTCAAGTTCCTTGAGACAGATATGGTTAAGCTTAAGGAGTCAGGTGTTGTTTGGGGATATGACATTCAGTATTTAATTACAGGTCTTCTTAATCAGCATCCAAGAACAGCTATTCAGTTCACAAAGGATAAGAGAACTGACTATGCTGAGTACTACAAGGATATGTTGTTCTAGGATAGTTATTAGTGTATATTTAAACCTGGGTAGAGCATAAGCTTTACCCAGGTTTCTTTATGTATAGCGAGGAAGAAAAACAAGCGGCTGCGAAGCAGACATTTGTTTTTAACCGAGCGTATACGAAATAGATTCAGAAGCCTCGAAGAGGCGAGATTGCGAAGCAATCAGAATCTATGAGTTTAGGAGGAAAAATGATGGTTGCAAAGAATCCACCAATGGGATGGAATAGCTGGGATTGTTATGGCGCGGCTGTTACTGAAGAGCAGGTAAGAGCCAATGCTGAATATATGGCCAAATATCTTAAGGATTATGGCTGGGAATATGTAGTTGTAGATATACAGTGGTATCAGCCTACAGCAGGTTCCCACGAGTATGAACCATTTTCCGATTTATGTATGGATAAGTATGGAAGACTACTTCCTGCAGTTAACAGATTTCCTTCAAGTAAGGGTGGTAAGGGCTTTGCTCCGCTTGCTAGGTATATTCATAGTCTTGGACTTAAATTTGGTATTCATATAATGCGTGGTATGCCAAGAATGGCAGCTCATAAGAATGTGCTGATTAAGGATTCTAAGTATACAGCAAGACAGGTGGCAGAGAGCAATTCAATTTGTATGTGGAATCCAGATATGTATGGCTTACGATGCGAAGAATGTGAGGAAGGTGCAAGAGCATATTATAAGAGTATATTCGAGTTGTATGCATCATGGGGCGTAGACTTTATTAAGGTTGATGATATTGCCAGAGAATATCCTAAGGCGAAGCGAGAGATAGAGATTATCAGCGAAGAACTTCGTAACTGTGGAAGGGACATGGTATTATCTCTTTCACCAGGACCAGCGCCACTAGACAGGGCTGAGCATTTAAAGAATTATGCAAATATGTGGCGTATTACCGATGATTTCTGGGATGACTGGAGTCTTCTTCTTGCCATGTTCGAGAGAGCAGAGAAGTGGTGCACGCATTCTGGACCAGGACACTGGCCAGATGCTGATATGCTTCCGGTAGGAGCTCTTAGACAGTGTACCGAGAAAGATGGATGGACCAGATTTACAAGGGATGAAGAAAAGACAATGATGAGTCTTTGGTGCATTATGAGGTCGCCGCTTATGGTAGGTGCTGAGCTTAATAAGAATGATGCATCAACATTAGAATTGCTTACTAAAAAAGAGATTATAGATATTACGAAAACTACTCACTGCGCTCATCAGTTATATAGAACAGACGATGATATTGCATGGATAGCACTGGCTAAGGATGGTAAGAGTGTTTATGTCGCTCTTTTTAATATTTCAGATAAAAAGAGAACTATTTCATTTGTACCAGAAGATTATGATATCAGTGCTACTAAAGCAGTAGAACTTTGGACAGGAAAGAAGATTGCTGATACCGCAAGTATTAAGCAAAGCATAGCAAAGCATGGTGCAGCGGTTATTCGATTCGAGTTGTAGAATATAAAGCGAGGAAGAAAAACAAGCGTCTGCGAAGCAGACATTGACGAAGCTCGAAGAGGCGAGATTGCGAAGCAATCAGAATCTATGAGTTTAGGAGGAAAAATGATGAAAGATATTCATATTGTTCTAAATGAAATTATAACAGCAGCCAAGGAATGTGGTCAGGTTATGCTTAGTGCTGACAGAAATGATATAGGCATTAAGGATAAGGCTGGCAAGGCCAACTTTGTTACTGCTTATGACTGCAAGATTCAGGAGCTTATTCAGGGAAAGCTTAAGGTTATACTTCCTGAGGCTGAGTTTTTTGGAGAAGAAGAGGACTGCCAGATAGATAAGAATGCGGAGTATATCTTTGTAGTTGATCCTATTGATGGAACTACTAACTTCATCAAGGATTATCATATGAGCTGTATATCTATTGGTCTTATACGTAATGGCAAGAGATATCTTGGCGTTGTATATAATCCATATCTTGATGAGACATTTTCAGCAATTAAGGGTGAGGGCGCATTTCTTAATGGAAAGCCTATCCATGTATCAACTGAGGATATGGACAATTCTATTCTTCTATTTGGATCATCTCCTTATAATACAGAGCTTGCCAAGGCTTCTTTTGATTTGGCTTATAGGTATTTTGAACAGTGCCTTGATATAAGAAGAAGTGGTTCAGCAGCCATTGATTTATGTTCTGTGGCAGCAGGCCGAGCAGAGATATATTTTGAACTTATATTATCGCCTTGGGATTTTGCTGCAGGAGCTCTTATTGTAGAAGAAGCAGGCGGCGTAGTAACCAATATGGATGATGGTGAGGTACCATGTCTCGAGAAGAGCCCAGTGCTTGCCAGAAACAAAAAGGATAACAGAATTTATGGATAAGATGGTGCCATTTGATATGGCCAGAAAGCCTAGTAAGCAGTATCCGTTTTTGATGCCTCTTGTATGGGGAGGTTCATGGGCGCTTACACGTCAGTTTGGGCTTAGGATTCGAAAAGTTAATATGGAAGGCATAAAGCCTCCTTTTCTGGTTATAGGAACTCATCAGGGGCCAGTAGATTATTATGTTGGACCACTAGCTATGTTTCCTCATAGAGCCATGTATGTATCTGATATGGAAGGCTTTGCGGCTTTCGGAAAGTGGCTCTACAGGGGACTTGGATGTATAGGAAAACGCCGATATGTTTCTGATATATCAGTGGTTCGTAATATGAAATACGCCATAAGTATTGGTCAGTCAGTTGTGGTATATCCAGAATCAAGACATTCTAATGTAGGTACTACTGCTTATATTCCAAAGAATATGGGTAAGTTAGCCAAGGTAATGGGCGTTCCAGTTGTGATTCTTGCAGCTAAGGGCAACTATCTAGCCAATCCTTTCTGGGATGAGGAGCACACAAGGAAGGTACCGGTAGAGGTCACTATGACCTGCATATGTGATAAGGATAAGCTCGCTGATATTAATGAATCAGAACTTCAGAGTATGATAGAGGAAGGACTCGCATATGATGAATACAGATATCAGCAGGAGAATCATATATTAATTAAGAATCCGAAGAGAGCGGAAGGCTTACACAAGGCATTATATCAGTGCCGAAGCTGTGAGGCTAAATATAAAATGAAGACTAGCGGAGATATTCTTTCGTGCGAGAAGTGCGGAGCTTCCTTCGAACTAACCGAGGATGGATGGTTATCGAGAGAAGGCGAGAAGATTCATATTCCCGACTGGTATGAATGGCAGCGAAGTAATATTATTAGTGAACTTAAGTGTACTAAGGAGCCTGAGCAGGATAACCCTATTCGGGAATACAAAGTCAGCATAAAAGCACTGGCTAATGAAAAAGGCTTTGTAGAGATGGGTACTGGAAAGCTTGTTCTTAATAGAAAAGAGTTTATTCTTAAGTTTGATGATGAGAAGGCTTATAAATCCATTAAAGATAAGCAGCGTGATGATATGTCTATTCATTTCCCGCATATAAACAGGGAGTCGGTTCAGACAGAGTACAACTACAAAGGCACTGGTATGTGCATTGTATTATCTACGACAAAATGCTGTTATTACATATATTCTGACGCTACGGATTTTAATCCAACAGAGCTGCAGTTTATAGGTGAAGAGCTGTATAAATAAAATTGCTGAGTGGTTTAAATTGTATAATTAAAACAATGGTGATTTGTGACAATTGATGAACTGGCAGTAATTATGGTATCATTGATATTATTTGGTTTTATGAAAGTAACATTACTTTCGAGGAGGAGAATTAGATGGCAGTTAAGATTTTATATGAGTGTAAGGTCTGCGGTGGTAACCTTGTTGAAAAGTCACCTGGTATGGCTAAGTGTGAGTCATGTCGACGTGAACAGTCAATTCCACTTGAGGCTGATTCAGAGAAGATTAACCGTGCGAATAGACTTAGAATGAAGAACAAGAACTTCGATGACGCACTTAAGCTTTATGAGCGTATTATTGAAGAGAGTCCAGATGAAGCAGAAGCTTACTGGGGTGTTGTTCTTTGTAGATATGGTATCGAGTTCGTTGAAGATAAGAAAACTGGTACATATATTCCTACCTGCCATAGAACAATAGATGGTTCTATTAGTGAAGACGTTGATTTTATTGAAGCTTGCAACAAGGCTAACGATGAAGTTAAGCAGTACTATTTAGAGCAGGCTAAATATATTGATGATGTTCAGAAGAAAATTCATCAGATAGTTGCTAACGAAAAGCCATACGATGTATTCATCAGTTATAAGGCTACTGATGATGAGGGTAATCCTACTCCTGATAGTAAGGAAGCTTTAAAGATTTATCATAAGCTCGATAACAAGGGCTTTAAGGTATTCTTCGCTGAGGAAACACTTAAGAGACATGCTGGTGAAGAATATGAGCCATATATCTACGCAGCTCTTAAGACTTCTAAAATCATGATTCTTATTGGTAGTAAGACAGAGTATTTCGAAGCTCCTTGGGTTAAGAATGAGTGGGCTCGTTTCCTTGATATGATGAGTAGTGGCAATGAGCGCAAGAAGCTTTTACCATTCTACCTTGACATGGATGCTTATGAGTTACCAGTAGAGATTAGTGGTGCAGAAGCTCTTAACTGGCGTGATGCCGAGGCTATGTCTCTTATGCTTGAGAATGTTGAGACATTCCTTGGATACAAGAGTGAGAAGAAGGCAGTAGATGCCAAGGATATCGATGCTATCATCGCTTCTCGTGAGAAAGAAAAGGCTGTTAAGGCACTTAACAACGCAGTTGTTCTTGCAAGATCTGGTCATAAGGAACAGGCTAAGAGCCAGATAGATGAGCTTATCAAAGCTAATCCTAACTTTGCTGATGCTTACTGGCAGCGTATGCTTCTTAAGTACGATGCTAATGATAAGACAATAACTTCGATAAGAGTTGATTTATCAAAGGATCCTGATTACATACAGGCTGTTAATAATGCTTCTGGTGATAAGAAGAAGTTTTATCTTAATGTTGCTGAGGAGTGTAGAGCTAACTGTGCATTACAGTCAGACTATAATGCTAAATTTAATGCACTTAAAAAGAAGTATAAGCAGCTTGATGACCCAGAAGTTAGCCAGCTTGGTGCTAAGCTTAACGAGTTATTGAATAAGAAAATATTCGAAGAGGTATACTGTAGAACATCTGCATTTGTATTTGTATTGCTAGCAGCGATTTCAATAATGTGGATTAAATTTACAGGTGGTTCAATTAATGATATTCTTCCAGAATATGAAGGCACTATTGGTGTTGTAATCGTAGTTGTGGCTATCGTTATAGTATTACTGGCTTGGTATTTATCGGGAAGCTTAATAGCAGGAGCGATAATAGGAGCTATTATTTGTGCTATACTTGGTGCTCTTATTGAAGCTATGGCTCCATTTATATTTGTTGGTGTAGTAATTGGTGCAGTTGTTGCCGCAGTTATTTTAGTTATAAAGATTGTTAAGAGCATCAATAATAAAAAGTCTGTTAAAGAATTTGAGGAAACATATACAAACTTTAACAACGCTGTTGATAATTTTATAGCTCAGTTCGAGGGAGAGTACAATTCTCTTACCGATGATTATCTTGATAGAGCATATAAGGCAGAGACAGCTTTAACTACTGGTAATACTATGGAAATATATGACATGATGACAGAGTACCGTAGAAGCTTTGATTCAAGACGTCATATGCAGCAAATAGGCGCTAGAGATGTTGGTGAGATGAGAGAAATCGAAGAGGAAATGAGAAAAGATCCTAAGAACGCCAAGAAAAATGCCAGAAAGAAAGTTAAAGAATTGAGAAAGAATAAAAAGCAGAATAAGCAGCCTAATGAGCAGGAACAGTAAAAGGCTAAAAGTCGGAGGGGCAAGATGGAAATAATTAGCGTATTAAAAATGGATGTTGACAATAAAACTATTGTCAGAAAGCATGAAGCTGAAGATTTTAACTGTAAGACACAGCTTATAGTTCAGCAGTCACAGGAAGCAATTTTTTATTATCAGGGTGTAGCTCAGGATGTTTTTGGACCAGGTAGATATACACTTGATACAGCCAATCTTCCAGTACTTAGTGGACTTATTAAGCGAGTTACAGGAGATGAGAGTCCATTCCATGCTGAGGTATATTTTGTTAATAAGGTTGAGCAGATGGGTATCACATGGGGAACTCCAGATCCTTTCGTGGTAACAGAATCTGACCCTGACTTCCCAGAAGAAGAGTATGCTTTCAATATCACAGCAAGAGGTACAATGAACCTCAAGGTTGATAATTCAAGAAAGCTCATCGAGAAGATTGTTGGTACAGAATCAATCCTTTCTCAGGATGCATTTATTGATAAGGCATTTGAAGAGTCAATATCTATTATCAAGTCAGTACTTTCTAAGACTATCAGTGGTGGCAACTACAGCGTTGTTACAGTTGATCAGCACCTTATGGAACTTGGTACAGATGTACATCCTCTTATCAAAGAGGCTATGCTTGATTATGGTATCGAGATAAGCAAGTTTGTTGTTTCTAATGTTAAGAAGCCAGAAGATAATCAGGCTTATAAAGACCTCATTGCTGCTAAGAATGAGAAGCTTCGTATTAAGAAGCTTATGCGTCAGAATGAGAGCGCAAGAACACTTAAAGAGGGTGAAATCGAAAGAAGTATGCTCGAAGCTAAGTTCGAGGCTGAGCGTAAGGTACTTGAGGCTCAGGCAAGAGCTATGTCTCGTCAGACAGAAGGCTATACATACGAGCAGGAAAGAAGCTTCGATATTGCTCAGGGTATCGCAGAGAATGCTGGTACAGGCAACCTTGCTAACCTTGGTATTGGTCTTGGTATGATGACAGGTCTTAGCGGAACTATCGGTAATCAGGTGGCTAATACAGCTAGCCAGGCTTTTGCAGGTATTAATCTTAATACTCAGCAGGTTAACGCTCCAGCAGGTCCATCAGCTACAGTTGTAGGTATGGCTGGCGCTCCAGTAGCTGCTCCAGCAGGTGAAGGCGCTGCAGATGCAAATATGATTTTCTGTCCATCATGTGGAGCTAAGATTCCAAAGGGTAAGTTCTGTATGGAATGTGGTTTCAAGTTTGAAGAGACAGAGCCAGTATGTAAGAGCTGTGGTAATAAGTTAATACCAGGTGCTAAGTTCTGTATGGAATGTGGTACACCAGTTAACTAGTTTAAGCCGATTATTAATAAAAGAATGGGGACTAAAAAATGAGTAGAAATGTAAGAAACGCGATATTAACAGTTATCGTAGATATAGTTTTAATAGCAGCATATGTATTAATAACACTTCTTTTAGAAAGTGATCGTGAGACAGCATTCTGGGTAGTATTTGGTGCATCAATAGCTGTAATAGCTTCACAGATTTTATTCTATCCACTTGTAGTTAGTCGTAAGGATGGTCTTATTTTTTCAATACCTGCCTTAAGAATAGGCTACAGCTTCACTGTATTACAGATTCTTTATACAGCATTTTATATTAGCAAAGGTCAGGACATAGACGGTAAGTTCATTATCGCTGGACAGATCGCAATCCTTGCTATTTACATCGCATTATTAATATTTGGCGTAGCAGGAATGTCATTTGCTAAGGAAGTTGAAGACAACGCTGTTAAGAATAACAACATCTCAACAAGATGGGCTATCGATGCCAAGATGATATGCGAAGAATTAGCAGGTACTGCTTATGAAAAGAAGGCTAAGATGCTTCTTGAAGAATTACAGTATGCTAATCCAAAGTCATTTGACAGCCTTAAGGATAAGGAAGATGCAATATCAGCAGTAGTAGCTTCTATCAGAGAAAATGTTGAGAAAAACAGCATAGCTGATGTTGATAATATGATCGATGATTGTATTAAGAAGATTAAAGAAAGAAATGAGCTCTGCAAGATTAGCAAATAGTATTTGCTAAAAGTATTGACGAGAATAGTTCATTATGTTAATTTAATCTAACAGGTGAGCGATAGATTGCTCCTATGTAAAATATATGACCCTTTTATCAAAGCCCAGACGGACAGGCCGGGTCAGTTGCCGAATGTGGTTCGGAGCCACGTTATTGATTGAGTTAAAAGCTCAAATTTTGTAAGTTGATTACTTTATAATCAGTGCTACAGGCACGTCATCTTGTGAAACGGTCAATAAGCGTAACAGTATATTTTAGATGGGCATCTTAGCCACGATAAGATACAAGTATATTATGCAATTATGTTTTTTTAGGATGATGAGTGCAGCGGCACGCATCATCCTTTTATATTGTGTAGGTCTCATGTCATGATTCGAAGAAAGAAAACTGTTAAAGAAACATTTGTGGAGAAGCAGAGTCACGCACCTGTTTACGAAGCACTTGAAGAATTTAAGAAAAAGAAGGTTGTTCCTTTTGATGTACCAGGACACAAGCGTGGTCAGGGTAACCCGGAGCTTGTAGCACTTCTTGGTGAGAAGTGTGTAAGCCTTGATGTTAACTCTATGAAACCTCTTGATAACCTTTGTCATCCAGTAAGTGTTATACGTGAAGCTGAGGAGCTTACAGCAGAGGCATTTGGTGCTGAGTCAGCCTTCCTTATGGTAGGAGGTACTACATCAGCAGTGCAGAGTATGATTCTCTCAACCTGTAAGCCAGGTGATGAGATTATCCTACCTAGAAATGTACATAAGAGCGCCATCAATGCGTTAGTTCTTTGTGGTGCTATTCCAGTATATGTTGAGCCAAAGACAGAGCCTAGAATCGGTATTGCACTTGGCGTAGAGCCTAGTGAGATAGAGCAGGTTATAATAGCTCATCCTAAGGCAACAGCAGTACTTATAAATAATCCTACTTATTATGGTATATGTTCTGATCTTAAGAAGATAACAGAGATAGTTCATAAGCATGGTATGAAGATGCTTGTAGATGAAGCGCATGGTACGCATCTTTATTTTGGAAAGAATCTTCCAATTAATGCGATGGCAGCTGGTGCTGATATGGCAGCCATATCAATGCATAAGTCAGGAGGTAGCTTAACACAGAGCTCAATCCTTCTTACTAATAATGGTATGAATGCTGACTATGTAAGACAGATTATCAACCTTACTCAGACAACTAGTGCTTCGTACCTACTTATTTCAAGTCTTGATATATCAAGAAGAAACCTGGCGCTTCGCGGCGCTGAGTCATTTGGCAAAGTAGTAGAGATGGCTGAGTATGCCAGAGCAGAGATTAATGCTATTGGCGGTTATTATGCTTATGGCAAGGAGCTTGTTAATGGCGCTAGTGTATACGACTATGACGTAACAAAGCTTTCTATATATACACAGGGAATCGGTCTTACTGGTATCGAGGTATATGATTTACTTAGAGATGAGTATGATATCCAGATAGAGTTTGGTGATATTGGTAATATCCTTGCTTATATCTCCATAGGCGATCGTATCAGAGATATCGAGCGCTTAGTTGGTGCATTAGCCGAAATAAAGCGCTTATACGAGCGAGAACAGAGGCCAATTATTACTGGCGATTATATTCAGCCAGAAGTAGTTCTATCTCCTCAGGCAGCGTTTTACGGGGCAAAAAAGAGTATGCCAATACGTGAGAGTGTTGGACATATATGTGGAGAGTTTATCATGTGCTATCCACCAGGAATACCAATCCTAGCTCCAGGTGAGCGTATCACCAGCGAGATAGTTGATTATATAGAGTTTGCCAAGGAAAAGGGATGTTCACTTCAGGGAACCGAGGACCTTGAGGCTAACTCACTTAATGTAATAGTTTAGGAGGAATCAGTTAATGGAATTATGGTTTTCTCAGTATCATACTGACAACGTAAGCCTTTCTATCCGTAGTGATAGTCAAGTTTATAGTGGAGCCAGTGATTATCAGAGATTTGACGTTTTAGACACACCAGAGTTTGGCAAGATGCTTGTATCCGATGGCGACATAGTATTCTCAGAGGCCGATGAGTTTATATATGACGAGATGGTTACTCACGTGCCTATGGCTGTACACCCTAATGTTAAGAAGGTACTTATTTTTGGTGGTGGCGATGGTGGCGTAGCAACATGCTTTGCCAAGTATCCAGAAATCGAGTCCATTGATTTGGTTGAGCCAGATGAGAACATGGTAGAAGTAAGTAAACAGTACTTCCCAGAGCAAACAGAAGGACTTAATGATCCAAGAGTTCATATATATTATCAGGATGGTCTTCATTTCCTTCGAACAGTTCAGGATGAGTATGACATCATTATTAATGACTCTAATGATCCATTTGGTCATGAGGAAGGATTATTTACCAAAGAGTTCTTTGGTGGATGCTATAAAGCACTTAAAGAAGACGGAATCATGGTATACCAGCATGGTAGCCCATTCTTCGATGAAGATGAAGAAGCTTGCAGAAGCATGCATAGAAAGGTATATTCTATCTTCCCAGTAAGTAGAGTTTATCAGGCACATATTGCAACCTGTCCAGCAGGCTACTGGCTGTTTGGATTTGCTTCCAAGAAGTATCATCCACTTCAGGATTTTGATGCTGCAAGATGGAAAGCAAGAAATATCGAGACCTGGTACTATACAACCAATCTTCATGTAGGAGCGTTTATGCTTCCTAAGTATGTTGAGGACCTGCTTGAAGAAGAGGAAGGCAAGAAACCAAGAGAAGATGCAGAATAGTTTATGATATTAAAGAATAATAACTAGCATATTTCAAATTATTTGTTTTTATAAAAGGAGAAAAAGATTATGGCAAGATTAATGATTATTGGATGTGGTGGTGTTGCTTCAGTTGCAATCAACAAGTGCTGTCAGAACAGCGAAGTATTTGATGAGATTATGATTGCAAGCCGTACAGTTTCTAAGTGTGATGCGCTTAAGGCTAAGCTTGAGCCAAAGACATCTACAAAGATTACTACAGCCAAGGTTGATGCTGATAACGTTGAGGAGCTTACAGCTCTTATCAAGGATTACAAGCCAGATGCAGTACTTAACCTCGCACTTCCATACCAGGATTTAACTATTATGGATGCTTGTCTTAATGCAGGCGTTCACTATATTGATACAGCTAACTATGAGCCAGAGGATACAGATGATCCAGAGTGGAGAGCTATCTACGACAAGAGATGTAAGGATCTTGGTTTCTCAGCTTACTTTGATTATTCATGGCAGTGGGCTTATCAGGAGAAGTTCGAGAAGGCTGGTCTTACAGGTCTTCTTGGTACAGGTTTCGACCCAGGTGTTACAAGTGTATTCGTAGCATATGCTAAGAAGCACTACTTCGATGAGATTCATACAATCGATATCCTTGACTGTAATGGTGGTGATCATGGTTATCCATTCGCTACTAACTTCAATCCAGAGATTAACCTTCGTGAGGTATCAGCTCCAGGTTCATACCTTGAGGATGGTAAGTGGGTTGAGATTCCAGCCATGTCTATCAAGAGAGAGTACAACTTTGAAGGTGTTGGTATGAAGGATATGTACCTTCTTCACCATGAGGAAATCGAAGCTCTTGGTAAGAACTTCCCAGAGGTTAAGAGAATCCGTTTCTTCATGACATTTGGTCAGAGCTACCTTACACATATGAACTGTCTTGAGAATGTTGGTATGTTATCAACAACTCCTATCGATTTCGAAGGACACAAAATTGTTCCTATCCAGTTCTTAAAGGCACTTCTTCCTGATCCAGCATCACTTGGACCTAGAACAGTTGGTAAGACTAACATTGGTTGTATCTTCACAGGTATCAAGGATGGTAAGGAGAAGACATTATACATCTACAATGTATGTGATCATCAGGAATGTTATAAGGAAGTTGAGTCACAGGCTATCTCTTACACAACAGGTGTTCCAGCAATGATTGGTGCAATGATGGTTGTTAAGGGACTTTGGAAGAAGCCAGGTGTATTCACTACAGATGAGTTTGATCCAGATCCATATATGGAAGCACTTAATAAGTGGGGCTTACCATGGGTGGTTGATGAGAATCCAGTACTTGTAGATTAATAAAAAGATTAATAGAAAAATTATGAGAATTAACGAAATACCAACTCCAAGTTATGTGATTGATGAAAAAAAGTTAAGAGAGAACTGCGAGATATTAAAGCGCGTGATGGACGAGACTGGCTGTAAGATTCTGCTTGCTCAAAAGGCTTTTAGTGCTTACAGTGAGTATCCACTTATTGGCAGGTATTTGGCAGGCGCTACTGCGAGTGGTTTGTATGAGGCGAGACTTGGCAAGGAAGAGATGGGCAAAGAGAATCATGTATTTGCACCAGCATTTAAGCCAAGCGAGTTTGAGGAGCTTACTACTATTTGCGATCATCTGATATTTAATAGCTTTTCACAGGTAAAGAAATTTGCCAAGCCAGTAGATGGATGCAGCTTTGGCATAAGAGTGAACCCAGAGTGCTCTACGCAAGGTGATCATGCGATATATGATCCATGTGCCAAGGGCTCAAGACTCGGAGTGACTCTTGCCAATTTTGAAAAAGCTCTTTTAGAGGATACAGATGCTTTAAAATATATTGACGGTATACATTTTCATACTCTGTGTGAGCAAAATTCCGATGATCTCGAGACAACACTTGCTGCTGTAGAGGAAAAGTTTGGAAAGTATCTTCATAATATGAAATGGCTCAATATGGGTGGCGGACATCATATATCAAGAGATGACTATGATGTAGATAAACTGGTAAAACTAATCAATCATATGAAGGAAACCTATGATGTTGAGGTGTACCTTGAGCCAGGAGAAGCTGTGGCATTAAATGCAGGCTATCTTGTGACAGAGGTTATGGATATCGTAGATAATGATATAAAGACTTTGATTCTAGATGCATCTGCCGCATGTCATATGCCAGATGTTTTGGAAATGCCATATCGTCCACCTTTGAAAAATAGCGGTGAGGCGAATGAGAAGGCATTTACTTACAGGTTGTCTTCATGTACCTGTCTTGCAGGAGATATTATCGGTGATTATTCATTTGATAGTGAGGTTAAGCCAGGCGATAAGCTTTATTTCGAGGATATGGCAATCTATTCTATGGTTAAGAATAATACGTTTAATGGAATGGGGCTTCCTTCTATTTATGCAATGGATGAGGCTGGAGATTGCAGGCTTATAAAGAAATTTGGATACGAGGATTTTAAGTGCAGACTTTAAAGACTAAGCCAGCTGCTGATGGCTTTAGAATGCCAGCAGAGTTTGAACAGCATAGAGGAACAGTGCTTATCTGGCCTGTGCGACCAGGCTCCTGGACTAATGGAGGGCGAGAGGCACAGGTTACATTTACCGAGATAGCTAGAACTATTGCAAAGAGTGAAAAGGTTTTTATGCTTTGCGATAAGGATCATCTTCGGCAGGTAGCAGATATTTTTGCGGATGATAAGAATGTATTAGTATATTGCATATCTACCAATGATAGCTGGGCCAGGGATATAGGACCAACATGTGTTGTCAATAAATATGGCGATGTTAGAGGCATTGACTGGAAATTTAATGCCTGGGGCGGGGACTTTGATGGTCTTTATGCTGAGTATGAGGATGACGATGCGGCGGCACTAAAAATCTGCGAAAGCATTAATGTTGATTGTTATGATGCAAAGCATTTTGTTCTTGAAGGCGGTTCGATTCATTCAGATGGAGAGGGCACAGTGCTTGTTACAGAGACCTGCCTGCTTAGTCAGGGCAGAAATCCTCATATGACAAAGCTTGAAATAGAACAGGAGCTTAAGGATTATCTTGGGGCCAGAAAGGTTATATGGCTGCCGCGAGGTATCGAAGGCGATGAAACCAATGAACATGTAGATAATGTATGCGCATTTGTAAGACCTGGAGAGGTAGTACTTGCCTGGACCGATGATGTTAATGACCAGCAGTGGACACCTAGTAACGAGTCCCTAAAGGTTCTAGAAAATGAAACTGATGCTGAGGGCAGAAAGTTTATTATTCATAAGCTTCCTATTCCTAAGAATCCTGTTCGTATAACAAAGGAAGAACTTGATTCCTTTGTTTTTGAAGATGGCGAGGATGTCAGAGAAGAAGGGGAGCGTCTTGCTGCCAGCTATGTTAATTTCTATATAACTAATGATGGTATATTGGTACCACAGTTTGGCGATGATAATGATGAGGTCGCAATAAAGATTTTAGGTGAGCTTTTCAGCGACAGAACTATTTATCCTATTTATGCCAGACCGATAATTGTGGGTGGTGGAAATATTCACTGTATCACACAGCAGATACCCGCCGGCGAGTAATCGACGAGTGAAAACTAAGAATTAAATTGAAAGTAAGTTCATGGTATGTATAATTGTTTTTTCGACATTTGCGGTATATCTAAGGAGGGAACATATATAAATGAGTTCCCGACATTTGCGGTAGCCGGGAGGGGAATTATTTATATATGCTCCCGACTGAAATAATTCATAAAGAACGAGGAAGATTATGAGAAATGTTAAGGTTGCAGCAGTTCAGATGAGCTGCCTTGGAACAGTACAGGAGAATATTGCTAAAGCAGAGAAGTTTGTGCGTGAGGCAGCAGGTAATGGTGCCAATATCATTCTGTTATCGGAGCTTTTTGAGAGACAGTATTTCTGTCAGGAGAGAAGATACGAGTATTATGACTTTGCGAAGTCACTAGAGGATAATGATGCAGTTAATCATTTTAAGAGCGTGGCGGGGGAGCTTGGCGTAGTTCTTCCAATAAGCTTTTATGAGAAGGATGGCAATGTATTATATAATTCCATTGCTATTATCGATGCCGATGGTGAGATTCTTGGAGTATATCGTAAGACTCATATTCCTGATGACCACTTTTATCAGGAGAAGTTCTACTTTACTCCAGGCGATACAGGATTCAAGGTATGGAATACTAAGTTCGGAAAGATTGGCGTAGGCATATGCTGGGATCAGTGGTTCCCAGAGACAGCCAGAAGTATGGCAGTACTTGGCGCAGAGCTCTTATTCTTCCCAACAGCCATAGGAAGTGAGCCTATACTTGATGTTGACTCTAGTGGTCATTGGCGTAGAGCCATGCAGGGACACGCTGCATCGAACCTTATGCCAGTTATTGCTGCCAATAGGATTGGTACAGAGTCAGTTACTCCATGCAAGGAGAACAGTATGCAGTCTAGTAGTCTTAGCTTCTATGGAAGCTCGTTTATCACAGACAATACAGGTGAAATAATTGCTGATGGAAGTCGTGATAAGGAAGAGATTCTTTATGCTTCATTTGACCTGGATGCTATGGCTGAGGATAGACTTAGCTGGGGTATTTTTAGAGACAGAAGACCTGAAACATATATTTTAAAATAAGTTTGGTTTTGTGATAAATAAAATGTTATCTTCATAAAAAAAGCCGTTTCCTTTATCGGGAAACGGCTTTTGTGTTACCAGATTAACTACTACTTATCCTTAGGAAGCAGGATATTTAATAATATTGCAACCATAGCTGCTGGAACGATACCAGAGCCACCAAATACAAGCTTGATAAGTTCTGGAGCGTGAGCAAGGATACCAGCGTTAGAACCCATTCCGTATCCAACACCAAGTGCTACGGATACAATGGAAAGATTACGTCCAGTAAGTGGAGTTTTTGTAATAAGCTGAATACCACTTACGACAATGGATGAAAACATCATTACTGCAGCGCCGCCAAGAACAGCCTGAGGCATAATAGATACAAGAGCACCAAGCTTAGGACAAAGTCCGCATAATACAAGGAAGATAGCTCCTGTTGCAAGTGCATATCGGTTAACAACCTTGGTCATAGCTACAAGGCCTACGTTCTGGCTAAATGAAGTATTAGGAAGAACACCAAATAAAGCAGCAAAGCTTGATCCAAGACCATCACAAATAACTCCACCAGATAATTCCTTATCAGTAGCTTCTCGGCCAAGACCACCTTCCATAACTCCGGAAATATCACCAACTGTTTCAACGGCAGTTACTACGAACATAATAAGTACTGGTATGATAGCACGAAGGTCAAATACAGGCTTTACTGGAAGAATACGAGGTATTTCGAACCATGCTGCGTTAGCTACTTTATCCCAGTTTAAAACCCAGCTTTTAGTATACTCAACGCCTTCAGCATCAACGCCGGTAGTAGGAAGAACAAGCCCCATAATAATAGCAGCTATATATCCGAATATAATACCAATCAGAATAGAAGAAGAACTTGCGAATCCTTTAGTAGCATGCTTGAAAATAAGAATCATAACTAATACAAAGAGTGCAAGGAGTATATTTTCCATGGAACCAAAGTCCTTAGCGTTGTTACCACCACCAAAAGAGTTGATACCAACAGATATAAGGCTAAGACCGATTGAAAGAACAACTGTACCTGTTACTACTGAAGGGAAGAACTTACGAAGAGGTTTTAAAAAGAAACCAAGAATTCCTTCAAATATACCACCGATAATAGAAGCACCCATAATGGCACCATAGGCAATAACACCACCGCCCATTATCTGGCTTACGCTATTAAATACTCCTATGAATCCCGATGAAGTACCCATGATGATAGGAACCTTTCCACCAACAGGACCAAGAGTAAATAACTGAATTAAGGTTACGATACCTGCAATAAGCATTGCGTTTTGTAAAAGCGATAATTGGAGCGTACCAAATTCATTGCTTGCAAGGCCACATGTACCAGTGATGATAATAAGTGGTGTAAGGTTACCAACAAACATAGCAAGTACATGCTGTAGACCAAGAGGTATTGCCTGCGAGAGAGGCAATTTTCCATCAAGCTCAAATGCTTCTTTTGATAATTCAAATTTGTTTTTCATTTGTTCTTTCTTTTGTTCCTTTCTTATTTTTAATTATTAATTTTTTTGTTACTAATTTTCATTGTCCTCAGGTTTGGACATAGCAATCTGTTCTGGAGTGATTGGAAGTTCTCTGTGCCATACACCAGTAGCTCGATATATTGCATGAGCAAGTGCTGGTGCAGGAGTATTGATAACTATTTCACCAATCGACTTAGCACCAAATGGTCCAGTAGGTTCAAAGCTATGCTCAAACTCAACCTTTAAATGGCCCATATCAAGTCTTGTTGGCAGCTTATATTGCATAAGCGAAGCTTCAATAGGCTTACCACGTCTGTCATTACTTACGTTTTCGTATAAGGTGTGGCCAATACCCTGAACGATACCTCCCTCAGCCTGAATTCGGGCTAGAGCAGGATTAATAGGAATACCACAGTCAACAACAGCCATGTAGTCAAGGATTGTAACTTCACCAGTAAGTTTATCAAGCTCGATTTCTACCATACCTACCATATATGGAGGAGGAGAAACAGGAGAAGAGTGAGATACTGATGCTTCAGCATTCTTCTCAGTATTAACCTGAGTCTTATAACCTATTTCAGATAAAGTTACAGACTGCTCAGTATTAATTCGGCGTATGCGGCCTTTTTCAAATATCATTTCTTCTTTGTCACAGCCCAGCATATCAGCAGCTATTCCACACATCTTGCCTCTAAGCTCCATGCAGGCCTTTTCTACAGCTTTACCAGTGATGTAAGTTGTAGATGAAGCATATGAACCGGAATCATATGGAGATGCATCTGTATCAGCACCGAAAACAGAAACGTCATCGACGCTACAGTCCATACACTCGGCAACCATCTGAGCCAGGATAGTATCACATCCAGTACCCATATCAGCTGCACCAATAATAAGGTTATATGTACCATCTTCAATAAGCTTTACTGTGGCTGAACCAACGTCTACGTTGGAAATACATGATCCCTGCATGGCCATGGCAACACCGGCTGTACGAACCTTGCCATTACCCATATCACGTACAGGATACTTTTCATCCCATCCAAACATTTCCTTGCAATGATCAAGACACTTATCAAGAGCGCAGGCGCTAGCAATTTCATTGTAGTAGGCTGGCATAACCATGCCTTCTTTAAGCATGTTTTTGTTTCGGATCTCAGTAGGATCCATATGTAGCTTTTCAGCCAGTTCATTAACAGTGGTTTCCAAAGCGAAGATTCCCTGGGTAGCACCATATCCACGATATGCTCCTGCTGCCATAGTGTTGGAATACACCACATCATAATCGAATCTAAAAGCTTCGAGGCTTCCTGTGTACATAGGGATTGACTTATGACCAGACAGTCCTACAGTTGTTGGACCATGTTCACCGTATGCACCGCTGTTAGATAATGTATATAAATCAAGGGCTCTGATCTTTCCATCTTTGCTGGCACCAAGCTTTAAACGAACCTGCATTTCATGACGAGGGGAGCCTGCTATTTGGGATTCTTCTCTTGAGAAGATAATCATGGCTGGTCTTCCAGTTTTCATAGTTACAAAAGCAGGATAAACTTCACTTACAGCTGTCTGCTTAGCACCAAAGCCGCCACCTATACGAGGCTTTTCTACACGAATTCTATTTTTAGGAATTCCAAGTGCGTGAGAAAGGATACGACGTACATGGAATACTATCTGAGTTGAAGATATAACGTGAAGACGTCCATATCGGTCCAGTGAGGTATATGTTCTGAAGGTTTCCATCATAGCCTGGTTAAAGGCTTTTGTATGATAAGTACGTTCAAGAACTATATCGCAGTCAGCCATTATGGCATCAACATCACCATGAGATGACTGCTCGCTGGCTACAAGATTTCTTTTATTGCTGCCGCCAACCTCGCAAGGAGCTACCCAGTTATCCTCAGGATGAACAAGTATTGGATTATCCTTGGCAGTTCTAAAATCGAGAACAGCATCAAGAACTTCATATTCAACCTTAATAAGTGATAAAGCCTTGTTAGCAGCTTTTTCTGTTTCAGCAGCTACAATTGCAACAACATCGCCTGCGAACCTTACGTGTCTGTCGATAATAAGTCGATCATAAGGTGATGGCTCAGGATAGGTCTGACCTGCATTGGTAAATCTATAGTTTGGGACATCTTCCCATGTAAATACATCTACAACACCAGGCACAAGCTTGGCTGTTTTGGTATTAATTGTTGTTACGATAGCATTGGCATGCGGACTTCTAAGAAGCTTAACTACTAAAGCATCAGAAGGAGCGATATCCTCTGTATAAACAGGCTTACCAAGAAGTAACTGCATGGCATCTTTTTTTCGGACTGATTTATTGATTGCTTTATAATCTTTATGTTCCATGAGCTCCTCCTTACTGTTTTCTACTATCTAAATAGGCACGTATGCCACGAAGCTGTCCTTCATATCCACTACATCTGCATAAATTACCAGCAAGGAATGCACGTATTTCATCGTCTGTAGGATCAGGATTTTCACGAAGGAGAGCGATAGTGTTCATTACAAATCCAGGATTACAAAAACCACACTGGTCAGCTCCCTGATCAGCAATGAAGCCCACAAAAGATGAAGCTTCTTCCTGAAGCCCTTCTAATGTTTTGACTTCATGTCCATCAGCTCTGGCTGCAAGCATAGAGCATGACAGTACTGGTGTGTCATCCATAAGGACTGTACATAAACCGCAGTTGGAAGTTTCACAACCGCGTTTTACGCTGTAGCAGTTGTGATTACGTACAAAGTCGATGAGAAGTAAATCAGGATCGATTTGCTCAGTAATCATTTTTCCATTTAATTTAATCTTTATTTCTATCATTCCAAACCTCCCATTTCCATGAGGCATCGGTAGGTTAGTACCTCTATTAAGTGTGTACGATATTCGCCGCTTGCTCTGCTGTTACTAAAAGCAGGAGTATTGTCAGCTGCGAACCTTGCAAAGGCCTTGGCTGATTCTTCGTTTATTCCACCAGCTAATATATTGTCAGCATCAATCGTAAGTACTGCTTTATTAGGTCTAGCACCAACAGCAAGCTGATATTTGCCATTAATCATAGAAAGCGCACAGGCAATAACAGGGAAGTCAGTTCTCTGAGCACGCGATGCTTTATATATGTATTTTCCTGGAGTTTTTTTGACAATAAGGCGAACAAGTATATCTTTGTCATAATCCATCTTGGCAAAGTCTTTTAATGGGATGAGTCCACCTTTATATAACTGTACATAGCTATCCATAGCCATAAACATTGTAAGAACATCAGAAAAACCGAATCGGCTCCAGATACTACCACCTACGGTAGCCATATTTCTGAACTGGACGCCTACGATATCTTTAACAGAACTACGAATTGCGTCATTAGTAAAAGAATTGAGGCCAGCATGATTTTCTAGTTGACGAAGAGTAACCATGGCACCAATAGAGAATTCATCATCAGACTCTTCAATGGTATCTAGACCAAGGTTGCATAGATCAATGGCTGTACTGATATTTTTGTTTCCCATTTTTAACCAGAGCATACCGCCGATAATGCAGTTGTTCTTATTCTGGTTAAGTTCATAGGCTTCATCTAGAGACAGGACCTTAACATATTTTTGAATCGTAACCATTAATATCTCCCAATAAATAATTATTAAGTAATAATACCTAGTTCTATATTATCAATGCTGCTTGTCTTTGGAAACAATATTTGTTATAATGCGTTATTGTTTTTAAAGTACAACGAAGGAGATATATATGAAAAAGTATTATGTATTATTAATGACAGCAATGATGCTTTCTTTAGCAGCATGTACTGGCAACGCTGAAACTGTATCTGAGAATTCTGATTCAGAGATAGTTGAAGCCAGCGAGACAGTATCTGATGAGGATACAGAAGAAGTAGAGGCTGAGGAAACAGAAGAGACAGTAGAAGAAGCTATTGATTATACAATACAGTATCCAATCGCTATTACTGATCAGGCTGGAAGAGAAGTGACTATTGAAAGTGAGCCACAGAAAATAGTTAGTGGTTACTATATTTCATCAAGTATGCTTATTGCACTTGGTATTGAAGATAAGCTTGTAGGTATTGAGGCTAAGGCTGATAAGCGTCCTATATATAAGCTTAGTGCCGAGGAATTAATTGATTTACCAAGTGTAGGTTCTGCTAAGGAATTTGATCTTGAGGGATGTATAGCTCTTGAGCCAGATCTTGTTATCCTACCAATGAAGCTTAAGGATGCTGCAGCTACTATGGAAGAGCTTGGTATTCCAGTAGTTCTTGTTAATCCAGAGAATCAGGATTTATTATTAGAGATGGCTGACATCATTGCTACTGCAACTAACACAGTAGAGAAGGAAGAGGAGTTAGTTGCTTACATCGACGAGCAGATGTCACTTCTTAGTGAGACAAGAGATGAAGTTGCTGGTGCTGGTATTGAGACAGCTTCTGTATATCTTGCAGGTAACTCTGATTTCTTATCAACAGCTGGTAATGGAATGTATCAGACAGATCTTATAGCACTTGCTGGTGGTTATAATGTGGCTAGTGAGATTGAGGATTCATATTGGGTAGATATAAGCTACGAGCAGGTATTGGCATGGGATCCAGAATATATTATTCTTACATCAGATGCTGATTATACTGTTGAAGATGTACTTAATAATGAAAATCTTGTATCATGTAAGGCAGTAGTAAATGGCAATGTATATCAGATGCCATCGAAGGCAGAAGCATGGGATAGCCCAGTCCCAAGTGGTGTTTTAGGAGCGGTATGGCTTGCTAATACACTTTATCCTGATTATGTATCAGATGATGAATATAACGATATTGTTGAGGAGTACTATGAAACATTCTACGGTTTCAGTTACAACGAAAACTAATATAGCTTTTATAAGCGGGGCGGCAGTAATGCTTGCCCTGTTTTTTTTGAGTCTTTTTGTGGGTAAATATCCTCTTGTTCTTTCAAGGATCCTTGCTGGCGATTCCATGCAGGTTAAAGTATTTCTTACGCTTAGACTTAGCCGAGCAGTAGTAGGCCTTATAGGAGGCTTTGCTCTTGGCATAGCAGGTTTTGTATATCAGACTATTTTTCATAATGCACTGGCGTCACCAGATATCATAGGTGTTTCATCAGGTGCAAGTGCAGGAGCGGCAGCAGGTATTTTGTTCTTTCAAGGAGCAACTATGATTACTGTATGTGCTTTTGGCGGTGCCATAATAGCTGTGGTATTCGCATTACTGTTATCTACTCTTGATAAATCAGGCAGAAAGAGCACAGTAATTCTTGCAGGTATTGCAGTCCATTCATTGGCCCAGACAGTATTAATGTGCTTCAAATTAGTGGCTGATCCTGAAAAGCAGCTTGCATCCATAGAGTACTGGATTATGGGAAGTCTTAATGGAATTAACTCGCATATTATTGGTGGCAACATTGCAGTATGCCTTGTATGCTTAGTAGCTTTATTTGTTCTTCATAGACAGTCCATATTACTTGCAACCGAGGAAACTGAAGCCAAGATGCTTGGCGTTAATATATTTAGAATGAGACTATTATTACTCATTTTTTCAACAATCACTGTTTCATGTATTGTGAGCATGACAGGTCTTATTAGTTTTATTGGCTTACTTGCTCCACATAGTGCGAGAAAAATAACTGGTAATAATCATCTTAGTACCATGATTTTGGGTGGAATAGTTGGATCGTGTTTGCTTCTTGGAGCAGATATTTTAGCTAGAAGTGTGGCTGCCACAGAATTACCTGTAAGTATTTTTACAAGTATTCTTGGAGCGCCATTCCTTATCATATTAATATTTAGGGGGAGACAAAAGCTATGAGTATTCTTAACGTGTCTAACCTGCGAGCAGGATATGATAAGAAAGATATTATTAATAATGTTTCATTTTCAGTTAATGAAGGGGAACTGGTTGCCGTGCTTGGCGCCAATGGTAGTGGCAAAACCACGTTAGTAAAAGCAATATGTGGAATGATTACGCATAGCGGAGAATGCAGCGTAAGCGGTGAAAGCATAGACAAGCTTAAGTCCAAACAGCTAGCCAGGATGTGCAGCTATATACCACAACAAAGTGGTATTACCATAGATATTTCAGTGATAAATGTGGTACTTATGGGATTTAATCCTTATCTTGGACTTCTTCAGTATCCTACTGCCAGCATGAAAGAGAAAGCTTATAAGGTGATAGAGCAGGTTGGGCTAAAGGGCAAGGCAGAGGATAATTACTTATCACTAAGTGAAGGCCAGAAGCAGCTATGTATATTGGCGAGAGCTATGGTGGCTGATAGCAGGTTGTTACTAATGGACGAACCAGAAAGTGCCCTTGATTTTAATGTCAGATATAACGTGATGGAATATATCCGTAGCTGGATCAGTCAGGAGACAGATGGTGGAAAAAGAGCAGCACTAGTTACGCTTCATGATACCAATCTTGCGCTTAATTATTGCGATAGGTTATTATTGATTAATGATAGTACGATAGCTGATACTGTAAATATCAGGGAAGATGATATTAGTGTAATTCAGGAAAAGCTTCGTATTATATATGGAAGTATTAGCATACAGTCTTTTACCAACAAAAATGGTGATAGACAGTTAGTTATGGTTAGGGAACCAGAATAATGAAGGCTGTAACAAAAGTAGTTTTTTATGATGATGAAAATGAGAAATTCTTTGGAGAGGGTCCTTGCAGACTACTAAGACTAGTGGAGGAAACAGGATCACTTAATTCGGCAGCTAATGTTATGGGTATGGCTTACACCAAAGCCCTTAAGATTCTTAAGAATGCCGAGAAGGCCCTTGGCTTTAAGCTTACTATCCGAAGTGTAGGTGGTAAGGATGGTGGCGGCAGTATGCTTACCAAAGAGGGAAAGGAATGGCTAAGTCGATATGAAGAATATCGTGATGCCTGTATAAGCGCCAATGAAGAATTGTACGCCAAGTATTTTGACAAGTTGCAATAATACTAATCTATATCCAGTTGGCTGTGTAATCATGGCATCAGGGGTTGGCAGCCGTTTTGGCGGCGACAAGCTCATGGTCGATTTTGGCGGCAGACCTATGATTGACTGGGTGTTAGATGCTACATCTGATTTATTCCAATCTAGAATCGTCGTGACAAGAAACCAGGATGTTAAGGATTACTGTGAAAAGAAGGGTATAGAAGTCATATATCACGAGATGCCAGGGCAGAATGATACAGTGCGTCTTGGCGTAGAGCATATGCCTGGTAGCGTGAAGGGTTGTATGTTCTTTGTAAGTGATCAGCCATTTTTGACAAAGACAAGTATTAAGGCATTACTGGATGCTGCAGTACTTAGTCCAGATAAAATTTGGCGCGTGGCTTATAAGGATAGAGTAGGAGCACCAGTGTACTTTCCAGTTAGCCTTTTCTCTGAGCTTAAGGAACTGCCATTTGATAAAGGCGGAAGCGTGGTTATTAAAAATCATATTAATAAGGTAGAAACAGTAGAAGTTTTGTCCGAGATTGAACTAGAAGACATAGATACTAAAAAAGACTACGAATTGTGGGGACGTTTATTATGTCAGTAAAAAGTGATTTATTAGCATTATTAACAGAACATTTAGGAAATTATGTATCAGGTGAAGAGATAGCAGAGAGAATTGGCTGCACAAGAGGCGCAGTGTGGAAAGCTGTTAAGGCACTTAATAATGAAGGATACAATATTACAGGTGTTAATAATAAAGGATATATGCTTGGAGACGAGTCCGATGTTCTTGATGAAAAGACGATCCGAGATGCTCTTGGAAAAGAATACTCTGATATGGATATACATATTCATAAGGTTATTGATTCGACCAATACAGAGATTAGTCGTTTATCGGCAGCAGGAGCTAAGGAAGGAACTGTAGTTATAGCAGCAGAGCAGACTGCTGGGAAAGGTCGAAGAGGCCGAAGTTTTTATTCTCCAGCTGAGTCAGGAATATATATGAGTATTCTTCTTAGACCAACTCTTCCAATGGAGCAGAGCGTGCGTATTACGACTGCGGCAGCAAGTAGCGTGGCCGAAGCCATTGAAGAAGTGACAGGTGTACCAGCAGGTATCAAATGGGTCAATGATATATATGTTGGAGGCAGCAAGGTTTGCGGTATATTAACCGAGGCTTCGTTTAGTATTGAAGATAATAAGCTTGATTGTATTATTCTTGGAATTGGAATCAATCTTTATCAGCCAGATAGCGATTTTCCAGATGATATAAAAAATGTTGCCGGATTTATATGTGATAACAAGTCCTTTTCTTATAAGAACAAACTGATAGCCAGCATTATTAAACATTTTATGACTTATTACAGCGAGATAAGCAGTGGAAGCTATATGGAGGCCTACAGAAAAAGGCTTTTATGGATTGGAGAAAATATCAATATTATCTCTGGTGACAATAAAATTCCAGCTGTCTTACTTGGCGTGGATGATGAGTGCCATTTGAAAGTGCGCTATACTGAAGGCAGCGAGGATGCGGTTTCATCAGGAGAAATAAGTATTAGATTACAGAACTAGGCGTATATTCATTGACTTTTTTATCATTATGCTACTATAATAGCGTGGTATCGCGTTAGCACGATAAAGTTATATGGAGGAATTTATTATGAGTAAAAAGTTTTTAGCATTATTACTCAGCGCTATGTGCGTATTTATGCTTTGCGCTTGTGGTAATAACAATGCAACAGTTGCTGACAATCAGTCAGCAGACAGTGAGACAGCAGCAGTTGCTGATATCGACAAGATTAAGCAGGCTGGTGTATTAGTAGTTGGTGTAACAGATTTCGAGCCAATGGATTACATTGATGCAGATGGTAACTGGGTTGGTTTTGATGCTGATCTTGCTACAGAGTTCGCTAAGAGCCTTGGAGTTGAAGTTAAGTTTGTTGAGATCGACTGGGATAACAAGGTTATGGAGCTTAACGGCGGCACAGTTGATTGTATCTGGAATGGTATGACTCTTACAGATGAAGTTATGAGCTCAATGAGCTGTTCTAATGCATACTGCAACAACGCTCAGGTAGTAATCGTTAATAAGGATGTTGCAGTTGATTATGATTCAGTAGACAAGCTTGGCGATCTTAATTTCGCAGTAGAAGCTGGTTCAGCAGGTGCTGAGCAGGCTCAGGCTAACAACCTTAACTATACAGAAGTTCAGAACCAGGCAAGTGCACTTATGGAAGTTGCAGCTGGTACTTCTGATGCAGCTATCATCGATTCACTTATGGCAGCAGCTATGGTTGGTGAGGGTACAAGCTACGAGAACCTTACTTATACAGTAGGTCTTAATGAAGAAAAGTATGGAGTAGGATTCCGTCAGGGTTCTGACCTTACAGCAGCTCTTAACGAGTACTTTAAGACAAGCTACAGCGATGGTTCAATGAAGGCTATTGCTGAGAAGTATGGTGTTCAGGCAGCTCTTATCGAGCAGTAATTGTATTATAAACATAGGACGCTGCGGGACTACCCGTAGCGTCCTTTTTATGAAATGATCGGGGTATATATGGAACAGTTTTTGGAACAGTTTCCGATAGTAATTAATTCATTAAATGTTGGTTTTCTGCAGACACTTAAGCTTTTTGCAGTCACACTTATTGGTGCTTTGCCACTTGGTCTTCTTATATCATTTGGCACAAGATCAAAAATCAAGATAATAAGCGGCTTTTTTAAGATAATCATCTGGATTGTCAGAGGTACACCTCTTATGATTCAGCTCCTTATCATTTTTTATTTTCCAGGATTGGTTCTTAATAAGCCAATATGGGGAGGCTCAGAGGCTGGAAGATTTGCAGCCAGTAGTGTAGCATTTATTTTCAACTATGCTTGCTATTTCTCAGAAATCTTCCGTGGTGGTATTCAGAGCATTCCTGTTGGTCAGGATGAAGCAGGCTTTGTTCTTGGTATGACTAAGACTCAGATATTCTTCAGGGTTAAGCTTCTGCAGATGATCAAACGTATAGTGCCACCCATGTCCAATGAAATATTAACTCTTGTTAAGGATACTTCTCTTGCACGTATCATTGCTCTTCAGGAGATTATTTGGGCAGGACAGGCATTCATGAAAGGTTCACAGGGCATATCAGGTGCCATTTGGCCACTTTTCTTCACAGCAATATATTACCTTGTATTCAATGGAATTCTTACAGTATTGTTTGGAAGAATAGAAAAGAAGCTGGAGTATTTTAAGTAGGTACTGGGGGAGAGATATGGCATTATTAGAAGTTAACCACATATGCAAGTCATTCAAGCATGTGGAGGTATTAAAAGATATTAACTTTTCATTAGACAAGGGTGATGTCCTTGCAATCATTGGTTCATCAGGAAGTGGTAAGACAACTCTTCTTCGTTGCCTTAATTTCCTTGAAAGACCTGACAGCGGAGTTATATGTGTGGATGGCAAGAATATATTTGATTCTAATGACCCTTCATTATTAAAGGAATCAGTTATTCGTCAGAACAGACTTCACTTTGGTATGGTATTCCAGCAGTTCAATCTATTTCCACAGTATACTGTGCTTGGAAACCTGACACTTGCAGCTAAGCTTGCTGCCAAGAACTCTTATGCCAAAGATAAAGATGGTGATAATTCATCTGAAAAGGCAGTTTTAGATGATATTGACAAGAGAGCCATGCAGCTTCTTGAAAAGGTAGGACTTACCGCTAAGAAGGATTCGTATCCTTGTGAGCTGTCAGGTGGACAGCAGCAGAGAGTCGCAATTGCGAGAGCGCTTATGCTTACTCCTGATATCCTTTGTTTCGATGAGCCAACAAGTGCTCTTGATCCAGAGCTTACCAAGGAAGTACTTCGAGTTATTAGGGGACTTAAGAGCTCAGACAGTACTATGATAGTAGTTACTCATGAGATGGATTTTGCCAGAGAGGTAGCTGATAAGGTTATATTCATGGCCAATGGTATTATAGAAGAGGCTGGAACCTCGGAGGAAGTATTTACCAATCCAAAGAGTCCTATATTAAAGAACTTTTTGAATTCATAGTTATTATGAGTTCATTGTGATATAATATTAAGGTTGATTTAAAAGATAAGAAAGGTTGTTTTAACATGAAAAAATCAAGTGCAGCGCTTTTACTAGCATTAGTATTAGCCATTATGGTTGGTTTTGGATACATCATGGCAAATGGTGTTGATGAAAGAGGCAGCGGAGCTATCAAGAACACTAAGCTTGGTCTTGACCTTGCAGGTGGTGTTAGTATCACATATCAGGCAGCAGGAGACACAAATCCTACTCCAACAGAGATTTCTGATACTATTGAAAAGCTTCGTAAGAGAGTAGAGAAGTACTCGACAGAGGCAGGAGTATATCAGGAAGGTGATAATCGTATCAGTATTGAAATTCCTGGCGTTAAGGATGCTGAAGCAGTACTTGCTGATCTTGGTTCTCCAGGACAGTTATACTTTATTCGTGCTATGGGTCCAGATGGTATTCTTAACTATGGCTACAGAAACTACTTGGATATGCCAGTATATTCAGAAAAGGATACATACTTCGTATTCTCAGATGCCGATGGTGGTTTCCTTTATGATGACAAGACAAGCGAAATAGTAGTTGATGCTGATGGCAATCCAGTAATGTATAAGATTAAGGATGTTTCTTCTATTAATAGAGAGTATATTCTTACTAAGCCGCTTGAGCAGATTATTGCTGAAGGTAGTGCAGTTCTCTCTGGTACAGATGTTGCCAAGAGTGAGGGCGGTGCTTTTACAGATAAGAATGATAAGCAGGAATTCCTAGTTCAGCTTAAGTTCACAGAAGAGGGTGCTAAGATATTTGCTGAGGAAACAGCAGCAGTAGTATCTAAGACAGGTCTTCCAGGAACAATTGGTATTTACTACGATGGAAAGCTTATTTCAGTACCTAACGTACAGACAGCTATTACTGGTGGTGAAGGTCAGATTTCTGGTATGGGCAGCTACGAAGAGGCTGACAAGCTTGCTCAGAGTATTCGTATCGGTGGTCTTTCACTTGAACTTGAAGAGCTTCGTAGTAACGTGGTTGGTGCTCAGCTTGGTGCCGATGCTATTTCAACAAGTATTCTTGCTGGTCTTATCGGTGTTGGTATAATCATGATCTTCATGGTTATCGTATATAGAATACCAGGTCTTGTTGCTTCAATCGCACTTGTTGCTTATACAATGATGATGATGCTTTGTGTCAACTTCCTTGGTATTACAATGACACTTCCAGGTATCGCAGGTATCATCCTTTCAATTGGTATGGCGGTCGATGCCAACGTTATTATTTTCGCTCGTATACGAGAAGAGCTTGCAATTGGTATGACAGTAGAGTCTTCTATTAAGTCAGGTTTCAATAAGGCTCTTTCAGCCATCATCGATGGTAATATTACAACACTTATTGCTGCTGTAGTTCTTATGGCTATTGGTAGTGGTACAATCAAGGGATTTGCTTATACACTTGCTCTTGGTATCGTGCTTTCAATGATTACAGCACTTTTCGTTACAAAGCTTTTACTTAACTGCTTCTTTGCTCTTGGTTTCAAGGATGCTAAGTGGATCGGTAAGGTTAAGGAAGTTAAGACAATCAACTTCCTTGGTAAGAACAAGTTATACTTTGGTGTTTCAGGTGCAATTATTGCAGTAGGTATTATCGTTATGGTTATTATGGGAATCACAACTGGTGACCCACTTAACTACTCACTTGATTTCAAGGGTGGTACAGCTACTACAGTTGATTTTGAAACACTTCAGACAGCTGAATATATTGATGGTACTATTGTTGCTGATATTGAGAAGATCACAGGCGATGCCAATGTTCTTTGGACAACAGTTAACAATACTAACCAGGTTATCTTCAAGACTCGTGAGTTTTCAGAGGATGAGAGAGAAGAGTTTAAGCAGCTTATGATGACTAAGTATGGCGTACAGGATCAGAAGATATCTGTTGAGACTATCAGCTCTACTATCTCAGGCGAGATGCTTAAGAGTGCTATTATGGCTGTAATAGTTGCAGCAGGATGTATGCTTATTTATATCTGGTTTAGATTCTCTGATTTCAGATTTGGTGCCAGTGCGGTAGCTGCTCTTGTTCATGACGTATTTGTAGTTATTACTTTCTACGCATGTGTAAGACTTAGCGTTGGTAGTACATTCATTGCATGTATTCTTACTATCGTAGGTTACTCAATTAACGCAACCATCGTAGTATTTGACCGAATCAGAGAGAATCTTCGTGCTGACAGAAAGAAGAGAACATTCTCTATAGAAGATACAGTTAATAAGAGTATTACTCAGACATTAACTCGTTCAATCTTCACATCACTTACTACATTCATTACAGTAGCAGTTCTTTATATACTGGGTGTATCGTCAATTAAGGAATTTGCACTTCCACTTATGATTGGTATCGTAAGTGGTACATATTCATCAGTATGCTTAACAGGTGCTATGTGGAATTTACTTCGTAATAAATTCCCACAGACTGAAGAAGACGATGATTAATTAAAATCTTTAAATCCCCAGAGAAATCTGGGGATTATTTTTTTAGAGTAAAAAGAAAAAGGGGAATAAATATGAGAAAATTTTTATTAGCTTCATCAGTGGTATTGATGCTTGCATTAGTTGGCTGTGGTTCTACTGATAATACTAGTACTGAGATAGATGTTGCGACAGATAATCAGCCAGTATCAGAAGAGGTGGTAAGTGACGAATCTTCACCTGATGATACTGATGCGGCAGTGGAAAGCGAAGCTCAGGATGAAACAGAGGAAGCTTCCGCTTGTACAACACTTACATATATTGGCCATGCCAGTGTCAAAATTGTGGCCAAGGATGGAACAGAACTTTTAATTGATCCTAATTACGAAGAGTGGGATTGGAAGGCTGAGAATCCGGATATTGTTATTGTTACTCATGGTCACGGTGATCATACACCTAACTATAATCTTACTATGTCAGATGAGTGTACATTTATTAACTATAAGGATGCACATACAGGCGACACATATGAAAGCTATGATGTTGGACCATACCACATCGAAGCCGTACCAGCAGCTAACGAAAATCATGATATTAAGTACTGTGTTGGATATATTGTAACTGTTGACGGAGTATCAGTTTATCATGCAGGTGATACATCAAAACTTGATTCAATGAGTGAGCTTGCTGACAAGAATATTGATTATGCTATGTACCCAATTGATGGCGTATATAACATGGATGCAGTAGAAGCCACAGAAGTTGCAGCTATGGTTGGTGCCAAGAATAACATACCTATTCATGAACTCAATGAAGATGGTCAGCCAGCCAAGGAGGATAACTTTACTCCAGATGGTAAGCTTGTTCTTAGCTATGGTGAGACCATAGTTATTGCAGAGTAAGAGTTAGAAGATATTAGTTATATAGAAGCCTGATGGGATGAAAATCTCATCGGGCTTTTTTGTTTTCATAAATATGTTACAAAAAAGTTGCAAAATACTTCGAAAATCAAACAATAATATATTGACAATCAAAGTATCTGGTTGTAGAATGCATTTTGTTGATGTTTGATTATCAAATTAATTTATTATCAAACTAATTGAAAGTCAAACTAATAAAGTAAAAAATATTTATATTAAGTAAGGAGATTACAACAATGTTAGAAAGAGTAAAAGAGATTATCGAAGAGAAGCTTGGTTTAGACGGAGTAGAGATTAAGGCAGAGACATCTTTCAAGGATGATCTTGGTGTTGATTCACTTGACCTTTTCGAGCTTGTAATGGCACTTGAAGATGAGTTTGGTACAGAGATTCCTTCTGAGGATCTTGAGCAGCTTACAACTGTTGGCGCTGTTGTAGAGTACATCGAGAACAAGAAGAACTAATTATTAGATATTAATAATAAAACACGAATAGTAAGTGTTAATGGTTGATTAGGTAGAAGATTATGAAGACTAAAATAACAGAATTGTTAGGTATTGAATATCCAATCATCCAAGGTGGTATGGCATGGGTGGCAGAGCATAAGCTTGCTGCCGCCGTGTCTAATGCCGGTGGACTTGGATTAATCGGTGCAGCATCAGCTCCACCAGAGATAGTAAGAGAAGAAGCTAGAAAATGTAGAGAACTTACAGATAAGCCATTTGGTGTAAATATAATGCTTCTCAACCCTAATGCAGATGAAGTTGCAAAGATGGTTGTTGAAGAAGGCGTGAAGGTAGTTACAACAGGTGCAGGTTCTCCTTCAAAATATATGAGCATGTGGAAAGAAGCAGGAGTTGTTGTTATTCCTGTAGTTGCAAGTGTTGCTATGGCTAAGATGATGGAAAGAGCTGGAGCAGACGCAGTAGTAGCAGAAGGAATGGAAAGTGGTGGACATATCGGTTCTACTACAACTATGGCTCTTTTACCACAGGTTGTTGATGCAGTATCTATTCCAGTTATTGGAGCAGGTGGTATCGGTGATGGTAGAGGTTTTGCAGCAGCTTATATGCTTGGTGCAGAAGCAGTTCAGATGGGTACAAGATTTGTTGTGGCCAATGAATCTATAGTTCATGAGAACTATAAGAACAAGGTTGTTAAGGCATCAGATGTTGATTCTGAGGTAACAGGTTTATCAACAGGTCATCCAGTAAGATGTCTTAGAAATAAGATGACTAGAGAGTACTTAAAGCTTGAAAAAGAAGGCGCAGAGTTCATGGAACTTGAGAAACTTACACTTGGTACTCTTAGAAATGCAGTTATTGACGGTGATGTTGTTAACGGTACAGTTATGGCAGGTCAGATTGCAGGACTTATTAAGAAGCAGCAGAGCTGTAAGGAAATGATTGAAGAAATCATGACTGAGGCTGAGGCTTTACTTGGTAATGGAGGAAGAAGATAATGGGCAAAATCGCATTCTTATTCCCAGGTCAGGGGGCTCAGGTTACTGGCATGGGTAAGGACTTTTACGATGAACTTGATTCAGCTAGAGAGATTTATGATATAGCAAGCAAGGCAACAGGAATAGATGTTGCTGACCTTTGCTTTAATCCTAATGACAATCTTAATATTACTGAATATACACAGATTGCATTACTTACTACTGAGGTTGCTATCTTACAGGTAATCAGAAATCTTGGTATCAAGCCTGATTATTGTGCAGGACTTAGTCTTGGTGAGTATGGTGCGTTAGCTGCAGCTGACGTTATGAGCAATGAAGATCTTTTCAAGGTTATCAGAAAGCGTGGCTTATATATGCAGGAAGCATATCCAGTTGGTGGTGCTATGATGGCTGTTCTTGGTCTTGATGCTGAGACAATTAAGGAAGCTTGCGATTCAATTGATGGAGTAGTATCTATCGCTAATGACAACTGTCCAGGACAGATTGTTATCACAGGTGAAGAGAAGGCAGTAGCTGCAGCAGGAGAATTACTTAGCTCTAAGGGTGCTAAGAGATGTATCCCACTTAAGGTTAGTGGACCATTCCACTCAGCATTACTCGAGGGAGCAGGCAAGCAGCTTGCTGACGTACTTAAGGATGTTGAGGTTAAGGATCCAACAGTACCTTATATCTGTAATGTTGAAGCAGATGTTGTAAATAGTAAGGATAACATCAAGGAGCTTCTTGCTAAGCAGGTATCAAGCCCAGTTAGATTTAGAGAAAGTATATTAAAGCTTAAGGAACTTGGTGTTACTACATTTGTTGAAATTGGACCAGGCAAGACACTGGCTGGTTTCATTAAGAAGACAGACAAGGACCTTACAGTAATTAATGTTGAGAAGATAGAAGACCTCGGCAAGTTAACTGCTACGGTCTAGGAAATTAAGGAGAAAGAGATGTTTGACAGCAAAACATTAGACGGCAAGATTGCGTTAGTTACAGGTGCCAGCCGTGGTATTGGTAGAGGTATCGCACTTGCTCTTGCAGGTTGTGGCGCCACTGTACTAGTTAACTACAACGGTTCTAAGGAACGTGCTGAGCAGGTTGTAGCTGAGATAGCTAATATGGGTGGTCAGGCTGAAGTAATTGGTTGCAATGTATCAGACTACGCAGCATGCGAACAGATGGTTAAAGAAGTAATCGAGAAGTATGGCAAGGTTGATATCCTTGTTAACAACGCAGGCATTACAAGAGACAATCTTATAATGCGTATGAGTGAACAGGATTATGATGATGTTCTTAACACAAATCTTAAGGGAGCTTTCAATACTATGAAGCATCTTACTAGACACTTCCTTAAGAACAAGAGCGGAAAGATTATCAATATTTCATCAGTATCAGGTGTAATGGGTAACGCAGGTCAGGCCAATTATTCAGCATCTAAAGCAGGTCTTATTGGACTTACAAAGAGTATTGCTAGAGAACTCTCAAGCAGAGGTATCTGCGTTAATGCAGTAGCTCCTGGTTTCATAGAGACAGAGATGACTAAGGCAATGCCTAAAAGCGTATTAGAAGGTGCTAAGGGAAGTATCCCACTTGGAAGAATTGGTGCTGTAGATGATATTGCGAACACAGTATTATTCCTTGCTAGTGATTATGCCAACTATATAACAGGTCAGGTTGTATGTGTTGACGGTGGTATGTCAATATAAGGAGATAACTTATGAAGAAAAGAGTAGTAGTAACAGGTTTAGGAGCAATTACTCCTATCGGTAATGGTGTTGAGAATTTTTGGAAGGCTGTTAAAGATGAGCAGATAGGTTTTGCTCCTATTTCAAAATTCGATACAACTGATTTTAAGGTTAAGATTGCAGCAGAGGTTAAGGATTTCCATGCAGAAGATTATATGGATAAGAAGGCTGCTAGAAGAATGGAACTTTTCTGCCAGTATGCAATAGCGGCTGCTAAGGAAGCTATGGAAGATGCTGGTATCAATATGGAGTCTGAGGATCCATATAGAGTAGGTGTTTCTGTAGGTAGTGGTGTTGGTGCCCTTCAGGCTTATGAGAAGGAAATCACAACACTTAACACAAAGGGAAGTTCTCGTGTTAGTCCTATGTTTGTTCCTCTTGCAATCACTAATATGGCTGCTGGTAATATCAGTATCGCATTTGGTGCTAAGGGCAAGAATATCAATGTTGTAACAGCATGTGCTACAGGTACTAACTCAATTGGTGAAGCATTTAGAACAATTGCATATGGTGATGCAGATGTGATGCTTGCAGGTGGTACAGAAGCCAGTGTATGTCCAATCGGTATTGCAGGATTTACTGCTCTTACAGCATTATCTACCAGCGAAGATCCAGCAAGATGTTCTATTCCTTTTGATAAGGACAGAAGCGGATTCGTAATGGGTGAAGGTGCTGGTGTAGTAATCCTTGAAGAGCTTGAGCATGCTAAGAAGCGTGGCGCTAAGATTTACGCTGAGGTACTTGGTTATGGATGTTCAGCTGATGCTTTCCATATCACTTCTCCAGCAGAGGATGGCTCAGGTGCAGCAAGAGCAATGCTTAACGCAGTAGAAGATGCAGGAATCGATAAGAACGCACTTACATATATCAATGCACATGGTACAAGTACACATCATAACGACTTATTTGAGACTAGAGCAATCAAGCTTGCATTTGGTGATCATGCCAAGGATATTAAGGTTAACTCAACAAAGTCTATGGTAGGACACTTACTTGGTGCTGCAGGTGCAGTTGAGTTTGTTACATGTGTTAAGACTGTTGAAGAAGGATTTATTCATAGAACAGTTGGTCTTCAGGAGACAGAAGAAGAACTTGATCTTAACTACTGTAAGACAAGCTTTACTGAGGATGTTCCTTATGCATTATCCAACTCACTTGGTTTTGGTGGACACAATGCCAGCATTCTTATTGGTAAGTACAGCGAATAACTAGAGGTAGAACAATGTCAGTTTATACAACAAAGGAGATTATGGATATTATTCCTCACAGATCTCCATTCCTTTTAATCGATACAATAGAAGAATTAGAAGTTGGCGTTCGTGCAGTTGGTAAGAAATGTGTAAGCATGAACGAGCCATATTTCACAGGACATTTTCCAGGAAATCCTGTTATGCCTGGTGTGCTTATTATTGAGGCACTTGCTCAGGTTGGAGCAGTTGCTATGCTTTCAATGCCAGAAATCGCTGGTAAGACAGCTTATTTTGCAGGCATCGACAAGGCAAGATTCCGTCAGAAGGTTGTTCCAGGTGATGTTCTTATGCTTGAAACAAGCATTATTAAGGTTAAGGGACCTATAGGTATAGGCAAGGCCGTAGCAACAGTTGATGGTAAGAAGGTCTGCGAAGCAGAACTTACATTTGCCATTGGTTAGTTTGCGGAGTAGATAATTCTATATTTGATTAGTGGTAGGTACTAAAATGAAAGTTTTTAACGGTTTACACAGATTTAGAAGAATTAATAGAAACGTTATAGATACCGAAAAGAAGACTAGTGTTAAGAAGATTGACGTTTCATTTGGTATTCAGGATGTAGTAAAGGAGGCCGCTTCTGAGAAGACAGAGGCACCTGCTAATGCAAAAGTCGAAGAAAAAACAGACAACACATCTATCAAGTGCCCTAAGTGTGGCAAGATGGTGAACCGTGCCCGTGTTGTTAAGCAGAAATATGTATGCTACGAGTGCGGCGGATATTTTAGAGTTAAAGCCAACAATCGTATTAATATGATTGCTGACCCTAAGACCTTTAAGCCATGGTTCGAAGGGCTTACTAATGACAATCCTTTATCTTTTGAAGGATACGAAGAGAAGCTTGCCAAGGTTAAGGCTGATACAGGTCTTGATGAAGCAGTTACAATCGGTAAGTGTAAAGTATTTGGTGAGGAAATCGTTCTTGGTGTATGTGATTCAAGATTCCTTATGAGTAGTATGGGTCATGTAGTAGGTGAGAAGATTACTTTATCAATTGAGCGTGCCATCGAGGAGAAACTTCCAGTATTTTTGTTCTGTTGTTCAGGTGGAGCAAGAATGCAGGAAGGAATCGTATCTCTTATGCAAATGGCTAAGACTTCGGCAGCCATTGAAAAGCTTGGAGAGGCAGGTTTATTATACTGTCCTATTCTTACTGATCCAACAACAGGTGGTGTAACAGCCAGCTTTGCAATGCTTGGTGACGTTATTATGGCTGAGCCAGGTGCACTTATTGGTTTTGCTGGTCCACGAGTTATCAGACAGACAATTGGCCAGGAACTTCCAGAAGGATTCCAGACAGCTGAGTTTTTAGTTGAGCATGGTATTATCGATGGTATTGTTAAGAGACAGAACCTTAAGAAGACCATTTACTTCTTAGTAAAGGCTCATCAGAACAAGGCAGGTAATTATGCGAAGTTCGGTGATATTGATTACAAGAGTGTTGTTTCAGAGCTTGTACGTGAGAAGGCTCACTATGCAGCTGAGAAGACAGCATGGGAGAAGATTAAGGCAGTAAGAAGCGTAAGCAGAGCTAGCTCTCTTGATTATATTGAAACAATATTTGATCAGTTTGTAGAAGCTCATGGTGATAGAGCGTTCCGCGATGATCCAGCTATTATTGGTGGTATCGGTTTTATTGGCAGTCAGCCAGTTACTGTTATCGCTGGCCATAAGGGTAGGGATCTTCAGGAGTGTAAGGAACGTAACTATGGTATGCCTATGCCAGAAGGTTATCGTAAGGCTCTCCGTCTTATGAAACAGGCTGAGAAATTTAACAGACCAATAGTATGTTTTGTTAATACACCAGGTGCATTCCCAGGTATTGAAGCCGAGGAGCGTGGTATGGGTGAGTCAATCGCCCGTAACCTCAAGGAGATGTCAGCACTTAAGGTACCAGTACTCTGTATTCTTATAGGAGAAGGAGGTAGTGGTGGTGCTCTTGCAACAGCTGTTGGTAATGAAGTGTGGATGCTTGAGGATGCTACATATTCTATTCTTTCGCCAGAAGGATTTGCTTCTATTCTTTGGAAGGACGGTTCAAGAGCAGAGGAAGCCAGTGGAATCATGAAGATAACAGCAGGCGACCTTAAGGAGCTTAAGGTTATTGAGCAGATAATTCCAGAGTTTGGCGGTGCTGATGATAGCACTAAGACAGCTATAGGAAGTACACTTCGTGAGAAGATATGCGAGTTCCTTAAGAAGTACGATGGTATGAAGCCAGAGGCTATTAAGGAAGAGCGTTACGAAAGATTTAGAAAGTTCTAGGATTAGTAAGGATTTATTAGGATGAGTGAAAATAGATTGATAATAGGTGATCTTGTTGCCGGAGTTCCAGTTGTCCAGGGCGGTATGGGAGTTGGCGTAAGCCTTTCAGGACTGGCCAGCGCTGTGGCTAGAGCAGGAGGAATAGGCGTTATTTCAACTGCGCAGATAGGCTTTAAAGATCCGAACTTTAATAATGCTCCTATTGAGTGCAACTTAAAGGCTATTAAGACTGAAATAGAAAAAGCAAAGAGTATGGCTGAAGGTGGAATCATAGGCGTCAATATTATGGTGGCTACCAAGCGTTATGAGGATTATGTACGCGCAGCAGCCTCAGCTGGAGTTGATATCATAATTTCAGGAGCTGGTCTTCCTATGAATCTTCCAGAATTAGTAGAGGGAAGTAATGTAAAGATAGCCCCTATTGTATCTAGTCGAAAAGCACTTGATGTTCTTACTAAGTACTGGTTAAAGAAATATAACAAGCTTCCGGATATGGTAGTAATAGAGGGACCACGTGCTGGTGGCCATCTTGGATTTACCAGAGAGGAGTTAGATGAGTTTACTGTGGAAAGCTATGATGCTGAGATAGTAAACATCATAGAAGGAGTTTGCAATCTTGGTGATACTAATGGTGTACATATCCCTGTTGTAGTAGCAGGTGGTGTATATACAAGGGATGACCTTGAGCATTACAAGGCACTTGGTGCCGATGGCGTACAGATGGCTACAAGATTTGTTACAACTGTGGAGTGTGATGCCAGTGATGCTTATAAGCAGACTTATATTAATGCTAGCGAAGAAGATATTGTGATTATTAAGAGTCCAGTTGGTATGCCAGGACGAGCTATTCACAATGCATTTGTTGATAGAGTTGCAAGTGGTGAGCGTTTTATGAAAGGCTGCAGACAGTGTGTTAAGACCTGTAACCCAGCTACAACACCATTTTGTATTACAGAAGCTCTTATTAATGCAGTAGAGGGTAGAGTTGATGAGGGTTTACTTTTCTGTGGTACCAACGCATACAGGGCTAACAAGATTGAAACCGTGGCTGATATTATGGAGGAATTTGCATAATGAATATGCATATATTAGGTACAGGAAGCGCACTTCCTAGTACTGTAGTTACTAACGATGATTTGACAAAATATATGGAAACATCAGATGAATGGATAAGAGAGCGTACAGGTATCGGTAGCAGACATCTTTCAACTGGTGAGACAGTTGCTTCACTTGCAATCGAGGCTTGTAACAAGGCTCTTGAGAATGCAGGTAAAAAGGCTGAGGATGTTGAGCTTATTCTTGTAGCAACATGTTCACCTGAAATGATGCTTCCTTGCTGTGCTTGTCAGGTTCAGGCTGGTATAGGTGCAAGTAAGGCAGTAGCTTTTGATGTTAATGCAGCCTGCGCAGGATTTTTATTCTCACTTAATACTGCTTACTCTTACCTTAAGAGTGGTATGTATAAAAATGCACTTGTAGTAGGTGCAGAGGTTCTATCCAAGATTATGGACTGGGAAGATAGAACTACATGTATCCTTTTTGGTGATGGAGCAGGTGCTGTTTATGTTGAAGCAGCTGAGGATGAAGAAGATACATACTCTTTCGTACAGCATTCTGATGGTGTGAAAGGTATGGTTCTTAAGTGTGGAACAAGAGATCTTAACAATCCATTATACAAGGGTGAAGAGCAGAGCAAGTTTGTATGGATGGATGGCCGTGAGATATTCAAGTTTGCAGTTGGTCAGATTCCAGTTTGCATTAATGAAGCAATGGACAAGGCTGGATTAACTAAGGACAATATTGATCTATTCATTCTTCATCAGGCTAATAAGCGTATAATCAGTTCTATTGCCAAGAGAATGGAGCTTCCTGAGGATAGATTCCCTACTAATGTTGAGCGTGTTGGTAACATGTCATCAGCTGCTATTCCAGTACTCCTTGATGAGTGCAATAGAAATGGCCAGTTAAAGAAGGGCATGCGCCTTGTTCTTTCAGGATTTGGTGCAGGACTTACATTTGGTGCATCAATTTTTTCATGGTAGATATTATTGTAACGATGCTATATAATTAACATAACAGTATATTCAGTTTCGTTTCAACAATAAAGAGTTTATGTTATAGAAAGAGGAACATATGTCAGAATCGACTAGAGGCCTTAATGAAATGCTTGTGAGCCTTTTCAACCATGTTATGGATGTGGAGTCGCAGGCTGTTATAACAGAAGAATATAAGGATATTACCAATAACGATATGCATGTTATCGAAGCAGTTGGAGTTGGTGAAAAGCGTAAGATGTCTGAAGTGGCTAAGAGACTTTCAGTTACTCAGGGAACACTCACAATCAATGTTACTGCCCTTGAGAATAAGGGTTATGTGGTAAGAGAGAGAAGTGAGAAGGACAAGAGAGTAGTGTATGTTACACTTACTGAGAGAGGACGTAAGGCATTTTATCATCATAGAGATTTCCATAAGAATATGATTAGATCAGTTGTTGGCGATCTTGATGATGACGAGAAGAGACTGCTTTATAAGTGCCTTAAGAAGCTGGATGCTTTCTTTAGTCCAGAATAAGAGACTGAATAAAATAAGGACAATTAGTTGTATTTAAGGGGTGATATATTATATAATGTGTCGACCCCTTTTAATATTTAAGAATGGAGATATTGATTATGTATATTACATGTTTAGACCTTGAAGGCGTATTAGTACCAGAGATTTGGATCGCATTTGCTGAGGCAAGTGGTATTCCAGAGCTTAAGAAGACAACAAGAGATGAGCCTGATTATGACAAGCTTATGAAGTGGAGAATAGGAGTTCTTAAGGAGCATGGACTTGGTCTTAAGGAAATTCAGGATACAATTGCTAAGATTGATCCATTAGAGGGTGCTAAGGAGTTCCTCGATGAACTTAGAAGCATCGGACAGGTAATCATCATTTCTGATACATTTGCAGAATTTGCAACACCACTTATGAAGAAGCTTGGCTGGCCAACAATTATGTGTAACTCTCTTGAGGTAGCTGATAACGGCGAAATCACTGGCTTCAAGATGCGTTGTGAGAAATCTAAGCTTACAACAGTTAAGGCTCTTCAGTCCATTGGATATGAGACAATTGCAAGTGGCGATAGCTACAATGATCTTGCTATGATCCAGGCTAGTAAAGCAGGTTTCTTATTCCGCTCTACAGACAAGATTAAGGCTGATTATCCAGAGCTTCCTGCATACGAGAGCTATGATGAGCTTCTCGCAGCAATCAAGGCAGCTATGAACTAGTTAATTGGTATATATAAAGCGTAAAAAAATCCCTCTGGCTTACCAGAGGGATTTTTGATTGGTTTTGTATTTGGTATTGAACCCGATTATTCGGTAACTTCTGAAGTAGCCTCAGGTGCAGCATTTTCAGATGTGCTGCCTGTTTCGGAATCAGAATACTTGATGTTTTCCTTTATGTAATCATCAACGCGGACCTGAATAAGGTTAGTTGCAAGATAGCCCCATCCATAAGTCTTAACATAAGAGTTGAATGTCTTTTCGTCAGTACCGTTTGAAATAAAGTAATCCTTTACTTCATCCTTTGTTACTGTAATGCCAAGCTCCTTAGCTAAAGCAGCGTTCTGAAGAATCTTGATCATTGTTCCTTCAGCGCTCTGACGAACGAGTAGTTCATAGCTTGCTGCTGGATCAGGATCCTCAGCAATACCATATACATCGTAGAGAGTGGCATTAGCACCATACATCTGATTAAGAGAATCAAGATTTCTAAGATCATTAGCCTTAGCATCTTCGATAAGTCTGTTCATAAAATCTTCAGGATAAGAATTGATTGTACAGTATTCATTAAGTGCAGCCTGAATTAATTCATCACGCTTGTAGTCCTGATATTCTTTAGTAAGAAGCTCTCTGTATTCTGCAGCAGAAGATGCCTGGTCAGAAAGATGTTCTGAAACAAATGCATCATCAAATGCTGGAATAATATAAAGACCAACTACCTTAAGCTCATAATGAACTGTTTTACCAGCAAGCTCTTCTTTTTTCCAGTCTTCAGGATACTCGCGGTCAAATGTGATTTCACTTCCGACATGGCTACCGATAAGAAGCTGATCTGCTTCGCTACCAAGTGTTTCATATCCCATTGTAATAAGACGTGGGTCGCTCTCTGTATATGTCTCGTACTCAGCACCATCAATTGTTGCTTCGTATGCTACGTGGAGCTTATCACCATAAGCGATGACACGTGATGGATCATCGTCAATAGTAGTATTATCTGTAAGCATCTGATAAATATCTGCCTCTACAAGTGTTGATACATTCTCAACATCATTTCTGCTGATAATCATACTGTTAAAATCAGATACGCAGTAATCATCGATATTGATATTCTTGAAAGTACCGTCATTATTGAAGTACTTAACGTAGATACCTGAGTTATTGTTTCTGTAGTTAATGAAAACAACTGCTGCAATTATTATTGCCACTGGAATGATGATAGCAAGCACAGCTCCTATATGTGATTTTGTCTTTTTGTATCTTGCCTGCTGCTGAGCGAGACGCTTAGCTTTAGACTTACTTATTTCTGCCATATATTAATACACCTTTCTAATAGTATCGCTTTTATATGAATCGTTAAAAAATACGACTATAAGAGTATATCATATTTTGTTGATATATAAAGTAAAATAACGCTTAAATTGTATGAGTTTGGTGTATAATTATTATTGGGTAAATTTGTGGTGTTTTGAAAGGTTGATACCAGTTAATGGCTAAATGGATGTTACGAAGGAGATCGGCTGATTTTACCGCTATCTCCAGAGAATTTAATATAGATCCTTTACTTGCAAGACTTTTAGTTAATAGAGGAGTTATTACAAGTGAAGATTTTAAGGCTTATCTAGGTGATGATGGAAGCTATCATAATCCACTTCTTATGAAAGATATGGTGCTTGCAGTTGATATCCTGGTAGATAAGCTTAATATGGGAGCACATATTCGTATAGTAGGGGACTATGACGTGGATGGTGTGTGCTCGTCAGCCATATTAAAGAAGGGCCTTGAATATATGGCCAGGGAGCTAAGTAGCCGTAGTGAGATAGACGTTTATATACCTCACAGAATAAAGGACGGCTATGGGCTTAATATGAGTATTATTGAGAATGCTTATAACGATGGAGTTGATACTATCCTTACCTGTGATAATGGTATTTCTGCTATGGCTGAGATTGAAAGAGCTGTAGAGCTTGGTATGGATGTGATTATTACAGACCATCATGAGGTTCCATACAAAATATCAGGTGAAACAAGAGAATATCTGGTGCCACCAGCCCTTGCAGTTGTGGATCCAAAGCAGGAGGACTGTGATTATCCATTTAAGGGAATATGTGGGGCATTTGTGGCTTATAAGCTTATTGAGGCTATTATAACCTCGATGGAGGGTGATGAAACTATCCTTGGAGAGCTTGAAGAACTTGCAGCCATTGCGACAGTGGCTGATATCATGGAGCTTACTGATGAGAACAGAACCCTTGTAAAACGAGGTATTAAGAAATTGGCCACGCCAGCCAATATTGGTATTCAGGCTCTTAAAGATGTTTCTGGATTAGACGGCGGAGCAGTTAGTACATTTTCGCTAGGATTCATTATAGGTCCTTGTATTAATGCGGCAGGGCGTATTGATAGTGCGTCAAGGTCTCTAGAGCTTCTTCTTTGTGAGAACAGATTGGAGGCCATGAATATGGCCACTGATATTCGTGGTCTTAATGAAACAAGAAAGCGTCTTACTGAGCAGGCTGTGGCTGAAGCCGACAGGCAAATAGAAGAGCACGGCTATGCTACTGACAAGGTGCTTGTTGTATACATACCAGATTGCCACGAATCAGTTGCAGGTATAGTAGCTGGTAAGATTAAGGAAAAATATATGAGACCTTCGTTAGTCATAACCAAAGCTGAAAGCGGAGTAAAGGGTTCTGGCAGAAGTATAGAAGGATATCATTTATATGATGAAATGACAAAAGTGTCAGATATATTTACCAAGTTTGGTGGTCATTCTCAGGCAGCAGGCTTTTCTCTTGAGGAGGACAGAATTGATGAACTTCGTCAGAGGCTTAACGAGAACTGTACTCTGACAGAGGATGATATGCGAGGCATACTTCGCATTGATGCCGATGCGCCATTTTCATACTGTACTCCAGGATTTTTGCGAGAGCTTGATAAAATGGAGCCAGTAGGCCAGGGCAATGAAGGCTGTATGTTTGCACGTAAGGATGTAAGTCTTGTATCAGGCAAGATGTTTGGAGGAAGTGGTATCGTAGGTAAGTACCGAATGCGTGATACGGATGGAGTTATTTCAGAGCTTACTTTATTTAGAAAGAATGATGATCTTAGAAATATGCTTGTTAGTAAGTACGGCGAGAAGGCAGTAACTGATGCTTATAATGGCAATGGTAACGGAGAGGTTAAGCTTTCGGTAGCTTATTATCCTAAGTGGAATGAATACCAGGGCAGAAAAAGCGTGCAGCTTATAATAGAAGATTATTGTTAGAAATACAGGTTATATTAATTAGATGTTTGTAAAAGTAATAATAGATATTTCTCATGAAGCAGTGGACAGGCCTTTTGAGTATATTGTGCCACCTAGCCTTGAGGGTAAGGTAAGCGAGGGTAGTCGCGTTATAGTGCCATTTGGTGCTGGTAACAAGGAGCGAAAGGCTTATGTTGTAGCCCTAAGCGATAAGGCAGAATACCCAGTGGAGCGACTTAAGAGTATTATAGCCATTGATGAGAAGGCTGTTGGCATTGAGGATGAGCTTTTTGCCATGGCAGCATGGATGAGACACCGATATGGATGTACCATGAACACAGCTCTTCAGACAGTGCTTCCTGTGAAAAAGAAGATAAAAGAGAATATTTATAAAGTTGTTAGCTTGAATGTATCGGGTGATGCACTTGAGGCTGCGCTTGATGAAAGTAAGAAAAGCGCAAGGTTTGCTGCAAGGCTTAGGCTTTTAAAAGAGCTTATGCAGTCAGAAAGCTTACCATTATCGATGATTACTGGCAAGCTTGGTGTATCCGCATCAGTAGTTAATACTATGGCAAAGAATGGATTAGTTCGTATTGATAGTCAGAGAGAGTATCGTAATCCTAAGGCGCCGTCTATGGCCAGGAAGGATATTGTTCTATCAGATGAGCAACAGGCTGCTATTAAAAGTATTGCTGACAGGATGCATAGCGATAATCCTGGAACAACACTTCTTCATGGTATTACCGGAAGTGGCAAAACAGAAGTATATATTGAACTTATACAAAGAGCCATCGACGATGGCAAGCAGGCAATAGTTCTTATACCTGAAATAGCACTTACTTTCCAGACGCTTATGAGATTTTACTCGAGATTTGGTGACAGAGTATCTGTTATTCATTCAAGACTTTCTGAAGGCGAGCGTTATGATCAGTATGAAAAGGCTAGAACAGGCAAGCTTGATATTATTATAGGGCCACGATCAGCCCTGTTTGTGCCATTTGACAGGCTTGGAATCATAATAATAGATGAGGAACATGAAACCTCGTATAAAAGTGAGAAGATGCCTAAGTATCATGCAAGAGAGGTGGCAGAATATATTGCTGAAAAGAAGAAGGCACTGCTTCTTCTTGGCTCAGCCACTCCTTCCATTGACAGCTTTTATAGAGCTAAGAGTGGCAAGTATGATATAGAGGTATTATCTAATAGAAACGGCGGCGCTAAGCCGGCAACAGTACATGTTGCCGATATGCGTCAGGAACTTAAGAATGGTAATAAATCTTACTTTAGTAAGAAACTTAAGGATTTGCTTCGAATGAGGCTTCTCAAGGGCGAACAGACCATGCTGTTTATTAACAGGCGTGGGCTTGCAGGATTTGTATCCTGCAGAGATTGTGGCTTTGTACAGAAGTGTCCGCACTGTGATGTATCTTTATCAGAGCATGCAGGTGGTAAGCTTGTATGTCATTATTGTGGCTTTAGTATGGATAAGCCTACTTTATGTCCTGAGTGTGGGTCCAAGTTCTTTGCTGGTTTCCGTGCTGGAACAGAGAAGATTGAGCAGGAAATCAAAAAGCTTATGCCAGGCGCCAGAGTTCTTCGTATGGATGCTGATACCACTAAAAATAAGGATGATTATGAGAAAATCCTTTCAGCATTTTCAGCAGGAGAAGCTGATGTGCTTGTAGGAACTCAGATGATTGTTAAAGGTCATGATTTTCCGAACGTAACACTTGTTGGCGTAGTTGCAGCAGATTTATCATTATATGCATCGGATTACAGGGCAGCAGAGCGTACATTCCAGCTTATTACACAGGCAGCAGGACGAGCGGGCCGTGGGAATAAGGCAGGAGACGTTGTTGTTCAGACATACCAGCCTGACAGCTATGCTATAGTGCATGCAGTTAATCAGGATTATGCAGGCTTTTATAATGAAGAGGTACTATATAGAGACTTAGCTGATTATCCACCTCTTAGCCATATGATGGCCGTGCAGCTTTATAGTGCAAGTGAAGAGCTTGCGGATAATACTGCAGCAGAGATTGTGGCTGGACTTAAAGGGCATTTTAATGATAAGGTTATTATCGGACCAGCTAAGGCTGTTATATCAAGAATAAATGACGTGCACAGGATGGTTATATATATCAAGGATAGTGAGATAGATGAACTAATAGCCGTCAAAGATTATGTAGATGGTATGTCAGCTGGACTTGATAAGAACAAGATAAGTATTCAGTATGATATAGATCCAATAGGATCATTTTAATAAATAAGGAGAAAAGAAATGGCAATCAGAACTATTAGAACAATTGGTGATGAAGTATTAACTAAGGAGTGCCGTGAGGTTACTAAGATGAATGACCACACAATCACTCTTATTGAGGATATGATAGATACTATGTACGAGGCTAATGGTGTTGGACTAGCAGCTCCTCAGGTTGGTGTACTTAAGCGTATCGTTGTTATTGATGTGGATCCAGAAGAGGCTAATCCTATTATTCTTATTAACCCAAGGATAGTTGAGACTGATGGAGAGCAGACAGGCTACGAGGGATGCCTTAGCGTACCTAACAAGTCAGGAGAGGTTACAAGACCTAACTATGTTAAGTGCGAAGCTCTTGATATAAATATGGAGCCAATCGTAGTAGAAGGTACAGAATTACTGGCAAGAGCTATTTGTCATGAGTGTGATCATCTTGATGGGCACCTTTATGTAGAGCTTGTAGAGGGTGATCTTATAGATAATCGTGCTAGCCAGGCCGATGATGAGGATGAAGAATAATGAAAATAGTTTTTATGGGAACTCCTGATTTTGCAGCAATGGCTCTTGAGAAGCTTGTAAGTGCAGGTCATGAGATAACTCTTGTTGTGACCCAGCCTGATAAGGAAAAGGGACGTGGCAAGCAGGTTCAAAAAAGTGATGTTAAGCTTGTAGCAGAAAAGTATGATATACCGGTTTTTCAGCCTGTAAAAATCAAGACTGAGGAGTCAGTAGAGATACTTCGTGGTTATGAGGCTGATATATTTGTGGTTGCTGCCTTTGGACAGATATTATCCAAGGAAATCCTTGATATGCCAAAGTACGGCTGTGTTAATATTCATGCGTCGCTTCTTCCAAGACTACGTGGTGCAGCACCTATTCAGTGGTCGATTATTGATGGCGATGAGAAGACAGGTGTTACAATTCAGCAAATGGATGTAGGGCTTGATACTGGTGATATATTAGCAGTAAAGGAAGTGGAGATAGCTAGTGATGAAACAGGCGGAAGTCTTTTTGACAAGCTTGCAATAGCTGGTGCTGACCTTATAGTAGAGACACTTCCATTAATCGAAGCAGGAAAGATTACTCCAGTACCTCAGGATGAGTCACTTAGCACATATGCTAAGAAGCTTTCTAAGGATATGGGACTTATAGACTGGAATATGCCTGCAGTAGCCATTGAACGATTAATAAGAGGCTGTAGTCCATGGCCAAGCAGTTATTCTAATATTGGCGGTAAGTCACTTAAGATATGGAAAGCAGTAGTTACTGATACTAAGGCAACTCCAGGTGAAGTATCTGAGGTTACCAAAGAGAGTATTACAATTGGATGCGGCGAAGGTTCGCTTGTAGTAGAGGAGCTTCAGCTTGAGGGAAAGAAGAGAATGTCAGTTCACGATTTCCTTTTAGGCTACCACATTAATGTGGGTGATAAGCTCGGAGTTTAATATGGATAAAAAAACGACTGAAAACAGAAGAATAGTATTAGCCATACTTATGGAGGCAGATGAGGGAGACAAGTTAAGTTCTCTTCTTAAAAACTCCCTTGATAAGGTGGACTATATGGATAAGCAGGACAAGGCTTTTATTACAAGGCTTACCAAGGGCTGCATAGAGCGAAGAATAACGCTTGATTATGTGATAGCTCAGTATGCCAAGACCAAGAAGCTTAAGCCTGTTATTCGTAATATCCTAAGGATGGCCATATATCAAATACTCTTTATGGATTCGGTAAAGGATTTTGCAGCCTGTAGTGAGGCGGTTAATCTTGCCAAAGAGAGAGGCCTTCAGGGATTATCAAGCTTTGTTAATGGAGTACTTCGTAACATAGCAAGAGAAAAGGATTCAATAAAGTGGCCTGATAAAACTAAAAGCTATCAGCAGTATCTCTCTGTATACTACAGCGTTCCAGAATGGTTAGTAGATTATATCGTAAAGCTATATGGTAAGGATAAAGCTGAGGCAATGTTTGATGCTATGGATCAGGAATCAATGGTGACTATAAGAGTCAACGAAGAACTTCCTTCTTCTAAAATAGCTGATCTTATTATGTTCATTGAAAGATCAGGTACTAAGGTGACCAAGCATCCATATTCAGATTATGCGTATTCTCTTGACGATGTTGGTGGTGTAGCTGGACTACCAGGCTTTAATGAAGGCTTATTTACAGTTCAGGATATTAGTTCTCAGATGGTTATCAATATAGCTGGTATCGAGAAGGGTAATCTCGTTCTTGATATGTGCGCTGCTCCTGGTGGTAAGACTATGCATGCGGCGTTACTTGCTGGCGATGAGGGCAAGGTTATTGCCCGAGATATAAGTGATGACAAGATAAGTCTTATAGAGGACAATGCTGACAGACTAGGAATAAACAATGTCACCTGTGAGGTTCATGATGCAACTAAGCTTGATGAATCAATGATAGAAAAGTGCGATGTTGTTATTTGTGACGCACCTTGTTCTGGCCTTGGCGTAATGGGAAGAAAAGCAGATATAAGATATAACGCTAGCTTAGACGGTATAAAATCGTTGGCACAGCTTCAGAGAAGCATTATTGATAATGCTGTTAGGTATGTGAAGAAGGGCGGTATCCTCATCTATTCTACATGTACCATTACTAAAGAAGAAAATGCTGATAACAGAGCATATATCCTTGAAAAAGGTATGAAGGCAGCAGGATTTGATGATAAGGTGAGCTTTCTTGATGAAAAGGCCAGGCTTATGGCTGCTGACGGTGAACTTCAGCTTTTACCAGGTCAGCACGATTGTGATGGATTTTATATTTCTAGGTATATTAAAGAATAAATATTAAGGGACAAAGTCTTAATGAACAGTACTGATTTTTTAGAAAAAATAGATCTTAAATCTCTTGAGCTTGATGAGCTCACTGCTCTTGTAGTCAAGCTTGGAGATAAGGCGTTTCGTGCCAAGCAGCTTTATGACTGGATGCATGTGAAACTTGCAGAGAATTATGATGCAATGACCAATGTGTCTAAGAGCCTTAAAGCAGGTCTTATGGAGAAATGCGACTATACACATCTCGAACTTGTACAGCTTCAGGTGTCTAAGGAAGATGGAACAAAGAAGTATTTATTCAAGCTTCAGGATGGTCACACAGTTGAGACTGTATGGATGAAGTACAAGCACGGTAACAGTGTATGTATATCATCTCAGGTTGGCTGTCGTATGGGATGTAAGTTCTGTGCATCAACACTTGATGGTCTGGCAAGAAATCTTCGCCCATCGGAGATGCTTGAGCAGATATATGCGGTGACCAGAGAAACAGGAGAGCGTGTATCCAATATAGTAGTAATGGGTACAGGCGAGCCTATGGATAACTTTGATAATATCGTTAAGTTCATTAAGCTTATATCCTGTGAGAATGGTATTAATATCAGCCAGAGAAATATTACAGTATCAACCTGTGGTATTGTTCCTAAAATGTATGAGTTTGCTGACCAGGGGTTTGCAGTAACTTTGGCTCTTTCTCTTCATGCTACTACTGATGAAAAGAGAAAGACTATTATGCCTGTAGCCAATTCATTTACAATAGCTGAGCTTATGGATGCCTGTCAGTATTATTTCGACAAAACAGGGCGCCGTATAACCTTTGAATATTCGCTTATAGGCGGGGTAAATGACAGTGTGGAGGAAGCCAATAAACTATCTGAGCTTGCAGGACCACTTCATGCTCATATTAATCTTATTCCGGTAAACCCCGTTGTCGAACGAGGATTCAAAGAATCGGACCGTAGTGCCATTGAAGCGTTCAAAAATAAACTTGAAAAAAAATCAATAAATGTTACTATTAGAAGGGAAATGGGCAGAGATATTGACGGTGCCTGTGGGCAGTTAAGACGTCGATTTATTAACGAATAAAATCGTTAAAAAATGTCTGTTTTATGTTAATCACAATCGGAGGATTGGTATGTCTGTTAAAGCTTATTCCATTACGGATATAGGTAGACAACGACAAATGAATCAGGACTATGTATTCACATCGGAAGTACCTGTAGGGGCACTCCCGAATCTTTTTATGGTTGCAGACGGTATGGGTGGCTATAAGGCTGGTGAGTTTGCATCTAAGAATACGATAGATACTATTATCAATGAGGTTATGCGTTCTAACGAAAAATCTCCTATTAAGATTCTTCAGAATGCAATTCAGTGCGCTAATCTTAGAATTAGAACTAAGTCAACCTCGGACGAAAACTTCAGGGGCATGGGTACAACTCTTGTTCTTGGATATTTTGATGGAAAGCAATTATGTGTTGCCAATGTTGGTGACAGTAGATTATATGTAATTGGCGATGAGATGCGTCAGATTACAACAGATCATTCTCTTGTTGAAGAGATGATTCGTATGGGAGGACTTGAAAGGTCCAAAGCAAGGCTACATCCTGATAAGAATATTATTACTAGGGCAATAGGTGTAGCTAATCAGGTAGACGTTGATTTCTTCGAAGTGGACGATGTTCGCGACGGAGATTTAGTGCTTCTTTGTTCTGATGGACTTACCAATATGCTCGAGGATTCTGAAATAGAAGAAATCGTGCGTGGTGAGGGCAGTATCAGTACAAGAGCTAATAGACTTGTGGAGGCTGCTAATAGAAATGGCGGTAAGGACAATATCGCCGTAGTTCTTGTACAGCTTGTATTTGATGGGGAATAGTTTTCAAGGAGTTTTTTAATGATAAAAGTCGGAATGATGATAGCGGAACGCTATGAAATCATTGAAAAAATTGGAACCGGCGGCATGAGCGATGTATATAGAGCCAAGTGTCATAAGCTCAATCGTTTTGTGGCTGTCAAAGTACTGAAGCAGGAGTTCTCAGAGAATGCGGATTTCGTATCCAAGTTCAGAGTTGAGGCTCAGGCTGCAGCTGGTCTCATGCACCCTAATATCGTTAATGTATACGACGTAGGAGAGGAAAACGGATTCCATTATATTGTTATGGAGCTTGTAGAGGGAATTACCCTCAAAAAATATATTGAGAAAAAGGCCAGACTTTCAGTGAAAGAGGCCGTGAGTATTGCTATTCAGGTATCGATGGGTATCGAAGCAGCTCACAATAATCATATTATTCATCGTGATATCAAGCCTCAGAATATTATTATCAGTCGTGATGGTAAGGTTAAAGTTACAGACTTTGGTATTGCTAAGGCTGCAACAAGTAACACTATTACTTCCAACGTAATGGGTAGTGTTCACTATACATCACCTGAGCAGGTTAGAGGTGGATTCTCCGATGAAAAGAGTGATATCTACTCACTTGGTATTACTTTATTTGAAATGCTCACAGGACGTGTACCATTTAATGGTGAAACAACTGTAGCAGTAGCAATCAAGCATATCCAGGAGCAGATGCCATCACCAAGAGAATTTGTACCAGAGATTCCTATCTCTGTTGAGCAGATAGTTCTTAAGTGTACTCAGAAGAGCCCTGATAGAAGATATCAGTTTGCGCCTGAGCTTATTGAAGACTTAAAGAAGTCACTTATTAGTCCAGACGAGAACTTTGTTAAGATTAATGAAATAGCTGGTGGTGAAACTATTAATGTTTCTCAGGTTATTCCTAAGGGCGATATGGCCAAAATAAGACAGGTAGCTGATCAGCACGACAGATATGAGCAGGCTACTTCAAATACTGGCTCTATGGGCAAGAGTGGAACTGGCTCTATGCGTGGTGCAGTTCCTGAGCAGACACTTGATGTTGACACTAGTCTTGATCCTCTTGACGAGCAGTACTATACCGAGGATACTCAAGGTATGTACGATACTCAGGGCATGTATGACACGCAGGGATATGATACTCAGGGTATGTATGAAGATGAATATCCAGTAGAGACAGCACCTGTTAACGTGGTTAATAAGACAGGAGAGCTTGGTCGTAGAAATACTAATAACAGCAGTAACAAGTCTACTACTAATAAGAAGAGCTCATCAGGTAAGAGTAATAGTAGCAAGAAGAGTACTTCAGGTAAGAAGAGTTCTTCCGGCAAAAAGACTGATGATTATAATCCTAAGACAGAATTCTTTACAACAATCCTTGTTGTTGTAGCAGCTATTATTATAGGCTGCGTATTCTTATATATTGTTGGCAAAGCTATGGGTATTAATTTATTCCCAGAGGCTGGTAAAGGAACCGAGAACACAGTTACAGAGATTCAAATGATATCGGTAACAGGTGTTGAGGCTGACGCAGCTCAGAATCAGCTTGAAAGCCTGGGCCTTGTTGTTAAGAAGGTGTACCAGCCAAGCGACCAGATGGAAGCTAACCGTGTAATAGGAGCTTCAGTACCAGAAGGAGCCACTATCACAACTGGTAGTGAAATCATTCTGTTTATATCTAGTGGAGCTGAAGGCGATGGTGCAGTTGTACCTGATGTAGTTGGTAAGTCAAGAGCCGAAGCCATTGTTTTATTTGAAAATGATTTGTTTAAATACAATGTTACTACTGTTACAAGTAGTTCTGTAGCCAAGGATGTTGTTATATCTCAGTCACCTGAAGGTAACACTAAGGCAGCTCCTGGAGCTACAATTGATATCGTAGTAAGCCTTGGCGCTGAGGTTGTACCAGTTACTATGCCTGGTGTTATAGGTAAGAATGAAAATGATGCTAAGGTTGCATTAGAAAGTGCTGGCCTTATTGCCAAGATAACAAAGAGTGAGTATTCAAGTACTGTACCAGAAGGTCTTGTATGTTTCCAGAGCTACAATGAGGGCGATACAGTTAACTCAGGTAGCGAGGTAGAGCTTCATGTAAGTCTTGGTATTGAGCAGGTTTATTATGCATGTGCAATGCAGGTTAATTCACCAGCTGATTATGCAGGCGGAGATGCTCAGGTAGTACTTAAGGGTTCAGACGGATCTCAGTTATTTGCGACAACAACAAGCTCATTCCCAGTTGAGATTAATATCAATAGTATTTTTGGTATTGATGCTGGTGAGCTGTATATTACATACAATGTTAATGAGCCACAGGAAATCACAGATAGTGATGGTAATGTTACAGTTCAGAATGTTCAGGTGAGCAAGACCTATGGTCCTCATCCTATAACATTTACAAGGATGTAGTGTATGGCAGAGACACCGATAGTGTTAGAAGGAAGAATCATTAAAGCGATCGCAGGATTCTTTTATGTATATGCTGATGGCTATGGAGTTATTGAATGTCATGCCAAAGGCGTGCTAAGAAAAGGACCTTATCGACCTATAGTTGGTGACAGGGTAAGGTTAGAATTGATTGATGAGCAGGAAAAGTTAGGAAGTCTTATTGATGTATTAAAGCGAACCAATTCGCTTATTAGGCCAGAGGTTGCCAACGTTGATCAGGCACTTATAGTATTTGCCTATGAGAGTCCAGAACCTAATCTTCAGCTTCTCGATAGATTTTTGCTTATGCTTGAAAAGCAGGGCACTAATTGCATTATCTGTTTTAATAAACTGGATATTGCTGATGATAACAAGAAAAAAGAAATACTTAATGCTTACAGTCAGTGTGGCTATCGTGTGCTTGAGGTATCAGCCAAGAGCCATGAAGGAATGGATGAAATAAACAGTCTTATCGAAGGCAAGGTTACAGCCTTTGCAGGACCAAGTGGGGTTGGAAAGTCATCACTTATTAATCTTATCTGTCCAGAAGCACTTATGGAGACAGGTAATATAAGCCGTAAGACTGAGCGTGGTAAGCATACAACAAGACATTCACAGCTTTTTTATGTAAGACCAGATACGTATATTATGGATACGCCAGGCTTCACAGCCATTGATCTTATGGAAGGTGTGGAAGCCGAAGATTTGAAACATTATTATAATGAGTTTTATGACTATGAAGGAAACTGTAGGTTTGATCCATGTTCTCATACCCATGAACCAGGATGTAGTGTTAAGGATGCTCGCGGAGAAGGTAAGATAAGTAAGATTAGATATGAAAATTATGCTTATCTCTATAACGAAATCAAAAGTAGAAAGAGATATTAACGTTTATTAATTTTCATAATTAATATGGGGGTATAACAATATGATTCATTTTGCTCCATCGATTTTATCGGCGGACTTTGCACATCTGAAAGAAGATGTTGACGCAGCAAAGAGGGGTGGCTGTGATTATTTGCATTTTGACGTTATGGATGGTGTATTTGTTCCATCTATTTCGTTTGGTCTTCCAGTGCTTAAGTGTGTAAGAGCATTTACAGATTTATTTCTTGATGTACATCTTATGATAGTAGAGCCTGAAAGATATATAGATGAATTTGTTAAAAGCGGCGCTGACATGATAACCTTTCACTACGAGGCGACCAAAGATGTTCAGGCTGTTGTAGACAAGATTCATGGACATGGCATTAAGTGTGGTATAGCAATTAGCCCAGATACACCAGTTGATGTGATTAAGCCATATCTTGATAAGGTTGAGATGATTCTGGTTATGACTGTTAATCCGGGATTTGGTGCGCAGGCATATATAGAGTCTTGTACCGATAAGGTAAGAACCGTTGCAGGCTGGATTAAGGAAGCAGGCCTTAGCGTAGATGTTCAGGTTGATGGTGGTATCAAGAAAGACAATATTCGAAGGATTATTGAGAATGGTGCCAACGTAATAGTAGCTGGCTCAGCAGTGTTTGTTGGTGATATTGAGGAGAATGCCAAAACCTTCAAAAAGATTTTCGATGAATATAAGTAATATAAAAATAAAAAAATGCTGGGAAATCCCAGCATTTTTGTTTGAGTAATACGTATATATATTATAAATAAATGATTATAGCCGTGAGGAGATGAAGCTATGACTAAAAATGAAAGACGAAGACTTGCTACCTGTAATGCAGGCTGCATATTATTACGACTATTTATGATACTGCTTATTGTCATGATTATTGGCTTTATAGTAGGCGGATTAGTAGGAGCCCTGCCAGGGGTTATGAATATATGGGTCGATACAGCATTTTGGATATGGTACATCGTTGTATGCGTGATAATTGAGGCTGTAATATTCTGGCTGGGCATAATTATGGTTTATTTTACTGCCAATCAGCTTGGTATACGCTGGAGAGTACTTGGAATCGTTCTTGGATGGGTACCAATCGCCAATATTATTATGCTTTCATATATCATTCATGTAGCATCCAAGGAGTATAAGTACGAGAAAGCCAGAATTAAGAGAGATAAGGAAAGATATGCAGAGCAGATTTGTAAAACAAAGTATCCTATCCTTATGGTTCATGGAGTATTTTTCCGTGACTTCAAGACACTTAATTACTGGGGACGTATTCCTAAGGCTTTAGAGATTAACGGAGCAACCATTTTCTATGGCAATCAGCGTAGTGCTGCTGCTGTTAGAGACTGCGCCGTAGAGATTCAGAAGAGAATTCTTGAAATAGTAGAAGAGACCGGCTGTGACAAGGTTAATGTAATAGCTCATTCCAAGGGGGGTCTTGATACGAGAGCAGCCATTACTCTGCCAGGTGTTGCAGAGCATGTTGCTTCACTTACTACTATAAACACACCTCATAGAGGCTGTGAATTTGCCGAGTATTTACTTAATAAGATTCCAGAATCCATTCAAACCACAGTTGCAGGCGCTTATAACGCAGCCGCAGCTAAGCTTGGCGATAAGGATCCGGATTTCATGGCAGCTGTTAGAGACCTTACAGAGGATAACTGTGCAATTTTCAATGAAGAGATTAAAGATATGCCAGGTATTTTTTATCAGTCATTTGGAACGAAGATTAATTCACCATTTGCGGGCAGTCGTTTTCCTCTTAATATGACAACCAAATTTGTTGAGATGTTTGATGGACCTAATGATGGTTTGGTTGGAGTAGAGTCATTCCCATGGGGTGAAAGATATCAGTTTATTGAGGATAAGAGCCCTCGAGGTATATCTCATGGAGATATGATTGATCTTAACAGAGAGAATTTTGATGCGTTTGATGTAAGAGAGTTTTATGTATCAGTTGTCGCTGATTTAAAGAATAGAGGCTTATAATCTCTTTTATTAGGATTTACATAAATATATGTTTATGTTAAATTACTTATATTAAAAGATTGAAGAGGGATTATATTTATGAAAAAGTTTTTGGCATTTGTGCTTGCGATAGCGTTGTTCGTAGGTACATCATCAGTTTCTTTGGCTGATAACCAGGTGTATGCGCTATATGTTAATACAGCTCAGAACGTTGTAACAGTTATGACAGTTGATGCACTTGGAGTTGAGACACCTTATAAGGCAATGCTTTGTTCAACAGCTCGTTCTGGTCATGTTACGCCACTTGGTACTTATGCTACCAATGGTTATTATGACTGGTGTTATATGGTTGATGGAACATGGGGAAGATATTCAGTTCGTTTTAACGGACCTATTTTATTCCATTCAGTTCCATATCTTGCTAAGAGTGTGGATACTCTTGAGTGGGATCAGTTCAACAAGCTTGGTGAAGCAGCATCACTTGGCTGTGTAAGATTGTCAGTGGCTGATGCTAAATGGATATATGATAACTGCAAATATGGTACTAAGGTTGTTGTGTACTCTGATCCAACAAGCCCAGGACCACTTGGTAAGCCAACAGGTGTTAAGATTGATGCTAACAGTCCTAACCGCGGATGGGATCCAACAGATTCATCTCCATCAAACCCATGGAATGGAGGCGTAGGATTAGTAGTAGCTCCAGCCAACTTAACTTATAATAACTTTGACTATAGAAAATATGCTGATACATACGGCGATTTAAAGCTTGCATTTGGTTATGACAGAGATTTGTTATGGTATCACTATAACTACTTTGGTAAGAAGGAAGGCCGAGTGGTTAGCACATATTAATGGTGGATTAATTAAACTGGCGAATTAATTACGGGAAATGCGATAAGCATTTCCCTTTTTATTATGGTATCGTAATATGATTGCTTAATTTTTGGCGTGAAAATGCCGAAAAAGGGGACAAAATTTGATTATATTTTGACAACTTATGTTATGTAATTGTATTATTACAGAATTATAATAAGCAATGGACTTTATATATAATAAAAAATGAGGAAAACAAGATGAACAAGAATAAGCATATAGATGAGAATACTCCTCTATTATTTTTGGCTGGGCCAATGTTTGTGGAGATGTTTCTTAACATCTTGATTAATAATATTGATACAGTTATGCTTAGCCGTTATTCAGATAATGCTGCTGGTGCTGTTGGTGTATCCAACCAGGCAATGTTTCTGATGATTCTTTTATTTAACATTATAGCAACAGCCACATCAGTTGTAGTTGCGCAGTATCTTGGTGCCAACAAAAAAGATCAGATGAATATGATATATACTCTGGCTTTTGTTGTTAACCTGATAGCAGGCTTAGTATTAAGTGGTGGTCTTGTATTAGCAAGAGGCTGGATATTAAGATTACTTAATACTCCTGACACAATGATGAAAGATGCTATGCTCTATATTGCCATAGTAGGTGGTGGCCTTTTTATTCAGGCATGCTACAACGTTATGCTTCAGATACTTAGATGTAATGGCCACGCTAAGGTTGGTATGTATATTTCATTATTTATTAACCTTATTAATATTGTTGGTAATGCATTATTCTTATATGGACCACTGAAATTCCTTGGACTTGGCGTAGGTGGTGTAGCTATTTCTACAGTAGTTGCACGATTAGTTGCAATCATACTTGCAGTATCATTCTTCTACTACAAGTCAATAGGACGTCTTTCTATCAGATACATTATTCCATTCCCAGTGGATATGCTTGTCAAGATGCTTAAGATAGGTCTTCCATCAGCGGGAGAGAATGTTTCATATAACATATATCAGCTCGTTTTATTATCATTTATTAATGGTATGGGTGATGATGCAACTAACGCAAAGGTATACTGTGCATCGCTTATGTCATTTGCTATGGTATTTTCTAATACAGCAGCAATGGCAACCCAGATTATTGTTGGTCACTTAGTTGGTGCTGGCAAGGAAGATGCTGCTTATAAGAGAGTATTTGCTACTCTTAAGATATCGCTTCCAATCACAATAGGATTGGCTACAATCAACTGTCTTGCAAGTCCTTGGACACTTAGAATCTTTACTGATAATGAGAACATTATCCATCTTGGATTCTATATTCTTATGGTTGATATTATGATTGAGATTGGTAGATGCCTTAATATGACATTTGTTAACAGCCTTAAGGCGGCAGGTGATTATGTATTTCCACTTATTGTAGGTCTTCTTACAATGTGGGGCTTTGGTGTTCCAGTTGGATACAGCATGGGTATACTGGCAGGATTTGGTGTTGCTGGTGTATTCGTTGGTACAGCCTGCGATGAGTTTTTCAGAGGTCTTATAGTAATGAGACGCTGGAGAATGCAAAAGTGGAGAGGCAAAAAGGTTATTGACGAGAAATAAATAATACATAGAGAATCAGAGCTTTGATGAGCTCTGATTTTTTTACTTTTAAACGTGGAGAGGTTTACTAATTTTTTGTGTTGCGAAATTAGTTATAGATGTGTGACAATATACTATGATTAATAGATTAATTAGCGCTGGGAGAAAGATATGTACGAATTTACATCAAGAGTAAGATATAGCGAAGTAGATGCTAAGTGCAATTTGAAACTTAGTTCTCTTGCCAATTATTTTCAGGACTGCACAAGCTTTCAGTCGGAGGACCTTGGCATAGGAGTAGACTACTGGGCTTCCAATAAGAGAACATGGGTGCTTAACTACTGGCAGATAGATATACTTAGGTATCCTAAGCTTGCAGACTATATAACAATTAAGACTATTCCATATGATATGAAGAGCTTTGTTGGATACAGAAACTTTTGCATTAAAGACAATGCCACTGAAGAAATAGTGGTTAAGGCCAATACAATATGGACATATATCGATACAGAGAGGCTTAGACCTGCTAGAGTAGGGGATGAAGAGAAGGATAAGTATGCTCTTGGTGAGAAGCTTGATATGGAATATGTTGATCATAAGATTGTTATTGAGGGTGAACGAGAGGTACGTGAGCCTATAGCTGTAACAGAATTTATGATTGATACTAATAATCATGTTAACAATGCCAAGTATATTGATATTGCGCTTGGATATGTTCCAGATGGAGAGCATGTGTGCAGGCTTCGTACTGAGTACAAGAATGCTGCAGTTTTGGGTGATACAATGACACCAGTTGTCTACAAGCAGGACAATGGCGTAATTGTAGCTTTTGAGAATGAGACTGATAATAAGCTTTATGCTGTATGTCAGTTTATTTATGGGAATAACTAATGAAGATAGAGTATATAGGACAGTGCGGTTTTATCATTAAGTCAGATGATATTAGTATCGCTATAGATCCAGTGTTAAGTGATTTATGTGAAAATGGTCAGAGTATTAGACTATATCCACCAGCATATTCAGCGAGTGAGCTTGATGTGGATTACATATTATGCACTCATGATCATATTGATCATATGGATATTCCAACTATTACTGATGCCATGAATAATCATAAGGATACTAGGATAGTAGTTCCAAAGGGATGTATACCTATGCTTAGTAGCATAGAATCTTCAAGAATTATTGGAATAGGCGATAAAGAGACTGTTTTCTTAGAAGATGATAAGGTTAGTATTACTGGCATATCGACAGCACATCCTGTTCATCAGCTTGATGAGAATGGGCTTGATAGAAATCTGGCTTATGCGGTTATAGTTGGAAATAAAAGACTGGTTCACCTTGGTGACACATATTATACAGAGCGTCTTGAGAAGGCACTTGGTAGTCTTGGCAAAATAGATGTGCTTTTTCCTCCGATTAACGGAACTGATGAGGAAAGAACTAATAAAGGGATAATAGGTAATCTTTCATCTACCGAAGCAGCGAAGCTTAGTGCTAAGCTTGGATGTGAATTAACCATACCAACTCATTTTGATATGGTTATTGGTAATACTGAGAATCCAGATAATTTTGTAAGGGAAATTAAGGCTATAGCACCAGAAGCAAAATATATCATTCCAAAGCTTCTCACGTGTTATTCTATAGATTAATTATTTTCGAGAAATTTCTTATAGGTAATATCAATTGCAAATGCGCCAAGAGGCGCGGTAATCATAATAGCGACAACTGATACCATCAGTACGACTGAGCCGCATGCAAGTCCCATTGCAAGTGGGAGTCCACCTATGGCAGCCTGAACTGTTGCTTTTGGTGTGTAGGCAAGCATGCAGAAGAGGCGTTCTTTTTTATTAAGCTTAGTACCAAGCATACATAAGAATACACCAAGCATTCTAAATACGAGTACACACATAATCAGTATTACAGCGCTTAATCCAGCTGATTTTAAGGTTTCTATTTCAACTGAGGCTCCTACAAGCACGAAGAGGAAGATTTCGGCTGCAACCCATAGCTTATCGAATTTACCAGACAAACGGGTGGCAAGCTGCTGCTTCTTCTTTTTTATTACGCTGCCAATAGCCATTACAGCTATAAGTGAAGCAAATGGTATTATCTTACCCCATTTATCCTCAGCAGTTGTTAATGCAAAGCATATTCCAAGAAGAATGATTACCTTGACGCTGTCACGCATGTGGAATTTATTAAAGAATAAGTATAAAAGAAGACCAGTTATGATTCCGACTAATACGCCAACAACTATTGATACAGGGATAGCAATGAAGCTCTTAACGCTAATACTGCCACCAAGAGCAAGAGAGGTGAAGGTTGTGAATAATACTATAACGAACACATCATCGACAGATGCTCCTGCCAGAATCATTTGAGGAATACTCTTTTTACTACCGTAATTTTCATCAATAAGCTTAATCATTCGAGGGACAATAACAGCAGGTGAAACAGCTGCAATTACAGAACCAAGTATGGCAGCTTCAAGTACTGATATACCAAGAATAGGTGGTGCAAGGAGTACCATTCCTATTACTTCAAGAGTGGCTGGAAGAAAACACATAAGTATGGCAGGACGACCGACCTTTTTTAAATCGTCTAACGAAAGCTTAAGACCTGCACGAATGAGGATGATAATTAAAGCAATTTTTCTTATTTCAGCAGAAATATCAAGAATACTTGAGTCGATGATATTTAGCATATGAGGACCAATAAGTATACCAGCTATTATCATTCCAAATAGCGAAGGAAAGTGAAGTTTTTTACATACGTATCCTAGTATTAATCCAGAAAGTGTTATATAGGTAAGGCTGATAAGCATAATATTCTCCAATCTTTTCAGGGCCTTAACTTTGCAAGGCCAGTAGGGTAATTATAGCACTAAGATAGTATAATTCACTTATAATTGGGATGGGATTAATATTTTTTTGATATTTTTTTGAAATAATTGTAACGAAGCTAGATATAAGTTGTTAAACATAATAGAAAGCGAGGTGAGATATTTTGGCTATAACAGGTGATAGTGACCAGGTTTCCCAAAAGGACATGGAAAATATATATCGTCAGTATGCTCTTCCGTTGAAAAAATATATATGCAGCCTTTGTTATGACTCCAACCTAGCTGATGATATAGTGTCCGAGACATTCTATAGAGCAATCAAGAATATCGATTCCTTTTATGGCGGAAATATTTTCACTTGGCTTTGTACAATCGCGAAGAATATATTTTTCAATCATAACAAGAAGAAGGAATCACAAAATATGTCGCTAGATGATAGTGAATATATTGAACCTGTGAGTGCAGAGCAGACAGAGGATGTGGTCCTTCAAAATGAAGCTAACGCTGAGCTTTATGCCAGTATCAACGAACTCGAGGAGCAGGACAGACAGGTAATATACCTTAGGATATTTGCGGATATGTCTTTTAAAGATATTGGAGCAAAGCTTGGGAAAAGTGAGAACTGGGCAAGAGTTACATTCTTTAGATGTAAAGATAAACTGAGAAGGAGAATGAAAGATGAGTGATAAAATGAGTTGTAATGTTATTAGAGATATATTGCCATCATATGTTGATGATATTTGTTCTGAGGAGAGCAGAGGGTATGTTGAGGAGCATATAAAGACCTGCCCAGAGTGCATGGAGATGCTTAAAGCCATGAAAGAGGATATGATGACCATTGGCTCAGGGGATGATATCAGCATTGATGAGAAGAAGGTTCTAAAAGAAGTTGGCGATAAAGTTAAGCGTGATCTTAGAAAACAGAGTCTTATGTATAAAATAATATGTGCTGTTCTTGTAGCGATAATACTTGTTTTAGCATTGCCAGTCAGACCAGTACCTAGCGAGGCTATTTCCTTTAATATGACCTCAGTACAAGTTAAAGATGCAATGAGTGCAGAAGCGTATACTTTTTTGGATGCCTCGGAGGATACTATTTATTTAATGGATAATGATACTGATGTTGATAAAGCTCAGTTTCATCAGATTATAGTAAATGATAGAGCTGGTGGTAGACTTTTTGTTGAAGAGAAATGGGCTGAGAAAAATGAAACTATTACATTAGTTGAGATTAACTCAAAATATATGCTTAAGGATTACAAATATCATATCGAAGAGGTAAATGGTGTGAATATGTTTGTTTTAGACAAAGCATCTACTAATATGCTTGCAGGAACTGGCGAGGGCTCATATGTATCGACTGTTATTGTTTCATGCCAGGTCGGTGAGGCTAGAGTGAAATAAATACTATTAGTAAATAGAATCGAATTAGATAAAAATTAGGCATAAGCAGGTAATATTCTGAATAGGATATTACCTGCTTTATTTAGAAAATAAGTATTTAAATTATATTAGTCCATATCTTGCTTTAATGACTCTTTATCATAAGTTGGAAGGCCATTAGCAGGATCAAATGAATCTTCACTAGCTGATACACCACTAGCGTCGGCATCAACAAATCCTAAGTAGAAGGCTGCAGAGAACCAGTAATTATATCCAAGGTGCTGGTCATAGCCTTTACCTTCAACGTAAGCGCCGCTAAGTAAGACGATTTCAGGAGAGTGGCTAGATATTTCACCCACAACTACTTCACTGCCAGTATCACATGAGATGAATACAGATGTATATGTTGCTACATCAGTAACATCTGTTCTTGCTTCCTTGGACATAAATGTCATGATCATATCATCAGTTCCATCGCCTGTAAAATCATAGAAGCCATATGTCTCAGGGGTATTTGTTACAAAGTTATATCCATTATCGGCTAAAAATGTCTCAGGATCATTTAAGATTTCTGCATACATATCGGCTGCATTGGATGAAGCAACCTCAGGTGGATTATTTCTGAAATCATCTATGTACTGAAGACCCCATTCAATCTCACTAACGTATCCATTTAATTCATCTATAAGATCAGCAATCTCATCATCATCTGTAACATCTGGTCTATCAGCACTGCTTGGAAGAGAAGCAGCTAATGTATCGAGTCTTTCGATGTCAGAGAGAATGATATCATCTGTAATTAAAGCAATAGTATCAGAGTAGTCAGCATAGAATGACTGATAGCTGTCTTCGAAATCTTCAATTAGCTTATATAAATCATCGAGCTGATCAGCATCAAGTGATGCAAGTTCAATATGGTCGTCATAGATATAAACGCTGTCGCCTTCTTCAAGCATTAAGGTTTCTGTATCAGACTTGACTTCAACTACACCGTTATGAACCTCCACGTATGTATATTCGCCAATAATATCATATCTTACAAGGAATTCAGTTCCTCGAACGCTCATTGCAGCATTAGGCGTGGTAACCTTGAAAGTGTCATCATCAGAAAGCTTGTTGTCTATGGTAAATAGTGCTTCACCATATTTAAGCTCAACCTTTACCTTTCCACTTTCAGGTGTTCCAGAAGCTGCTATTTCAAATATAGTATTTTCGCTGGCGAGGATGTGCTTGTCATCATCTACTAAAAGTAATATCTCAGATGCAGCTTTAGTTTCAACGTTGTCATCTGGGATAAGGTTCATATCTTCGAAGACGTCCATTGTATCATCATCTCGCATCAGTGATACATCACCTTCATAGGTTTCAACTTTTACTACTCGGTAGCTGTCTTTATCTACCAGTTTCTTGGTAAGGACTATAACAGCGACTATTAAGGCAATCACTAAAACGAGTGCGATAGCAATAATAGCAAATATCTTTTTTGAATTAGGTTTGTTATTGTTTTCATTATTCATTTTTCTGTTTCCCTATTCTTTCTTTTTTATAACGATACTTATTATAGTACGCGGTGTTTGATTTTACAATTTAGTAGGTAATAGCTGCCTGATACCAGGTTTGGCACCGAAGACTATCCATAAAAATCACATTGATATTCGTATAATTAATATAGAAGTTTTTGAAAGATATAGGTGTGATAATGAAAAAGAAAAATATAATTATATTGTGTGTGCTATTTTTTACAGTTCTTTTGGGCGTATTAATCTTCAATATTGTGGGGCATACCAGCCTCAAAATATCTTATTTCAATAAAGAACATCCTGGGACCAATATTTCGAATGTAAGATGTACATATGAAATGGGGCGTAGTGTGAAGCTTCCGAAAGGAAGGTATAGCACAAAGGATGATAAATGGGGAATGTATAGTGTTAATCATTCATCGGCAGCATATGGATTATATACATATACCTTTGATATGGAGATTAATGGTAAAATAGTCTCACCACAGGTCGATATTATGAAAACAAACTGGCAGGATCACTGTGATATTGATATCGAGATTGTGGTTGGCGCACCAGAAGAAGATTCATTATATGTTACACTGTATGTTGATGGTATGGAAATACATGAAGAGTTCCATGATATTGAAAATAATGATATACACATTCAAGGTGGAATATAAGATATAAATAAGATATGAATAAGATTTGAGAGGGCAAACTATGAAGAAGAGAAAAAGTACTCTAGAGCGCGTTGTCGCTGCACTTGGATCACTTGCTGTTTTGATTCTTGGATTTTATGTACTACCTAGCTGGTATGATAAGCATAGAAAAGATTAAAATAATAAAAGACTGATGAAACTTGCATATTACATATATATATTGATAATATTACTTTGTTATAAAAATAATATATATAGGGGAAATGTAGGATGAAAAAGATTTTGAAGAGAAGTCTATTACTTATGCTTGTTATGATGCTCGTGATGTGTATGACTAGCTGTGGTAATGACGAGATTAAGAGTGCTGGTGAAGAGATAGTAAATAATACTCTTGCGGCCAAGGACAAGAAGATTGTTAAGGTCTTCAATGAAGAAGATGATGACTACGATATCAATGTTGAACTGGTTCAGAGTCTATTCGAAAGCTTTAGCGATGTGGTTAAAGTAAGCAAGTTAAAGCCTGAGATAACCAAAGCCAAGGTTGATGCTAGTAAAGACGTGGCATCAATTGATTATACTATTGATATTAATGATGAAGAGTATAGCTATGAGCTTGCACTTACCAAGGATGGTGACAACTGGATTATTAGTGATAACTATGATTATATGATTAACACCATTGAATTATACATAGAAATCATTCTTGAAGAGGGTGATGATTCTGAAGCCGAAGACATCGAAGATATGATGGATGAAATGGATTTTGATGATTACTTTGAGCTTGCTGAGTACATGTATGATGATATGTATGAGTTTACTAAGAATCATGCAGATTATGATGATGTTAGTTATGATGATGTCGTTGATCCTGATATTTATGCAGATGACCCTGATATTTATGTGGTTGAGCCTACGATTATCGATATGACTATGTTTATTGATTTTCCAGGTAATGAACTGGATTATGATAACGAAGTTCAGGAAATCATTGCAAATCTTACAGGCGTTAAGGTAAAGGAAACGTATCTTGTAGGACAGACTTCAGCGGAAGCCATAAACTCTATTATAGCTGCAGGTGCCTATCCAGATTTCATTTATTCTACGGATGAGATGCTTACATTATACGATGCAGGTGCATTAGTAGCATGGGATGATTATTTAGATATTTATCCAAATATCAAGGAACTATATACTGCAGAAGAGTGGGATAAGATAAGAGCCGATGACGGTCATATTTACTGGGCTCCTGTTTTTAATAATACATATGGCCTAAGTAAAGAAACTTCTCATAATGAGAGCGCATTCTGGATTCAGGCCAGAGTACTTGAGTGGGCTGGATATCCTAATATCGAAACAGTTGATGAATATTTCCAGTTACTTAGTGACTATGTGGAAGAGAATCCAACAATGCCAGATGGTGAAGATATTATTCCATTTACAACACTTTGTGATGACTGGCGTAATTTTTGTTTGACAACTCCACCTATGTTTCTTGCTGGATACCCTGATAATGGTGAGGTTGCAGTAGATACTAGTGCAAAGGAACCTACAGTTTTCGATTATAGTGTGACAGAAACTGCCGAGGAATATTATCGTCAGCTTAATCAGGCGTACAAGGATGGTATTCTTGATCCTGATTTTAGTACTCAAACATATGATGAATATATAACTAAGCTATCTACAGGTCGTGTACTTGGTATGTTTGATCAGTACTGGGATTTTTATTATTCTGTTGATTATAGTTTTACTAGCAAAGATTTATATGATCTTGGATGTGGTTATATTCCACTCGGACTAACAATAGACCAGGGGATGACTAATTACTATCATAATTATACTGATACATTGAATTATTATGGTGGATTAGGTGTTACAACTAGTTGCGTGAATCCAGATATTGCTTTCAGCTTTATAAATGATTTACTTGCTCAGGATGTTCATGATCTTCGTTTCTGGGGAGTTTGCGATGTTGATTATCTTGTTGATTCTGATGGAATGTATTATAGAACTGAGGATATGAGAGACAATGCCAATGATTCTTCGTATATAGAAAGTCATCTATGTAGCTATATGTATTTCCCTCAGTGGAGAGGTACATCTCGAGATGGTAATAATGCAATGCAGCCTTCAGAGCAGGCCTCAGAGTTCCTCTCAACTTTACCAGAGTCTACAGCTAGATGTCTTGAGGCATATGGTGCTGGTGGTTATTGCGATATGATTGGATCAGTTATTGAAGACAGAGAAAGCTGGGCTCCACTGTATACATATATCAATGCTATGTCTAGTGCAACTCCTGGCGGTCAGGCATTATATGATATTAAAGATCTTAAATCCACAGAACTTCCAAAGGTTGTAATGGCAAAGGATTTTGATAAGTCATGGAATGCATATATTACTGCATATAATAAGTGCAATCCTGATGCATTTATCGAAGAGGTTCAGGAAGAACTGGATAGAAGAATTGAAGAGGAAAACTAACTACTTCAAAATCTAGGAGAAATGTTAATGAGTGAAGTGTTTAAAAAAGAGAAAATGTATCTTGAAACATGGTTTTGGTGTTTCATGATATTCAATGTTGCTGGTTGGATATATGAAGTTTTTGTATTTGCTTTCGAGTATCACCAGGGCTTTATCAACAGAGGCTTTTTATTTGGACCATACTTACCTGTATATGGAAGCGGCGAGCTGTTAGTGCTATTAATGCTTCTAGGGCTTAGATCCAAGAAGGTTAAGCTTGGTAAGATTAACCTCATGCCAGTTGTTATGTTTTTCATCATAGTGTTTATCACTACTGTTACAGAACTTATTACCAGTTATATACTTGAGATATTTACTCATGGTAATGGCTTCTTATGGGATTACTCAACTCTAAATTATGGCCCTCATTTCGAAGGACGTATTTCGGTTGTATCGAGTCTTAGATTTGGTATTATGGGTATTGTTGGCTTGTATCTTATTCAGCCTATCACCGCTAAAGTAGTTGATAAGCTTAGAACATGGAAAGTACCATTTTATGGTGTGACAATTGCAGTGGCTGCTGTGTTTGCGGTAGATGTAATAATTCATGTTGGCGCCAGCTTACTGAAGTAATAACTCATTTAACTATTAACTAATATAAAAGATATTATTAATTACTAAGGTCTATTTCCGTTTGGAGATAGACCTTTTTATTTAAAAAAAATATGTAAAAAACTATTGACTTTAATGTTAGTTGGTTGTATGGTTAGTTACATAAGTAATGAACCTATGAACCGGTAATATGTTTTTGATAAATAACACGAAAAAGGAGGGCTTATGAACGAGATATTAACCAGTGAAAAATCTATTTATCTGCAAATAAGTGAGATGATAGAAAACGATATTCTTAGGGATATATTGCTAGAAGAAGAAAAAGCACCTAGTACCAATGATTTTGCCAAGCTGTATTCCATCAATCCAGCAACAGCAGCCAAGGGAATCAATATTTTAGTTGATAGTGGGGTACTATACAAAAAGCGTGGTATAGGAATGTTTGTGTCAAAGGGGGCCAAGGCAATGATTAAAGATAAAAGAAAGTCAGAATTCATGGACAATTATGTAACAAAGCTTGTAGATGAAGCAAAAAATCTTGGTATATCTAAGCAGGAACTTATTGAGATGATTAATAAGAAAGCTGATTAAGGGATGGTGAATGATATGAGTAAAATAACATGTACTAATATACGTAAATCATATAAGGGTAAGAATGTTCTTCATGGAATTAATCTTGAACTTGAGTCTGGTAAGATATATGGCCTTATAGGAAGAAATGGCGCTGGTAAGACCACACTTCTTTCAATTATCTCAGCCCAGAATCCTGCAAGTGGAGGAGAGGTAAGACTTGATGGCGATAAGATATGGGAGAACAAAAAAGTATTAGAGAGGATATGCTTTTCAAGAGAATTACCTTCAGGTGTTAATAGCCTGACTTCTAGTTATAAAATAAAAGAATATTTTAAGATTGCAGGAATCTTTTATAAGAACTGGGATCAAACCTATGCTGATAAGCTCGCAGTAGATTTTGAACTGGATGTTAATACCAGACTATCCAAGCTTTCAAAGGGTATGCTATCAGCTGTTACAATAATAGTAGCACTTGCAAGCAAGTGTGACTATACATTCCTCGATGAGCCAGTAGCTGGGCTAGATGTTATTATGCGAGATAAGTTTTATAAGCTACTGCTCGAGGAATATATGGAAACAGGAAGAACATTCGTAATATCAACACATATTATTGATGAGGCTTCTTCAGTATTTGAGGATGTAATAATCATTAAAGACGGACAACTTCTTCTTCAGGAGAATACCGAGGAGTTAGTTTCAAGATGTGTCCACGTAAGTGGTAAGGAAAGTGATGTTGATGAAGCCGTAGCTGGTCTTGATACATATCATACAGAGATGGTAGGAAGATCCAAGGGTGTTACTGTTATGTTAAAAGAAGGTCAAAGTGTAAAGTCTTCGGAGAATATTAGCGTACAGAGTGTGAGCCTTCAAAATCTGTTCATAGCTCTTTGCGGGGACTAGGAGGTGCCTATGAAGAATACATTACATTACTGTATGCGAGAACAGCTTAAGGGTATGGCAATCGTTGTAGCGTCAGTTTTCTTCTTCGTCTTATTCATACTATTTATTTCGGCTTCAGAGGGCGATAGTGTGTTTGTATCACTTATTCCTGGCCTGCTTTGGCAAATATTCCCAGTATTTGCGTTTGTGTACTTTTTTTCGATGCAGTTTTCTTTTGCGCGTAAGGAAAGTCTAGTTATGCTGGCGATGGGTGAAACAAGAAGGCATATTGCTATAGGAAGGCAGTTCGCGTCGGCTGCCTGTGTGATAGAAGGTGCGGCCATCTTCTTAATTGGTAAAGCTTTAGATACCAATTATGCAAGTAATATTGATGGCTACGTTCAGTTTACTTTTATGAGTTGTATCAGTCTTATGATTGCTGGGCTTGGCCTTGGAATGATTATGAGCTTTATTGAAAGAAAGTATGGAATTATTGGATTTAGTATCTCTATGGCAATAACCATATTTATAATAGCGATTCTATGTTTTTATGGCAGGTTTGTAATTGGTGATTTGCTGGAGTCATACAGGTTTAGTGCCTTTGTAGGAGGAATATTCCTTTTGGCAATTGTTTTATATGTATCAGGAAGTTTGCTTTCGAAGCTCGATATTGAGCGCATGGAACTAAGAGTATAAGGAGGTTTGTCATGAAAAATAAAATATTATTCGATTTTAAAGAAGATATGATTATGATAGGCATCATCTTTGTTTTCAGTATTATTTGCGGCATAATTATGGACGTGGTTGCAGCCAAAGGCGGTTCATCAACAGATTATTTTGTTTCTACGCTCATAGTGATAGGCGGTTTTTGTGCATTATCATTTATTGGTGTGTATTTTAAACGAAAATTCAATATTCATATCTCAATGAGTGGAAAGAGAAGTGAATTAATAATATCAGAGTTGATTGTTTTTACTATAGAGTGCCTGATTTTATATCTGCTTTCATTTTTAGCTTTGCTTATAGAGGATAGGATACTGTTATGGCTTGGAGTAGGTACAGGTTTGGATGGATATACTGCTGTTGATTCTATTTTTGATAGTGGCGCGGTTATATTGTATTTCTTTGGTGCATTATTAGTTCGTTTTTACCTCGGATGGGCATCATTAAAATTTAATGATATCGGGTGCGTTGTGGCAATACTTGCGCCAATGTATTGTGTTTTATTCTTTTCTTGGTTAGCAGAACGTAATGCTACCATAGAAAGATTTCTTTGGAAATTAGAGGATTTTGATAATAAGCTTTATCAGATATGGTCATTACTACCTTGTATCATATGGGCAGCAGTGATGGCAGTCATAATATTTATAATTGTGCGAAGTATAAAAAGACAGACGGTAAGGTTTAACTAAACTAGGTTTTTTTCGAGAGATGGTTCTTTTTACTAGAATCATCTCTTTTTATTTGGTTTATTTTACTAAATGTGTTAACATATTTGCATGTTTACATCGATTTATTTTTTGATTTTTTTAATATTAGTCTGGTTAATATACCTCTTTTTACCAGGTAAGATGCGTGAAGGATATTTGCTTCTAGCAAGTATTCTTTTTATTGGTTACATTTCCTTAAACGCACTTATGGCAGTGGCCGTAACCTCTATACTAGTTTATGGTTGTGGAAGATTTATAGAGAAGGCTAAAAAAACAGGAAAAAGTGGTAAAGGCATAGCGATTATTGGTATTTTAGTATTCGCTTGTCTTCTTGTAGTTATTAAAAATATACCATGGGCCATTAAGTTTGTTGGTGGAATGGGCCTTTCTGAGGATCATTTACTTCGTAGACTTTTGCTACCAGTTGGTTTTTCGTTCTACTCATTTCAGTCAATTGGTTATATTTATGATGTGTATAATGGCAAAGATGAGGCGGAGCATAGCTTCATTCGATTTGCTCTTTATATGTTATTCTTCCCAAAATTCGTGAGTGGACCCATTGAAAGACAGAGTGCTTTTGGTAAGCAGCTAAGTGCTCTTAGAGATGTTAAGCTTCTTGACAGCAGTCGCTTATGGCAGGCTGTTATGTATATATTATGGGGCTATGCACTTAAACTTATAGTAGCGGACAGGCTTGCACTTTTAGTTAATGTTGTTCATAAGATGCCTAAGGCATTCGATGTGTCGTTTCTAGTTATATGTACTATATTCTATAGCTTCCAGGTTTATGCTGATTTTGCTGGTTATACAGCAATAGCTATTGGAATATCAAAGCTCTTTGGAATTAATCTGATGAGTAATTTCGAGAGCCCATACTGGTCAGCTACTATTACAGAGTTTTGGCGCAGATGGCATATTTCACTTAGTTCATGGCTTCGTGATTATGTGTACATACCTCTTGGAGGCAATAGAAAGGGACTTCTTCGTAAATACATTAATACCATGATCGTATTTATACTGTGTGGTATATGGCATGGAAATGGTTTGTCATTCTTTGTATGGGGCGCACTTCATGGTATTTATTCTGTAATTGATAGATATACACTGAAAAAATGCAAGCCAGTGATAGGCAGAATCTTTACATTTATAATGGTGAGCTTTGCATGGATCTTCTTTAGAGCTGAAGCCACCAGTGTGGCCATTGATTATATTCGAGCGATGTTTACTAATGGTTACTGGTTCAATTCCAAAAAGGGGCTATATATGAGTCTTGGTGAAAGCTTTTATCAGGTTATACTTGGATTTGTATTTATAGTTATCCTTATGATAATTGATGGTATTGCTTATAAGAAGAATAAGGCAGTTCCAGAGCTTATGAGTGAGCGAAAGCCCGTTATCAGGTACCTGATAGTATATATAGCAGTTTTAGTAATATTTATATTTGGTATATATGGCGGAACATACAATCCAGCCGATTTTATATACATGCAGTTTTAGCGAGGTGAGGTTATGAAGAAAAAGTGGATTTTACCTATTATAACTGCATTAGTGCTGATAGTATCACTGTGGATGTGTCGCAATATCCTGTGCGTTAAGTCGCCTCATGGTATTAATCAGACCAGAGCCTTTTATTATCAGCCGGAGGACAGTATTGATGTGTTAGCGATTGGCAGTAGCCATGTGCACTGCGGAATTAATCCTGCTATGCTGTGGAATTTCTATGGAATGGCTTCCTATGATTTTAGTGCAGCTGAGCAGCCTTTATGGGAAACATATTATTATCTGGTAGAAGCATACAAGTATCAAAAGCCTAAGGTTGTAGTGCTTGATGTGTTCTCGGCGGCTATAGTTAAGGATGATTATCATTATGACTGGATGACTGAGAGCTTTTATGGAATGCGTCCGTCATTAAATAAACTGGAAATGCTTAAGGTAAGTGCTGAGGAAGAGTACTATAGATATTACATTCCTGATTTTTATATTTACCATACAAGATACGAGAATCTTAACAAAGAGGATTTTGCCAATATATTTGGTGGGGTAAAAGAGAAAAAGATATTCAAAGGTTTTACTCCAGGCTTTCAGAGAGCAGACCAGAGCCTTCCGTTTGGTGGCTGGAAAGAGTTTGATGATTATGGACTTAGTGCCAAGTCAGAAGAGTATCTTCGAAAGATTATTGAGCTTACAAAGGAAAATGGCAGTGAGCTTATGATAGTTGTAATACCTTACAACATGAATGAGCATGATAGGGCTACTTATGAGCAGATTGCGGCAATTGCTGAGGAGAATTCTGTAAGATTTATTAATTATAATGATTATTTGTACGATATAGGTATAGATGTGACTTCTGATTTTAATGATCATTCGCATCTTAACTATTGGGGAAGTGTTAAATTCTCCGATTATCTTGGTCGTCAGCTCAAGGAATATTATGATATTCCAGACCGTACTGATGACCCTAAGTATTCTTCCTGGGAAGAATATTCCAACCAATTACTAGAAAGCGTGCGTGAAAGACTATAATAATTAGAATTGAGTAACGAGAAAATGAAGAAAAACAAGAGAAGTTTAGTGGTTTTAGTGTTGGCCGTGCTTGTCATGGTATTAGTTGCCTGTGGCAAAGGAAATGGAGATACTCAGCTCACAGAGATTACACCTGGAGTTGGTACAACGATTTCGGATAATAGTAGTACAAGTCAGGATAAGGCTTTAGAGGTTTCTGCTAATGAAGCTTTGGAAGCGAATGAGGTAGATAGCGATAAGTCTGATGCTGTATCAGACAATAGCGTGTCTGATAACAGTGTATCTGATAATACAGTGTCGGATAATTCTGCATCTGATAAAGACAAAGAAACTAAAGAGACAACAGATAAAACTAAAGCCAAAGAAGTTGACCGTGATGATATAGAAGTTTTTGCCGAGGCTGAAACAATGTATGTACAGTCAGCTGCTAATATACGTAAGGGACCAGGAACTGACTATGATATAGTGGGCAGTCTAAAGCAGAACGATACTGTCGAAGTTATTGGTAAGTGCAAATCAGTAGCATGGTTTGAAATTAAAAGAGGCAATGATTCGGCTTTTGTATATAGTGGACTTCTTGGAAAGAACGAGGTAGTGCCTGTAGTAGTTGAGGCACCGGCGGAGCAACCTTTAGCCGCAGATACGCAGGATCAGGCTGTGGCCAATCCATCAGCTGATCAAACACAAACACAGGCGCCTCAGCCGGCAGCACCACCAGCAGTCGCACCTGTAGCAGCCAAAGGCGGTGTATTATTTATAGGTGACTCAAGAACCTGTCAGATGCAGGAAGCGACAGGTGGACGAGGAGTAGGCTGGATATGTAAATACGGTGCAAAATATGACTGGTTTGCTAATACTGCAGTTCCTCAGGCAGATGCACTTATAGGTGCAGGAACCAAGGTTGTTATATGCATGGGTGTTAATGACCCTGACCGCGTAGGTGATTATGCCAACTGTGTTAACAGCAAGATATGGGACTGGGTAGGAAGAGGAGCCAAGGTATATTATGTATCTGTTAATCCAGTAGAAGAGCCTTACATTAATGAGAAGGCAGCAGCTATAGAGAGCTTTAATTCATCAATGCCTGGAAGACTTCAGGGCGGAGTTGTATGGATAGATACCTATAGCATCATAAAGGCTAATCCAGGCGGATATCCATTCGTTGATGGTATTCACTTTGATGCCAACTCGAATATACTGATATTTAATATGATTTATAATAGCTTACGTTAATGCTTAGGGGTGACCACTTTAGTGCGGCTCACCCCTTTATTATGAGTATAGAATGAATAGTAATGAATTAGTTCAGACAAAAGAGAATAACGTGATTAATTGGAAAGGGGTACTGGCTACGCTTGTTAGCCTGTCAATTCCAACTGTACTTGAGGAAGTGTTATCAACTCTTATTCAATACGTTGATACTGCTATGGTTGGAAGACTTGGAGAAAAAGCAACTGCTTCAGTAAGTACCACGACTACAGTTAACTGGCTAACCTACGCACTTACAGGTGCAATATCAGTAGCGATGCTTGCAATGGCGGCTAAGGCCATGGGAGCAAAGGATGAAAAGAGACTTAAGAAACTGTCAGGGCAAGCCATTTTCCTCGGATTTTCTTCCGGTATTGTTATCGAGATAATAGCGTTAGTTTTAGCTCCATTTATTCCGATATGGATGGGAGCAGAGCAGGATATATGGAAACCGGCAGCCACATATTTTGCAATTCTATCTACCACACTTTTTATACGTAACAGTAGTAGAGTATTTGCAGCTATGATAAGAGCTACTAAGGATACCAAAACACCTATGCTAATCAGCGTGGCCGAGAATGTGCTCAATGTTATTTTAAATGCTTTATTTATATATGGACTTGGGTTGGGTGTCATAGGAGCGGCTATTGCATCAGCTATAAGCTATGGAGTAGGTGGCTTTGCGATGTATGTTGCATTTAGAAGGAATAAATACCTTCAGTGTTCACTTAATGATGTTAAGCCAGATGCCGAGGTGATAAAAGAATGTGTTCATATAGGACTTCCAGCTCTTGGTACTAATATTGCAAGCTGTCTTGGCTATGTGGTATTTGCAGGTATGGTATCGGGGATGGGTACCACTGTTTTTGCGGCGCATTCAATTGCAGTAGCTGCCGAGGAAATCGTATATATTCCTGGTTATGGACTTAGAGTGGCAACCAGTACACTTATAGGCAATGCTCTTGGGGAAAAGAATGAGCGTAAGCTTAATCTTACAAGAAGATTATCTGTTATTATTACTATGATAATAATGGTCATTAATGGAGTACTTCTTTATATATTTGCATTACCTCTTATGAGTATATTTACAAGCTCAGAAAGAGTGGCGGTACTAGGTTCGGAAATGTTAAAGCTTGTAGCGTTTTCAGAGCCTTTCTTTGGGCTAATGATAGTCCTTGAAGGTGTTGCGTATGGTATGGGACGCACTAAGGGTGTTTTCATTATTGAGACCTTCAGTATGTGGTGCGTAAGACTTGTTTCGACCTTTGTCTGTGTCAAAATACTAGGATTAGATCTTTATGCAGTATGGCTGTGTATGATAGCTGATAACATATGTAAGGCTGTGCTTCTTGCAGTTACGGTGAGACCAGGTCGGCTAAAAAGTGATTAACTATATTTTTCTTTTTTACAAATCATTTTTTATGGTATTATATCTATAACGAGGGGCGAGTTATGGAAAACCAAAAAGCGGTCAAAATGTCATATGTAGTTAATACTGTGTTATTGACTTTCGTATTAGGCCTAGCAGTTTTTTTTTATCTGTGTAACGCCGAGTCTTTAGTTATTTTTAGTATTCCAACGATTTGTGTTTATCTTATTAATTATCTTTTTATAAAGCTTAAGAAACTAGATTTCTTTGTTTGGCTTACATATTTCTGGATAACCCTATATATGAGCTATACAACTGTGGCGTTAGGCTTTAATATGGGTTTCCACTTGTATAGCTTATCTTTAATTCTTGTATTATTCTGTACTGATTATATGTCATATAAGCTTAAAGGAAGCGCAACAAGAGCAGTCCTTATAAGCTGTGGAATAGCACTTATTTATATGTGCAGTACAGCTGTTGCTATATGGAATGGACCTATCTATGAAACTCCTAAGATTTACAGCAATATTATGCTTATTTTTAATGCAGGAGTTGTTTTTGCATTTATAATTATTTATGCCAAGATACTCATCAATATGATTATAGCATCAGAAACTGAGCTTACCAGAATCGCTCATTATGATAAGCTGACAAGCTTATATAACAGGCACTTTATGATGGAGGCTTTAAAAGAGGAGTCCGACCTAGAAGGTTCATGGATAGCACTTCTTGATATCGATGATTTTAAGAATATTAATGATACTTATGGTCATAATGCAGGAGACTACGTGTTAGTTCATTTGGCGGAAATATTAAAATCGGTATGCGGTAAATGCACTATTTCGAGATGGGGCGGCGAAGAATTTCTTGTTCTATGTAAGGATAAATCAGTAGAAACGTCTATTATGGAAAAGCTTCGTAGCGAGATATGTAAAGAACCATTTTCATTTGAAAGTACAGATATAAAGGTATCAATGACTATTGGTGTTTCTGTTTATGAAGCTAGTCGATCAGTTGATAAATGGATTCAGAGTGCCGATCAAAAGCTGTATGCAGGTAAGAATAGCGGAAAGAATGTGGTAGTTTACTAATAGGGGTTCTAAGCCGCAGCGAATAGTAAGATGTCTATCAGGGGCGTAATTTATACAATAAGTAATTCATCTCACCATTCACTGCAATCTCATTATAAGATTTAGGTTAAATAAAGTCTGTTCTCATAGGGAACAGCTTTATTTTTTTGTTGGGAGAATAATTTTACGCATTTTTCTAGGAATATTGAGTCGGCATTTTCCTTCTTTTAGTATTAGTGATAAAGATGCTAAAGGCCTCGTTGACGACGCATTTACTAGTGCTACAATTGAGCTAGACTTATTATTTTGCATGAAAAGGGGGATTTTTATGGAGGATGAGAGAATAATTAATGCAGAGCGTTTTTCGAAAATATGGTGGCAGTCAAGATATGATGCTCATATGACTCAGGAAAAGCTGGCCCTTGGTCTTGGCGTGTCGCGTAAGACTATACAGAACTGGGAGAAAGGAATCAGCTCACCGACACTTTTTGAAAGTATGGAATGGTTTCGGATACTTGGACTTAATCCAATGCCTTATTATATGGCATATCTTTTTCCAGAAGACGTTGGAGATATAAAAGGCAGTGATGGAGACGATAGGATAGAAAATGCGCTTTCTGTATTAGTTGATCAGCTGCCTGTTTCTGCGAAAAGACAGCTTTTATATATTTTATTTGGTAATCATGGAAGCTCGCCAACAGCCGTGCTTAATCTAATGAATGCCCATCTTCAGTGTCCGCTTAGAGACCGTATAAGTCACGCAGTGCATATTGCTGAGAATTATGAGCTTAATGAGGCTATGGGATGCATAGTAAGACCTGATAATATTAGACCTGACGGGCAGCTTTTGCATGAATCCATAGAGTCGGCTAAGGAAGCAGTTATTAATGGAAAGAAAGGATATGTTAATCCTCAAGCTGTATAGCTATCATAATTGTAACCGAATATTATTCGTGGTATCATAAGGTATCAGTTGGGCGTAATTGTGTTTGTTTTTGTGAGAATGATGTGAGTGTTATTGCGTCAATTTTCACATTCGAGGTATTTGTATGGATGTAAAAAACATGTCACAATTATCAAAGCGTTTGGTTGCAGAGCCTGATGACTATATGCATAGTCTTCGAACCAATTTATATATGTATATTGGTGAGAAAGATATTACTCTGCAGCAAATATCTGATGAGGCTGATATTCCTATCAGTACTCTCAAAACTCTATGTTACGGTGATGCCAAGGATTGCCGTATATCTACAGTCATTAAACTGGCAAGAGTATTCCACGTTAGTGTAGATGAATTAATTGGTGCAGGGACTATAACTAGTCAGACCTGCGAGTCGCTTCAACTTATGAGAACGCTTCCTGAGAGTTTTACGTATTTTGTCAGGTGGATTATCAGGTTTTATAGAGATATGCTTATAGCTAATCCGGTAAAAGAAAAAGCGGTAGAAGTTATGAAGGCAAGGTGCAGTGGCGATGGCAATCTGATAGTGACGAGTGATATGGAGGTGTCAGATATATCAGATTATGCACCAGAGGTTCGTACCAAGATTTATATGGGGATTAAAATTCCTTGCGGAAACTATGAACCATATTACTTTAGTGGTGACATTCTTTATGTTGCACATGATAGAAGGCCGAGGGAAGATGAAGCTGTTGTAGTGTGTATTGCTGGCTGCATGTGGATATTGAAGTCTAGAAGAGAAGTGATTTCTAGTGACGATAAGCGAGTGATTACCAGATACTATACGCTTCGCGATGACAAATATTTTGCCTCAGGTGATGACATAGACAGTGTGATTGGCTATGTTGTGAAGGTTCGAAGAGGCTAATACATAATAAACCTCATAATCCGAGGTTGCCTGGAGTCCACGGATTATGAGGTTTTTTTGATTAGATATAAAGTTGTGTTTTGAATAAAAGAATGAATTGCACTAGTTCATTAATGCGATACCAATATTAAGGTATCCTGCAAAGGTGAGCCATAGAATATAGGGCAAAGTTAGGTAGAATGCGGTTTTGGATATTTTGTGGTAGGAGAGTAACATTAGTAAAACTAATATCCAAAGGCAGATTAACCAGATGAATGCTCCCATATATTCGGATGCACCGAAAAATATTAATGACCACACGAAGTTAAAAAACAACTGTGCCGCATATAAAAATATGCCGGCGAAGCGAGTAACTATATGCTTCGTGTCTGATATATATATTATATATGAAGCCAATCCCATAAGAATGTAAAGTATTGTCCAGGCAATTGGGAACAGCATGGCTGGCGGTGCAAGAGGCGGCTTTTTCATATCCTTAAAGGCTTCCATGGCGTCTGATGTCAGCGCACTTGCTATTAATCCGACTCCTAAAGGAATTGCCATAAATATTATGAGTGTTAATAGCCGTCTTAGAACTCCAGGCTTAGCTATAACCTGTTCAGATGAAGAATCACTTGTCATAGGCTAATCCTCCGTCATGTTCGATTCTTTGTTAATGGAATTTTTATTATTTGAATCTTTGTTATTAGAATCTTTATAATAAGATTCTTCGTTATAAATTGTTTCATCCATATAATCTTCAGGAGTTATAATATCGTCGTAATATTTAACTGATTTGCATGGCTTGCAGGTTTTGTATGGCTTATGCTTACATAAGATTATTACCTGGACCATTCGTATAAGAATAAGTGCCGATAATATAACCCCAACAATAATTAATCCGTTGTTTCCATCTTTATTCATAGTAGGTCTCCTTGTTTTTCATAAAGATTATCGTGTTACATACACATAACACATTCCTTTATCCATAATTCATGAAGGTTACAGTAAGCATATGCAGCTTCGAGAGAATCATCTTCTGCAATGACAAATGTTGCTTCTGGTTTGTCACCTGGTTCGAAATGAACTCTCTGGCATCCTTTTCTTGTCTGGATACATATCCACTGAATATAATGACCGGTCTCCATAGGGTGGGTACCTGTGCCAACCTTTACTGTTACTTGGTTGCCGTTTACAGTTATTTCTGGAAGGTGCTTTTCAGACGAACCTTCAGAGGTGTTAGGTATTAACTCAAGCATATCTGCCATGCAACACATCATAGTTAGATTAGTGTCATTAACTACATTAGTTATCTGTCCACATCTTTGACATTTAAAAAATCGTTGTTTCATATATAGGAACTCCTTTCGTTTGATTAATAAACCCAACTTGTTAATTGTTCTTTATTCATGCTTCCTACAGCTCTTTTCTTTAATACGCCATCTTCAAAAAGTATTAGAGTCGGTACAGAGCGTACAAAGTATCCTTGTGCCAAGTCACTGTTTTCATCTACGTTAACTTTTCCAATAATGATATTGGATCCGAGTGTATCCTTGACCCATTCAAGTGCTGGCTGCATTTGGATGCAGTGTCCGCACCATGGTGCCCAGAAATAAACAAGCACTCGCCCAGTGGAGCTCTCCACGATCTTTTTGAAATTGGTATTGGTAAGTTCTATTATGTCCATTAAATTATCACCCCCAAGATTGTAATTTTTTAGTTTAGATGAAGTGGTAATATGGTAATATTAGGGTTCGAGCAAACGTTTGATCTTTGAGTTATTACCACTGCATCTAATAAGCATATGATAGATGTGAAATGGGAACTGGCATAGATTTTGAAATAGACAAGTAATTAGTTTTTTGCAAAGAATAGTATGTTAAAAAGGACAAAGAATTTTAAACTAACAGTATAATGTTTTTTTATAAATAGTACGATATAATGAAGTACTGTGAAAGATTGTGTTATTGTATATTACGGAGGTGGAATATGGAACCAATGTATTTGACAATCCAGCCAGTAGCTACTGGACAACATATCAAGGAAATGCTTTGTGACAATGGCTATACTGTGAAAGATATTCAAAATGCCATGGGATTTGAAAATCCGCAGGCCATTTACAAATGGATTTCTGGTAAGTCATTACCAAGTATCGACAACTTTATAATACTAAGCAGATTGCTGCATACAAGTATAGAAGATATCCTCGTCATTGACGGGGATATTGTTATTTTAGGGAAGTTTAAACTGATGGTTGAATGACAAGGAGTGATACGTGATTTATTATGTTTATAGAACGAAGAGATAAATATTGGGTGCTCTCAAATGAGGGGAGCAGAGAGGAGACAATAATGCAGACAATGACATCAGCATATGCTAATAAGATGCTTAAAAACTTAGAAGAAACTAAGACATACTACGTTAATAAGGAAGTTTCGTCATGTACTTACGTGGCGAGCGTCAATGAGGAGCCAGTTATACCTGAGTACGACTACAAAGAAGTGGCCGATACAATTGCGGAGCTTGATGAGAAGATTGCCATCATTAAGCATGCAATTAATCTTCATAATGCTACTGCTAAGGTGCAGGTAGGCAGTGATGAAATGAGCATCGACACAGTACTTATTAAGATGGCACAGCTTAATAAAAGAAAGGCAGTACTTGATACAATGCGTAAGCAGCTTCCTAAGGCGAGAGAGGAGCATGCATACTCGGCTAGAAATGCTGTACCAGAATACAGATATATTAATTATGATCTGGATCTGGTAAAGAAGGAGTATGAAGATGTATCAAAGAAAATTATGGATATGCAGATGGCTCTGGACAAGTTCAATCAGACTGTAGAGTTTGAAGTGGAAATCTAGCCTAGGGCCAGGCATCCATTACTTTCCGTATAAGACTTCTAATTTTTTTGTGGACTAGAAGTTATTGTTTATAGTTAAGGCTTATCTGTTATTTCGTCATTTGTTATCTGTTTTTGTTTATTGATAGGTTATTCAGAGGATTTAATTAACAGATGTCTTATAGAAAACCTGCAGGAAACTGCGTGCGGAGGTTCGGTTACAAGCACATTTTCTTCATTTTAACAGACTAAGGGCATTCGCTTATGGCGGATGCTTTTTTGTTGTGGTTTAATTCTTGCTATGCTATAAATGATTTAACTGTAGCTTTAATACTTATTTTTGGAGGTCATATAGTGGAATTAGTGCTTAAAATATTGATATGCTTCTTCGCTGGTGCTGGTGCAGGACTTGGAACTGGATTCGCAGGTATGAGCGCGGCAGCAGTAGTAGGACCAATATTAGTGGCTTTTTTAGGAATCCCGCCGTATGAAGCGGTAGGGATTGGTCTTATAAGTGATGTACTAGCTAGCGCCGTGAGTGCATATACATATAAAAAGAATGGCAATCTGGACGTGAAGAATAGCCTTCCAATGATGCTAAGTGTTCTTATTGTTACTGTGATTGGAAGTATTGTTGCCAGCTTTCTTCCAGAAAGAGCAATGGGTAGTACTATGCAGATAGCATTAATCTTTATAGGGCTGCGATTTATATTAAAGCCAGTGAATACAACTAAAGAACAGATGGCTGCTATTTCGCCAAGAGAACGTCTAATTAAATCTATTATCGGCGGTGTATTTATTGGATTTATATGTGGCTTTGTAGGCGCTGGTGGTGGCATGATGATGTTGTTTGTTCTTACTTCATTTCTTGGATACCAGATGCATATGGCGGTTGGTACCAGCGTTTTTATTATGGCTTTTACTGCGCTTACCGGTGGAATAAGCCATTTTGCTATTGGCGGTATTCCTGATATCACTGCCATGATATTATGCGTGGTATTTACACTTATCTGGGCAAGAATTGCAGCGTATATAGCTAATAAAGCTTCGGCAAAAACACTTAACCGGGTTGTTGGAGTAATAATGATTCTTACAAGTATAGCGATACTTGTTGTTAATAGTTTTAAATAGTATGTATCGAAGGAATGTTGATAAGGATTGGGTAGTGAATATATATGAAGGAAACGAAGAACTATAAAAAGACACAGGCAGCATGTTATCTGGGTTTTGTGACACAGGCTATATGCGCAAATTTTGTACCTTTACTTTTTATAACATTTCATAATGACTATGGCATATCTTTTGGTATGCTGGCTCTTGTTTCAACTGTTTTCTTTGTGACACAGTTGGTTGTAGACTTTTTATGCGCAGGTATAGTTGATAAGCTTGGTTACAGAGTATGTGTAATTGCAGCTGAAGTCACATCGGGCCTTGGCCTTGCTGGACTAGCTTTATTGCCAGATTTATTCGTAAGGCCATTTTATGGAATTCTTGTATGTGTCATTATATATGCAATAGGAAGCGGATTAACGGAAGTATTAGTTAGCCCAATAGTTGAAGCTTGTCCATTTGACAATAAAGAAGCAATGATGAGCCTTCTTCATTCATTTTATTGTTGGGGATGGACTCTTGTTGTAGTATGTTCGACTATTTTCTTTTCTGTTTTTGGCATAGAGAACTGGAGAATTATGGCGTTAGTATGGTCAATCATACCGCTATATAACATATATAATTTTGCTACATGTCCAATAGAACCGTTAGTAGAGGATGGCAAAAGCATGACAATGCGTGAGCTTTTCAAAACTAAAGCGTTTTGGATTTTTATTGTTCTTATGATTTGTGCAGGTTCTTCGGAAATAGCTATGGCTCAATGGGCATCAGCTTTCGCTGAATCGGCATTACATATATCGAAGACTGTTGGGGATTTGGCAGGACCTTGTGGATTTGCAATATGTATGGGAATAAGCAGGCTGCTTTATGGTAAGTTTGGAGAAAAAGTGGACCTGACGATTTATATGATGGCTTCAGGAATAATGTGTCTTGTGTGTTATCTAGTTGCCGGACTGGCTGGTATTCCAATAGTTGGTTTAATTGGCTGCGCCGCATGTGGATTTTCGGTGGGTATAATGTGGCCAGGATCCATTAGTATTTCATCGAAGATACTTCCGACTGGTGGTACGGCAATGTTCGCATTTCTAGCACTAGCAGGAGATTTAGGTGGAGCAGTAGGCCCAGCGATTATTGGAAATGTTTCTCAAAAGGCTGCCAATAATTTACAGGCAGGCATACTTGCAGGAATAGGTTTTCCAATCGTTTTAGCAATCGCGGTATTATACATACGAGTAAAAGAACGGAATTGACATGTCTTGAAAGCTTTCGTGACGTAGATAAAAAAAGACCAGGCTAGCTAGCCTGGTCTCAATTATTTATTAACTTTGTAGCTTGGTACTAATTAATACTCGTAAGAAGCAATCTCCTCACCGTTTATATCTGTGTACACGTATGAAATCTTCTCTGGAGCAATACCAGTCTCAGCTTCGATAGCTGCCTTTGTCTGGTCGATTGTAGATTCCATAGACTCCATCTGAGTATCAAGGTCTTCTTTAGTAGTCTCAACGCCTTCAGCAAAAGCATATACATACTTTACTTCGTTTCCTGTAACTTCAAAATTGATGTCTGAGTAGTAATCAGAGAGTGACTCAACCATAGAATCAAGCTGATCATTGATCATTGACATGTTAGTTTCAGAACCATAGTACTCCTCTAATGTTGCAGCCTTAGCTTCTTCAGCATCATCAGCTTCAACTTCTTCAGCATCTTCTTCAACAGCATCTGCAAGAGGTGTTTCCTCATCTTCAACTGTTACTTCAGCTTCTGACTCAACAACTTCCTTTGTTGCCTCTGTAGCGTCGCTAGTACAACCCATAAGCATAGCACCTGCAAGTGATGCAACTAAAAGTGTTGCGAATAAATTCTTCTTAATCATAATTTTTTCTCCCTTTATTCTAGTATGATTTTTGTGCCTGGGAATAAATACTTTTTATTTTACTTATTTCTCTTACACGAGAGTTTACTTTACTGCAATAATGCACAAAAGAAAACGTAAATAGTATACAAAAATACCAAAGAGAGACGAACGAGATATGTTTATTATGTGAATATCGAATTCGATATAGAACCCCCTTGAAGGCCTTGGGGACGGGGCTTTCGATGTATGTTTGGTTCATTTCATCATCATTTCAAGAAGGAAGTGCATTTTTATTAAGGATATGTTATCATAAGATGGTTTGTAAACAATCATATGTAATAATTAGATCGATGAATATATCGTCATATTTTTCAAAGGAGAATATATAAATATGAAATTAGGAATCGTAGGACTTCCTAACGTAGGTAAGTCTACTTTATTTAACGCAATAACAGGAACAGCTAATGCACAGGCAGCAAACTATCCTTTCTGTACTATTGAGCCAAACAATGGTATCGTAGCAGTTCCAGATGAGAGACTTGATAAGCTTGCTGATTATTGGCAGACAGATAAGAAGACACCTGCAGTAGTAGAGTTCGTAGATATAGCAGGTCTTGTAAAGGGTGCATCTAAGGGTGCTGGTCTTGGTAACAAGTTCCTTGGACATATTAGAGAGTGTGATGCAATCATCCACGTAGTACGTTGCTTTGATAATGATGAAATCATGCACGTAGTTGAAGATGCAACAAAGGCTGTAGCAGTAGACCCAGCTGGCGATATGGAATGTATCGATATGGAGCTTATCTTTGCTGATATGGATATCGTAGAGAATCGTATTGCTAAGCAGGAAAAGCTTGCAAAGGGTGGCAACAAGGCAGCTAAGGAAGAGGCTGAGTTCTTAGTAGGACTTCGTGAGCATCTTGAGGCTGGTAAGAATGCTCGTTTATTCCAGTATGATGAGCAGAATGAAATACAGGTAATGGCAATGAAAGAAATGGGACTTCTCTCAGCTAAGTCTATTATCTATGCTTGTAATATGGATGATGATGGTGTGGCTGATCCAGAAGCTAACAATTACTATCAGATAGTTAAGGCAAAGGCAGCAGCAGAAGGTTCTGAAGTTATTCCTATCTGTGCTAAGACAGAGGAGGAGCTTTCTGAGCTTGATGATGATGAAAGAAAGGCATTTATGGAAGACCTTGGCATCATGGAGTCAGGTCTTGATAAGCTTATCAAGGCAGGCTACAAGCTTCTTGGACTTATTTCTTATCTTACAGATGGTAAGAAGGAGTGCCGTGCTTGGACTATTAAGGAAGGTACTAAGGCACCTCAGGCAGCAGGTAAGATTCACTCTGATTTCGAGAGAGGATTTATTCGTGCACAGGTTATTGCTTACAGTGATCTTGAGGAAGCTGATTTTGATTACCAGGCAGTTAAGGCTAAGGGTAAGCAGAGAACAGAAGGTAAGGATTACGTTGTTAACGACGGAGACATTATTGAGTTTTTATTTAATG
>DCHQ01000053.1:0-143 GCA_002314855.1 Lachnospiraceae bacterium UBA1748
TGGATGCGTCATATGCTATCTCCATGTTCCAGAGATCCTCGGCATTAACATATCCGTAAAAATCATCCTGCGGCCTGATATCAAATTCAACCTCATCTCCGGCCAGGTAAACTTTACCTATTTCATTCTCACTGACTACTTCC
>DCHQ01000053.1:207-2276 GCA_002314855.1 Lachnospiraceae bacterium UBA1748
CCTTTTAAACCTAACTTTTTCACTTCTTTCTCCTTTTAGTAATAATTTTTAGTCTTCGTGATCCGACTGGCCATTAGGATCATATTCAAGAATATCTCCCGGTTGACAATTCAGTGCATCACATATCGCTTCAAGTGTAGAAAAGCGTACAGCACTTATTTTACCAGTTTTTATCTTAGATAGGTTAACATTTGATACGCCAACTCTATCGGCCAGTTCATTTAAACTCATTTTTCTGTCTGCCATAACCCTGTCCAGACGAAGTACTATCTTACCCATAATAAATCTCCAGTCTTATGTTCCCTAAACTATAATGTCTCATCACTTTCTCTCTGCAATACTTCTCCATATTGAAATATTCCATATATACACCAAAGGAACAAACCTACCATAACGCCAAGGCCACCGCTTATTACAAACATACATATTGTGAAAGCAATAAACGCTCCTTTTAATTTCTTAATCAATGCCTTATCAAATGGTGAAGTCCCTGTTTTCAAAACATCGAATATTGATTTAAAAAGAGATACTACTATAAATGCAAATAGTGAAATAAGAAATAATTCTGCAAGCATTATCGCAACAAGTTCAGCAGCATTGCCACTAGTTAGCAATGTATCAATGTCAACCGATAGCATCCCGAAAGTGGCTCTGAATTCGACATTTTGCTCTTCCATCTCTTGAAACACCTCTATACCACCATTAGCAAATTCCTTATTGATATCATCTGCCTTAACAATAGATGCGATAATAGCAACTATGCAAATGCCCATGGTTATACCAAATAATACTTTAAATACCATTAATACAATGGATGCTATCTTACATTTCTTTTTTAAACTCTCTAACCTTTTTTCTGAATCACTCATTTTTCTCTCCTCCAAGATAAACAATATAATTAAATATATATTTCTTTTCGTTAATAATTTAATGTTTATCGTTAAATCGATGTTCTTTTTATATCATAGAGAAAACTTACTGTCAATACTTTTTCGTTAAAAATTTAATGTTTATCGTTAAATAGAAAAAGAGCTTTACGATCAATCAATCGCAAAGCTCTTTTGTTATTATTTAATTATTATTCTTCATCATCTTCTTCAGCATCTAAAGCTTCTTCAAGCTTCTTCTTGTCTTTTCTGTACTTTCCTGCCGTGATTTCCATACATATCAGGCAAAGTATAAATGTAAAGACACCCATAAAAACTCCCGTAGCGATTGATCTGACTATTGCATCTGGATACTCTCTAACCATACTAACAATATTTAAAATACCCATTCCTAAACCTGCCAATATAGAAGTAATCACATTAGTCTTTGTATCAGCCGCAAATCGTCTATCCCAGATATTATGCTTAAGACATCCAATTGCTATATATAATGTGAGAATCATAAATACAACCCACTCGCCAATCATAGCCTTCATACCATTTACGTCATAACCATATATTACCATCTGAACAGCCATAGCTATCAGTAATCCCCAAAATGCAAGCCAACATCCGTTGTGCTCAATCTTCAATAATTCCTGTTCCTGTCGCTCATCTAAATTGCTCTTTTTATTCTTCATCGTAATATCCTCCTAATTCTACTCTTCTTCTGTCCAGAATAATTCATCCAGTGATTTATTTAATACCTTGCATATAGATATACATAGGTTAATTGTCGGATTATAATCTCCCTTTTCGATGGCATTTATCGTCTGCCTAGACACCCCAACCTTCTCAGCAAGCTCTGCCTGTGATAAATCAAGGCCAGCTCTTGCTGCTTTAATTTTTAAATTCTTCATACGTTATACCTCCTGATTCTCTCGCTCTCTCAATGCTTCATATTTTTTTAAATCAGAACAATTGATTATCAAGGCACACGCCAAGCAAGCACACATTGTATTGTTCCCTATACCTTCCGACCAAATACTACCTGTAACAATACTGCAAATCACTGGAATTGCAGAAATTAACATGAAAATCAATATAACTGCTATTGATACCTTTAATGTCTTAATAGTCTTTTCTGTCTCACTTACCTTTGTTGCCTTCATAATCATTTCCTCTTTTTCTGTTTTTGTTTTT
>DCHQ01000053.1:2337-5638 GCA_002314855.1 Lachnospiraceae bacterium UBA1748
TCCTTACATAATGTCAAGCATATTTTACATTTTATTTAAAATATTTTTCATTATGTCGTGGTTCATCCTCTTTTTGTCATCTACTAACATAAAAAAACAGCCATCATGTCACACAAGTGACTTGATGGCTGCTCTTATATATTATTGATTAAAATTACTCGTTATGGCAGGAATGTTGAAATCAGGATGTTCTCCTGACCATCCGGTCTGTGGAAGACAGCTAATAATCTGCATATCTTCTACCTCAAGTATCACATCAAACACATCAAGATTGTTTAACATTCTCTCCTTACTAGATGCTTTTACTATTGGCATTATTCCCCTTTGCATAAGGTAGATAAGGCATATCTGAGGCACGGACTTACCATATTTATCTGCCAGCTTTATTAACAATTCATTACCTAGTACTGCACCTCTTCCAAGTGGACTCCAAGCCTGAGGTAATATACCTGCTTCAATACTGTCACGAAGCGCACATTCCTGCATATAACCTGGATGAAGTTCCAACTGATTAAGATCTGGCACATACCCATCATCTAAAAGGTTCTTCAAATGATGCGATAAGAAGTTGCTGGTTCCAATATTCCTAATAAGTCCTTCTTCCTTTAGTTCAAGAAGAGCCTTGTATGTTTCCCTATCCACACTCTTCCAGTCCGTATCATCAGAACTTCTTCTTGGCCAATGAATAATATATGCATCCAGATAATCAACGCCAAGTCTATCAAGTGATCTATACAATGCATCCTTAGTATTCTGATATCCTCTTTCGTCTATCCACAGCTTTGACGCAATAGTAAGCTGCTCTCGTTCTATACCCATTTCTTTAATGGCTCTTCCAAGTGCTCGCTCCGTTTCATAAAATGATGCTGTATCAAAATAGCGAAAACCTGCTTCTATAGCTGTTCTTATAATATCCACTACTTCATCATTACTTTTACCTGGAATGTAACATCCAAAACCTATTTTCTCTTTAAACTTATTATTCATCATACCCTCCCAATTTCTACATAACGGCACCTTCGATGTTTTTCTTAAACCATCTGTATCTAAGCCAAGCTGCCAGTCCACTAATAAACCATACTATACCTACTGACCACCATATTCCCCAAAGGCCAATAAATGGAATCATTGTCAATATAATAGGTACTGTAAATCTACCTATTACTTCCACTATACCATTAAGAAGGGCAAAGAAGGAGTCCCCAACTCCATTTAATACTCCTCTGACAATATAAATAACCCCGAGAAAAACATAAAAGATACTTGATAAAGTGTCCATATTCATTGTTCCATCTTTTGAAACTGACATTCCCTATATGCTCCTTCATCTTTCTTAATCATAAGAATATTCCGTATCAATATGAATAATACTCATCAAAATATAATTTTCCAATATGCTATAATATATACGATAAAAAATGGTGAATAATATGTCAAATAATGTAGTTTTTCATATAGATGTAAATAGTGCATTCCTTTCCTGGGAGGCTTCAAGACGTGTTACTAATGGCGAGTCTGATTTAAGAGAAATACCTGCTGTAGTAGGTGGAAATCCCAAGTCTAGACGAGGCATTGTGGTTGCCGGTTCTATTCCTGCCAAAAAACATGGCATAAAAACTGGTGAACCAATGGCTATGGCCCTTCAAAAATGTCCAGGACTTGTTGTTGTGCCAGCTGATTTCGATTTGTATGTACGATGTTCCAAAGCTTTTAAATCGATATGCAAAGAATACACACCTGCAATGGAATCCTTCTCCATAGATGAGGTTTTCCTTGATATGTCGGGTATGGACAACATTTACCCCGATTTGATTGCTACTGCTTATGAAATTAAAAACAGAATACGAGACGAGCTAGGCTTCACCGTAAATGTAGGTATAGGCCCTAACAAGCTGTGCGCTAAGATGGCTAGTGATTTTGAAAAGCCTGACAAAGTGCATACCTTATATCCTGATGAGATAGAAAGTAAAATGTGGCCTCTTCCTGTTGGAGATTTATTCACATGCGGTAAATCATCAGCTGCCAAGCTAGTAAGCCACGGGATACATACTATAGGCGAGCTTGCCCATACTGATATAAAAGAACTCACTGCTCTTCTGGGTGATAAACATGGTCGTCATCTTCTCGAATTTGCCAACGGTATAGATGAAAGTATTGTAACCGAAGAGCGTGAAGATGCCAAAGGCTATTCAGCTGAGACTACAGTTGACGATGATCTAGATAACATAGACTCCATTAAACATATGCTACTTGCCCAGGCAGATGTTGTATCAGCAAGACTTCGAGCTGATGAAGCAAAATGTAAATGTATCGGTGTAACATATAGAAATCTTGATTTCAAAACAAAGTCACATCAACGAAGCCTACTTGAACCAACTGATGTAACAGATATAATATATGAAACAGCCTGTAAATTAATTGATGAATGCTGGCATGGTGAACCCCTTCGCCTAATAGGTCTCTCTCTTACTGATATAGACAGAGACAGCTTCGAGCAGATGTCATTAATTGTTGATGAAAAAAAAGAACGACTTAAAAAGCTTGATACCGCTCTGGATTCTATTCGTACAAAGTTTGGTAATGAAAGCGTATCAAGAGCAAGTGTTCAAAATATCACTCAAAAGATAAATCGCAAACATAAGGCTGAATCAGAAATAATGAAATAAAGGAAGAAATATGTCTGAAGTAAAAACCGAAAATAAAAACCTTAAAAGCAAATTAATAAAAGTAATAATAACCATTCTGGCTGTGTTACTTGCACTTGCCTTATGTGTCATAATAGGAGCTCGAATATACTTTAGAGCTCCTGCCAAAGAATACTACAAACATTCAGAGAAAGCATTTAAAATCCCTGATATCGATAATGGATTTATTCCACAGGGTATTGTATATAACGATGCTGATCAATATTTTTTATTAACTGGATATATGAAGGATGATAGTGCTTCTCCTATCTATATTGTTGATAGAAATGGTCAGCTTATAAGTGCTGCAACTATATGCGATGCCGATGGTAATACATTTGCATGCCATGCTGGTGGTATTAGTATCTATAAGGATTACGTCTATGTTGCAGGTTGTCAGGACTGCGCTTTATATATATATTCGTATGAAGATATTAAAAACGGTGGCTCTGTAGATTTAGTAGGAACATTTAGTACTAAAGTAAATGATGACGATTATCTTAATATTGACTGTACTACTATCTATGATGGAAAAATAATACTGGGTGAATTCTTTAGAGAAGAAAACTACCAGACACTTCCTAGTCACAAACTAACCACAAATGCCGGTGATTATA
>DCHQ01000049.1 GCA_002314855.1 Lachnospiraceae bacterium UBA1748
TCTCTTCCAATAGATGCCTCTATCTCAAGAAGGCCCTTATATAAATCAGGAAGATGCTTTTCCATTGAACCAAGAATAGTTGATATCTTCCAAGCAAACATACCTGAGTTCCACATATATTCACCTGACTGAACATAACCCTTGGCTGTCTCAAGATTTGGCTTTTCTACAAATCTGTCTACTGTATATGCACTGCCCTTTTTCTCCGCTGTATTAAACTTGATGTAACCATATCCTGTTTCAGGTGCATTAGGTGTGATACCAAGAGTAACAAGGTTACTGCTACCCTCCTCACTTGCTACCTTAACTGCTTCCTTTAATACATCAACATACATATCTTCAAATTTAATAAGATGGTCACTAGGAAGAACAAGCATTACTGCATCATCATCCTTCTTACGGATATGAACTGCGCCAAGTCCGATACAAGGTGCTGTATTTCTTCCAACTGGCTCACAAAGAATATTTTCCTCTGGAAGCTGTGGAAGCTGCTCCATAACAAGAGACTTATATGATGCATTAGTTGCAATATAAATATCTTCCGCTGCAACTAGTGGACTAATTCTTTCCACTGTTTTCTGTATCATAGTCTTGCCATCACTTGTAAGACATAAGAACTGCTTAGGGTTACTTGTACGGCTTCTTGGCCAAAATCTTTCACCCTTACCACCTGCCATAATTAATGCTGTTACCTTCATATCATTCCTCCTAGCTCTTAATCCACTGAGCCCATTTCTTTCTATAATCCTCTGGTGTCATTTTCTCGGCTTCCATTAGCATTCGCCTTAAGTCACCTTCGCCAATACCTGACTCTACTACTATTTCATCTATACTCTTTATCGTGAATCTCAGTAATTCCTTGGCCTTGTTAAACTTTCTATTAAGAATATAGTCTTCACGCGATATACCATATTTTTTGAAGAATACATCGTCGTGGTCCATCTCTTCCTTGCTGGCTACAACACCTCGCCAGTAATCAAGAACTTCCTTAAGAGTATCCTCCATGGATATACAAGGCTCCCATCCAGTAGCCTTCGTAAGCTTACTGATATCTGCCTCAATGATAGGTACATCAACTGGCCTAATCTTGGCCTGGTCAATTTCAACCTTTATGTCCTTGTCAGACATAGCAATAATCTTATCAAGCACATCCCTTATTTCAAAGGCACTGCCACGTCCTACGTTATAGGTCTCACCTTTCTCACCATTTATAGCAAGAAGAGCATAGGCTCTAACCACATCACGTACATCAGTAAAGTCACGCTTTGCTGACAGATTACCTACGTACATAATTGGCTGCCTTTTATCAGCCTCTATCTCAGCTACCTGCTTACAAAAATCAGATACTACAAATATTGATGGCTGTCTTGGTCCCACATGGTTAAATGCTCTAACCATAACTATTTCCATATCATAGGCCTTGGAATATATACTACCAAGCATATTTTGACATGCCTTTGTAGCTGCATATATATTACCAGGTTCAGTCTTATGATCCTCTCGTATAGGAGTATCTCCAGGTTCAATATATCCATACTCCTCACCAGAACCAACCAGAACTATTCTTGGTTTATAAAAAAGTTCTCTTACTGCATCAAGTACATTAACTGCACCCTTAATATTAGTATCAATAGTAAGCTGTGGATTATACCAGGCCACACTTACTGAGCTTTGCGCTGCAAGATGGAAAATATAATCCGGTCTTGATTCGAAAAGAAGATCTACAATTGCTTCCTTACCAAGCACATCAAGCTCACGCACCTTAGCAGGAATATCTCCAAGTTCTTCTCCTGGAAGCTTAGTGGCCCACACCTCCATACCAAGGTCATTATGCAAGTGCTCCACCAAATATCTTCCTACAAATCCACCGGCACCTATTACTAATGCTTTTTTTAATTTATTATCACGATTATTCACGTTATTATTGTCTAGTAACCTTTCCGTCTTCTACCCTGTATACTTTATCACATTTCTCTATGGTTGATAACCTATGGGCAACCACTATCATAGTAACTTTACCATGAAGTGCTTCGATGGCTTCCATGACTGCTGCCTCTGTATCATTATCAAGGCTTGACGTTGCTTCATCAAGAACGAGAACCTCTGGACTAAAATACAAAGCTCTTGCAATAGCTATACGCTGACGCTGGCCGCCTGACAGTCTTATTCCGCGGTCACCTATTACAGTTTCTACGCCTTCCGAAAGTTCAGAAATTAGATCTGACAGCCTGGCCTCTTTTATGCATTCACTAATTCTGTCATCATCTATTTCCTCATCAGGAATACCAAAAGCAATATTGTGCCTAATGCTATCATCTGATAAATAGATATTCTGTGGCACGTAGCCTATAAGTCTTTGCCATGATGAAAGACCTTCAAATACAGATACTCCATCGACCTTAATATCTCCGGCGCTTATTTTTAGTAATCCCATTATGACATCTACAAGAGTCGTCTTTCCTGCTCCTGATGGGCCAACCACACCAACTGATTCACCCCTTGCGATACTTAATGACACCTTATCCAAAATATATTTATCAGTGCCTGCATAGGCAAATGATACATCACTAAGCTCGATACTTTCATTAAAGCTAATAATCTTATCATCCGATTTATTGCATTCCGTTATTTCCTGAACCCCATGCATATCCTCGTAGATAAAATCTACTCTTGGTCTATAAAAATTATAATCAGCAAGAAGACCATTAATCTTGCCGACAGATGGTAGTAATCTAAATGCTGCCACTGCAAATACTGCAAGTGTTGGTACTATCGACAAAAGATCCATTCCATACGCTGCAGCAATAACCAGCCACAGTAGCACCGCACCAATACTTACTGTCTCTGTAAGAAGTCTTGGCAGCTGAATTAAGACCTGCTGTTTTCTTTGATTATCCGATGACTTATCACTATATTCCTTAAAAGAATTAACAAAATAATCTTCTCTAGAGAGAAGCTTTATCTCCTTAATACCACCAATACCCTGCATAAGCCACTGGTTCATTTTAGAGCCAGCCACCATATCATCTGCGCCCAGCTTCTTGGCTTTCTTTCTTGATATAACAACCACTGTACTAACACACAGTCCTAGAAGCACAACCAAAAAGAGTGCCATCCAAAAATCAGAAACGAATAGTAGCGCCGCCAAAACCACGCATATTATCAGTTCTGACATAAGCTGAAGCAAGCATCTTACCAAATGATAAAAGCCATCCACATCGCTACGAACTGCTCGCTGAATAACAGCCATATTACGGCCAAGATGAAATTCATAATCTTCCTTCATATACTGCTCAAGAAGTCTTGTTGCCAGCTTACTACGTCCATCGTAAACAAATTTATACACCTGGCTATACATATACATCAGAAACAGATTCTTAATAACATACACGCACAAAAGACCGAGTGAAAGCATGGTGATATTATTTATATCACTGACTCTACCCTCAGTAATAGCCGAGATAAGAGGAAATATACCAGCTACGCCTAGCAGCTCGAGGAATCCTCCTATCACCATAAGAATTGTCAGATATGCAATTTTACTTTTCTCCCTTTTCGAAAGAAGGGATGAGATTTTCTTTATTGTATGCATATGTCTATAGTATCCATGTATGTCACAAATATTCCGTGTGTCGCTTTTAATTTTACATGTTCTGTCTCAGACGCGTTCCCACTCCGTTTTGGCCGTAGCGGTACTAAATTCGCGGCAAGCCGCTCATTAAGTGCCGACGACCAAAAAGGGTCTGCGGCAGAACATGTAAAATTCACAACACACTGGTTTTTATTAAAGCAGAGGCATTATTTCGCAAGTAAGCTTGCTGCAAGATGCCACTTGGATTCGAAGTTGTCACGTTTTAGATATGGCGTGATGTAATCGATGCCAAGGTATACTTTATTATCACAGAAGCTAATTCCACTTATAGAGGTTGAGCACCAGGTTATTGCCTTATTAATATTAATGTCTGGCAGGAAGCCAAGCGCCTCAACTGGCAAGAATGGATAGCCTATAACTACTGCATCAGGGAACAGTTTGCTATAATCAAAATCATCACGTGGATGAGGTTTTATAATCAGTCTTCCTTCCCCGTATTTTTCTACTATATCCTTATAGAACTCCTCGTGCATTTCATAAGAGGTTATCTTATCGAATCCAAGAGGCTGAGTTAATAAGAGGCTTACAGAATTAATCATATTACTATCATTAAGATCTTCGGTAGTTGTAGCTACCTGAAGCTTATCCATAATATCCATCTTCTCAGAATCAGACAGATATATGGATAGAATTTTCTCTTTATCAGCAGTACCGAGACCCTCAAAAAGCTGCTTCCTTGGAACCTCTATTATGTTCTTACCTTTAATATCAAACTGAAGTCCTTCTTTATTATTAACCTCGATAGAGCTTGTGTACTTGGATTCTCCAAAGCTGTAAAATCCTGCATTAAAAAACATTCGAAGCTTCCTCTTCCACTTGCTCTCTGGATAGTTATTACTATGAACAGATGGAAGCGTAAGGGTATCAAGTCCATCCTCTATCAAATGATACTTAATCTTTTCGGCATTGAACCACTTTCCTATTATGCTGACATCATTATACAAATAGTAATCGTCAGAAGGATTATAGTCCCACTTAACATATTTTTCGATTTGCTTTTTGAGGCTACGACCTCTTATTACAAATGGCGCCGAGTAATCAAGCTTAGCATCATACTTATGAAGCCCATCAAGCTTAGTGATGCTTGTAAATAAACCTGAAGATTCTAGTCTATCTATAATATCCTGACTAAGAATATCGCCTGTAAGAAGAATTAGTTTATACTTCTTCGATGGTGCAAGTAGCACCTTAACCAAAGTGATAAGCAGGTGATATGAAGTTTCGCATATATAAGTATCAGCCACGCTTTCCTCTCTCCCCTTGCTTCCATGCTTCTATAGCTTCTATCATTTTCTTATTATTACTGCAGTCACGTCCCGCAACCTTCTTGGCGTAATACTTATATTTTTGATTAGCAAGAAGCTGTTCGTTAAAGGCTTTACCGCCCTTCATATATTTATCACGAAGTATACATTCATTACGTACACTATAATACAGACTGTCCGAGCCACCGCTCACACCAGCTGCGCCGCCCTTATGAAGAACACGTGCTTCTGGAATATACAGAAGCGAGTAGCCAGCTTTTTGAAGACGTATACAATAATCCACATCTTCGCTATACATATAGTAGCTTTCATCCAGCATACCAACGCCTTCACTAAAAACTTCGGCAGGTATTATAACTGCGCAAAATGACAGAAAGAAGCATTCCCTCTCCGTATCAAAGCTACCGTCATCATTGCTTCCTGCTCCTACATTAACTGGGATTTTTAGTTTATCATCAATGCTGCCACCAGCTGACCATACTTTATCAGGGTTATCCATATATAAAATCTTTGGAGCTACAACTGTCCTAGTACTGTTATTTAATCTTGATACCAGGATTTCAAAAGTATCTTCTTCGATAGTTGTGTCATTATTAAGAAGAGCTACGAAGCTTGGTCTATTCTTAAGCGCCCTGCTGATGCCCATATTGTTGGCTCCTGCAAAGCCCATATTTTCTGGAGTAGATATAACATCCACGTTAAAGAAATATTTATCTTTATATTCATTAATAAATGCCTTATCTAGCTTCTCATCGTCATTATCCGAGCAGTCATCCACAAGGTACACCTCAAAATTTCTGTAGCTTGATCTATTAAGGCTTTCCAGGCACTTAATGGTATCGCTCTTTCCATTATAGTTACATATAACTATGGCCAGATTTTTACCAGAGCCCTTATTAAATTGTGTGATTAAGCTTCCAGTTTTTATAACTTAGTCTCCTTAAATATCTTCATCCAATCGCTAGCCACATTATCCCAGGTATACTTTGCCAGCAATTTATCAGGTGCTTCTACTTCTTCCTTCATTAGCTCATTTAAATCCACGTCCACATTGTTAGGATCAATATAATGAGCAGTACCACCATATATTTCTGGAAGGCACGAAGCACGTGCAATAATAACTGGTGTCCCAAGACTCAGCGCCTCAAGTGGTGGTATTCCAAAGCCCTCAAGCTTTGACGGATGAATGAATGCCTTAGCACTACTTATAAGAGCCTTATGTTCCTCATCAGATATATATCCAAGATACATAAGATTACTGTCGCTATCATCAACGTGACTTTCAATATTAGTTACCTTACCGGCAACTACAAACTGCTCATCTGGATTTCTTTTGGCTGCTTGTCTAACCCATTCAAAATTCTTATAAGGATACTGATTGCCCATTGCATAGTAAAATCCTCTTTCCCTAAGATTATACTTTTCGAGCACCCCATCGGCCGGCTTTATTCTGTCCATATGCTCGTAGCCAGTACCTACTAGCGTAACCTTATCCGCTGGAATACCAAGTTTGTTAACAATATCCTTCTTGGATTCATTAGATATGGTTACTACCTGGCCTGCGTATTTTTTCATTTTGGCGTATACCATTTTCATACGCATCAGACTTTTCGCTGGATACTTGGCAAGTGGTGATAAAGGAATAAGATCCATAATAGTAATAATGCTCTTTTTATAAGCAATAACATCATTACTCATGCTGCAGTATATGCCACCAACCTTTTTCACATATTGTGGCAGTGCCAGGAGTCTCATCCCTTTATGTGGACAGCCAAGGTCCACTACTTCAATATTTCGTAGCTCAAGATTCTGAATACTTCGTCCCTTACTATGAACAATCTTAATATCAAGTTCGCTACCTGGAAGAAGCTTATCGATTCTTCCAAGTGTTTCTATCATAAATCGGTGAATGCCATCCATTCTGTTTTCGCACAGCACTTCACCATCTATTACTATAGTTTTCATTATCATTTATTCCTTAACAAAACAAATTCAGTAACCGTTTCGCAAGCTTATCGGCCTCGGTTGTCCATTTATATTCATCAGCCTTCTCAAAACCCCGTATAAGCATTTCATTACGAGTAAGCGAGTCCAGTTCAAGAGCCTTCTTTATTTTAGTCTTAAGATCTTCCAAATCATTGTTCTTAAAATAAATGGCACAGTCGCCCATAACCTCTGGCATTGATGCAGCATCCGACGAAACTATAACTGTTCCAGCCTTCATGGCCTCAAGCGGTGGCATACCAAAGCCTTCGTAAATAGATGGAAATACAAAAAGCTCTGCCCCGCCATATACTCCTGTCAGTTCTTCGTTATCTATATATCCTGGCAAATGAATGTGCGACATAACCTCATCGCTACATTCCTCAAATAAATCATCATTCTTCCAGCCTTGTCTTCCAATTAATACAAGCTCAGGAAGACTATAGCCTTCGAGCAATAGCTCTCTGTATGCCCGAACTAAAAGCGACATATTTTTTCTTGGTTCAATAGTAGAAAGAGTCATGATATATCTTTCTGGAAGTTCATATTTTACCCTTGCGTATTCTATATCAGCATTAGTTGCTCTTCGCCCTGACACCCCATCACGAATAAGCCACAGCTTATTTTTACGAAGCCCTGTTAACTTAAATATTCTCGATGCCGAGAACCTAGATACTGTTAATACTCTCTTGCAAAATAAAAATGAATGACGCCATGAAATTCTAAAATACCACTTACTTAAAGTCTTCATGGTCTCTGCGCAGTCCCATGGACTCATATCATGAACAGTAGTTATCATACTTTTATTAATGAAAAGAAGCGGTTCAGGAAATGCCATAAATAAATAGGCATCTGCTTTTGTTTTATATAAATAGCTTGGCAAAAGAAGCTGGCTAAATATAAAACGATTCCTATACTTGTCCTTTAAAACATCAACCTTAATATTGCCTGCTTCATGGTAATCGATACCTAGCACCTCCAGTCTTTTTATGAACGGAGAATATATTTCATTTTTGAAAACAAGAATGTAATCGATCTCAGGATGCGTTTCTATCATGCCAAGCGTTATCTCCATGGCATAACGCTCGATCCCTGAAATATGATCATATAGACTTGTAAGATCTATTAACAGTTTCATTATTTATTAGCCTCCAGCATGGCTCTTCTATACTTCCAAAAAAGAACAAATATCCTTGTATCATCAATAAAATATCTTTTAAAAAGGCGACCAGGTTCACGCATGAATCGATATAACCACTCAAGTCCCGCCTTCCTCATCCACATAGGAGCACGCTTTACGCTCCCTGCAGCGAAATCAACTGCGGCTCCAAAAGGAAGTGCCACTCCAAAGTTCATTTCCTGTCTGTGCTCATATATAAACTTTTCCTGCTTAGGTGAGCCAAGTGCGAACACCAATATATCAGGGTTTACATCATTAACAGCCTGAATAACCTTGGCTGTCTGCTCCGCATCATTCTCAAAACCAGGATTTGGCGATATACTTCCTAAGATATTTAGTCCCTTATATTTTTCCATAAGAATATCCGATGCCTTGCCTGCTACGCCCTGAGCCGCTCCAACTATATATACACTGCGCCCCTCTTCTGCTGCCATCTCGCATACTCTTGGAAGCATGTCAGCGCCCGTAATTTTTTCCTTTATTGGATGACCTATGGAGTCCATAATCCACATAAGTGGTGAACCATCAGTTACAACCATATCAGCGTTATCATATATTTCCCCAAACTCACTGTCCTTTTCCAGTTTCACCAGATGGTCAGCATTAGGAGTAACTATATAATGGCGTCCATTTTTCACGCCAGAAAGTTCTTTAATTCTATTTATTGCCTGATTGAAACAAATATTGTCGATAGTTATATCAAACAAATGAAGCTTGTCTTTTTCTGACTCTGATACTGCTCTTCGATTAGCTTTTCTTCGAATCTTATTAATCATCGAAAATAAAGCTACTATAATAACTGCACCTAACGCATCAAGGATAATATCCTTAACTTCAAATGCTCTCTCCGGAACAAATAGCTGAATACATTCATCAAAGCATGCAACGATACAAGGAATCAGTATGCTGTAAAAATTACGAAGCTTACCCTTTACCTTACACATAGTGCACGCAAAATATATGCATATTCCAAGAAATGCATATTCTGATACATGCGCAAGACTTCTTATAAAATCGTGATATGGCGAATCATAAAAAAGGTCATCATCATATCTAGGGAATTTTATGCCAAAAAAGCTTCTTACATAATAGTTAGAAGCCACCTGCGCGCTAGTCACCTCAGATACAGAGCCCGGCTCCAGTGACAATCGCCATATTTGTGTAATTGTAATAATAGCAGGAAACCAGCTAAGTAGCTCGGCGCCACTCATCAGCTTCCTGCTCTTTTTATTATTCTTCATTTATTTTGTATTATGCCTGTACCACTGCTCCAGCATTAAGATATTCCAAACGAATCTTGAATTCTCATTACCCTTTTTGAATCTGCTCCACAGCTTTTCAACATAATCTTTCTCTAAAATACCTGCCTCGGCAAGTTTGCTTGAAGTCATAAGCTCTGATGCCCACAAAGCAGTATCACCTTCTGTCAGCCACTTTGTAAGTGGTACAGAAAATCCCTTCTTTGGTCTGTTCATCATTTCTTCTGGCACATATTTATATAACATGGACTTCAGTACCCTTTTGCCATTCTTACCTATAAGCTTGTAATCATCTGGAAGTGAAAATGCGAACTCTACTATATCTCTGTCAAGCATTGGTATTCTATTTTCAAGAGAGACTGCCATACCAGCTCTGTCCACCTTGACTAGAATATCATCTGGATGATAGTGAAGCATATCTGTAAGTAGTAATGAACCTAACTGCCCCTTAAGAAGTTTGTCATCAACAAGCTTAACCTCTCGGCCTGCCACCTTGTCCTTGTAAAGGCTTGTAACCTCGAGAGCACCTCTCATCTCTACTATATTATCTGCCCTAAGGCATCTTGCACCGCGGTATATTTTATTACTTCCAAAATGGGCATTCGTAAATATATTACCTGCCAAATGTCTTAATCCGCCTGGTACTTTACTGGCCTTATTCCACACTGGAAGAAGCTTATCATAAGTTCTGTATCCGGCAAAAAGTTCATCGCCAGCATCACCACTAAGGCTTACTGTAACCTTTTCCCTAGCCAATTTACTAACCAGATATGTTGGTATCTGTGATGAATCTGCAAATGGCTCACTATATATTTCCGGAAGCTTTGGTATTACATCCTTAAGCTCTTTTTCTCCAACATATAACTCGGTGTGGTCAGTACCAAGATGCTTCGCAATATCCTTAGCATATTCTGCTTCATTATATTTCTTATCATCAAATCCTATAGTAAATGTTTTAACCTTATCAGAACCTGAGCTTAGCTTAGTCATAATTGATACAACTGAAGCACTGTCTATTCCTCCTGATAAGTATGCACCTAATGCCACGTCCGATACCATCTGTCCACGAACTGACTCGGTCATAAGTCTGTCCAGTTCCTCTACAGCCTCTTCGAAGGATCCCTTAAATGGACTGCTCTCGCCGCGCTTTGCTACTTCTATTATTTCCCAGTAAGGCCATACCTTATGCTCTTTGTAAGGAGCAGCTATCTCAAGAACGCAGCCTGGCATAAGCTTATTAATGCCCTGATATATTGTCATAGGAGCAGGCACATAACCATAGTGGCAAAAATCTACTACTGCATCCTGATTAATATCACCCGAAAATCCAGGGAAACTCTTGAAGCACTGTATTTCTGATGCAAATACAAAAGAACCACCAACAAAGCCATAATATAATGGTTTCTCACCAACACGGTCTCTTGTAAGGTATAGTTTCTTATCCTGTCTATCATAAAGAGCAATGGCAAACATGCCCTTTACAAAATTAAGAGTATTCTCAATCCCCAGCTTATCAAAGGATTCGAGTAGCACCTCTGTATCAGAGGTTCCTCGGTATTCTATGTTGTGCCCACGAGATTCCAAATGTTTTTTCAGCTCACTGGAATTATATATTTCACCATTGTAGCTTATAACATATCGCTCTGACGAAGACATCATGGGCTGGCTACCGTTAGCCGATAAATCTATGATTGAAAGACGTCTATGACCAAGTGTCACGCCGCTTTGCTCATCAAGCCACATACCCTCAGCATCTGGTCCTCGATGAATAATACAATCCGTCATGGCCTTGATTATACCCTTACGATTATCAATATTTTGTTCTGAAATAAAACCTGCTATTCCGCACATTTATATAAATCCACCTAATATCCCATTGTAAGCATATCTTGTATAATTGTACCATATTTACCACTATATATCATATTATTTATCTAGAATAAAAAGCACACCCTCTAAAAAGAGGAACAAGCCCGAAGACTCATTCCTCTCTTTATCTGCCTTATTTATCAAGGCTTATATCCTATTTGAAGTAACGATCAAGCATGCCCTTAAGTGCCTTGCCGTGTCTAGCCTCATCGCGAGCCATTTCATGGATTGTATCATGAAGTGCATCAAGACCATTCTTCTTGCAGCAAATAGCAAGATCATATTTTCCTTGAGTTGCACCGAACTCACAGTCAACTCTCC
>DCHQ01000074.1:0-15661 GCA_002314855.1 Lachnospiraceae bacterium UBA1748
AGAATCCTATCTCCCGTACTCTTCCTTAACAAACTTTCTAAGCGCTACGAGCGAACGCTCTACCTTTTCTGTATCAATACAGTATGCCATTCTAAAGTAACCCTTTACACCAAATGAATCACTTGGTACTAAGATAAGGTCATACTTCTTGGCCTTCTCACAAAATGCAATTGAATCTTCTTCAAGAGCCTTAGGGAATATATAGAATGTTCCACCTGGCTTAACTACTTCGAAACCAAGCTTAACAAGCTCATCATAGATGATGTTCATATTTGTCTCATATACTGAGAGATCACTGGTCTTGCCCATACATCGTGAAACTGCAAGCTGTGGAAGAGATGCTGGGCAGTTATGACCTGTACCTCTTGAAATCTGACAGCACATAGCAACAATTACATCAGCATCCTTTGCTGCAGGATTAACTGCAACATAGCCAAGACGCTCTCCTGGAATTGAGAGTGACTTAGAATATGAATAGCAGCTAAGTGTATTAGCATAATATTTAGAAACATATGGAGCATCTACTCCATCAAATATAATCTCTCTGTATGGTTCATCAGAAAGAATAAATATCTCATGTCCATATTCTTCCTGCTTCTTTTCAAGTACGCTAGCCAGCTTCTTAATAGTCTCTGTTGAATAAACAATACCTGAAGGATTGTTAGGAGTATTAATAAGTACTGCATGAACGTTAGGATTTAACATCTCTTCAAACTTATCGAAATTAATCTGGAAAGATGATGTATCTGCTGGAACAATCTTAAGTACTGCACCTGACTTATTGATATAAGGATTGTACTCTGGAAAGTAAGGCGCAAATGTAAGCACTTCATCACCTGGCTTAGTGACACATCTAACTGCATGTGCAATAGCTCCAGCAGCACCACTTGTCATAAAGATATGCTCCATAGTATATGGAAGACCATATTTCTCACGAAGATAATCTGCTGTTGCCTGTCTTGCCTCTGGATTACCAGGGTTAGGACTATATCCATGTAAATATGATGAACTCTTGGTCTGAAGAAGTTCTATCATAGCATCAGTAAGTTCGCGAGGTACTGGTACTGATGGATTACCAAGACTGTAATCAAAAACATTCTCATACCCAATTTCTTTGCCTCTCTCAGTAGCATACACTGATAATGCTCTAATTACAGAAGGGGCTTTTGTCATTTCTTTAAATTCTTGTGATATCATTTTCGTTCCTCCAAAAACGTGTTATACACGATTGATTACACTATTACATTTCTTTCCTGTCCATTAAGAAAGGCTTCAACATTCTTATAGGCCTCCTGAACACAGCGATTTCTCGCCTCTGTACTTGCCCATGCCATATGAGGAGTAATAATAAGCCTATTAGAATCAGTGAACTTTCCTAATGGATTATCTGGAAGTATAGGCTCACCATCTACTACATCAAGCCCTGCTCCAGCAATCTTGCCTTCAACAAGAGCATCATACAAATCACTGTTATTAACTACTGCACCTCTGGCAACATTTATAAGAATTGCTGTTTTCTTCATTATATTAAATGCACTGCTATCAATCAGATATTTAGTTTTATCATTAAGTGGACAATGACAGCTAATAAAGTCTGACTTTTCTAGAAGTTCATCGAGTGTGGCCTGTTTATATTCGCTTGAATTATTCTTACCACTGGCCGAATAGTAAATGACATTACACCCAAATGACTCTGCAACCTTAGCAACACCACGGCCTATATTTCCAAGACCTATAATTCCCCAAGTCTTACCCTCTAGCTCAGTAAAGGGAATATCAAAATTGGAGAATCCTGGTTGCGCACCATAAGCACCACTTTTTACATAATTATCATAATAAGCAAGATGCTCAAGAACATAAAACGCAAGTGCAAATGTATGCTGCACAACTGCTGGGGTAGAATATCCACTAACATTGGCTACTCGTATGCCTCGCTCCTTGCAATATGCAATATCAATATTGTCATAGCCTGTTGCAAATTCGGCTATCATTTTTACATTTTTCGCATTAGCTAATGTTGTTGGGTTGAGCGGAGATTTATTAGCAATAATAATATCCGCATCCTCTACTCTACTGGCCACCTGATCAGGCGCTGTAATAGGATATGCCACAACCTTACCTAATTGTTCGAAACAGCTGACATCAACATCCGTACCAACTGTATTTCTTTCTAAAATGACTATTTTCATGGAATAATTCCTTTCATATCTACTGGAATATTTTATCATATTCCTTGATTTCTAGCCACTTTTACGCATTTTAACTTTATTAATTTTTACTCAAAATAATCAAGCTTTACCCTTCCAAACATAATCTCGTCCTCAGCTTCTAAAGGCATCGGAATATCATCAACTGATACACCATTAACATATGTTCCATTACTTGAAGACAAATCACGAATACTTATCCTTCCAGTATCATCCAAAAATATACTGGCATGCATTCGACTTACAGTTCCATCTTTTAAAACAATATCAACAACGTCTTTTGTCTTGCCTATTGTAACTGGAAGCTTTTCAAGAGAATATTCCTTCTTTCCATCCTTACTAACTAGTCTAGGATTTTTTGAGGCAGAAAAATTGCCAGAACTCAAAAGAACAGTTTTTCCATACACTTCGCACTCGTCATCCTTAGTTAATACATTATTAGAAACTTCCTCCTCATAAGCTGGCTGCAATTCGTCATACCTCGGGGTAGTATCAGAATTGAATGTATGATTCTCATTATCATACATACTATTTTTGTTACTTTTTTTGCCACTTCGAAGCATGCCAAAAAATGATTTCTTCTTCTCGGTAGCTTTTTCAGGAACCTCTTTATCAATGGTCTGACTAATAAATATATCCTGACTAAGTTGCATATTATTTTGTATGTCTTTACCTACAATTGTAGAGGAATCAGAACTGTTATCTACTGAATCTATAAGCTTATCAATCTCAGATATAACAAAAGAATCTGATTTTATTATCTTAAATAAATCATATGCAAGCATTACCGCTCTGTTATCCTGGTGATCTATTCTATCTAGGAAAAACTCTGCCAAAAGCTTGTATGACTCCTTAACATTGCTACTGGATAACGGATAATGGATAAGTTTTATAGATAGCGACTCCACATCGGCGTATATGAATTCAGGAATAATAAGTAAGCCATCATTATCAAGAAGATACTGACGAGTGCTTTTAACTGCCTCAGAAATATTCCGTAATATTACTGTCAGATTCTGATACCCTATTTCCCTATGCTCATATATACGGCTAATAGGTTGCAAAGAGCTTATTTCATAGCAATACTCATACTCATTATTATTATTCTTAATCTGTAGCTTTAATAAACCTGGTATGTCATTTTCAAGAAGCATTCTGGTTTGAAAATCTCCAAGATTATCACTTTTTATAACTATATAATTATGTTCAAGCCCTCTTCTATAACTTACCTCTGGACAATTCATACTTTTTCTCCTTTTCATATATTCTCAAATTTATTCACTAGCACTTACTCTATTTTCAGAAAGACCATTACGCACCCTTCCTATAGTACGTACAAATATGGACGGATCCAGTCTGGCGCCCTTTTCCGTTAAATCTATTTCCCATATTTTTTCAGTGTATATTCCACCCATACGTGTACTGTCTGGAAGCCTCATATCGCCTGATATATGCACAACTATATCCATGTAATTGACTGTAACCTCTATTACTGGATCTTCCATGAATAGAAGTTTGTTTTTCATAATATCTTCGGCTGTAAGAGTGACATACTCTACCAAATCATCATTGCTAAGCTCAGGATGTTGACCTCCCATAATAGCTGCTCTACTGGCAGCATGAGCCATTATATTTTTGTTAAAGAAAAATACACCTAACCACACTAATAGCATGATAATAAGAATTGTCATAGGGATTATGATAGTAGCTTCTATCGTTGTGTATCCATTGGTTTTCAAATTTCCCTCCACTTATATCCAAGGTAAATATATTATTTTAATAAAAGAACAATAAAAAAAGACACTGATATAAATGGTATAAAAGGAATAGTTTTACTCTGGGCTCTCCTATAAAATCTAATAAAACCAAAAAAACACAGTGCCATTAAGAATGCGAACATTATCATATATAAGCTCATATATAAACCTATTAATATTCCTATCGCCGAAACAAGTAGCCCATCGCCTACCCCTATCTGACCGGTTACTTTTCCTGAAACTATCATAAAAATACCAGGGCAAATACCTAACAATGCATGACGACTGATGGCCCCACTAGTCATATACTCACCAACTACAGCAATTATGACTAGAACTAATAACATCCATACAGGGACTACTTTCTTTCTGATATCCTGAATTGATAAATATATACATATAGATAAAAATAGAATATGAATAAGCATCAATTGTCTTCACCTCCGCACTTTGAACAAGATCCAAGCCCTTTTTCTATTGCTTCCTGCTTGCTCATTTCATTAATGGTTCTTTTAAGGCCACTGCAGGATAAAGAATTATGATATCTATCACCATAATCAGTAATAAATAATAGAGTTGTTGACGAATCAGTAGTAGAAGGTTTACAGGTTTCACACGCAGAATAAATGGCTCCACTTTGATTCCTCATTTCACTAAGGCCACTAGCCTGAACACCACTAATGCTTAAATCCAGATACGAGCAGCTAGTTGTAAGATGATATACAGTTCCATTTTCTGTAACAAACACCTTTTGATCTGATGAACCAGATCCGCTAACTCCTTTACCATCATACCCCGTCCACATATGCATATAACATCGATTGGATAAAAGATATCCCCGAATATTAAATATGTTATATATGGGCTCAACCTGATACAACACGCTTATGTCTACTATGCTTTCATCTACCACTGCCTTACTAAGTGCAAAATTTGCTGGTGTTATACCTGTAGGAATTACATCCATACTGTGTCCATAACTACTGGAATAATCTTCACTCATTCTAGACGCACTATAACCATCGGCAAGCATTGTCGCACATACATCAGAGGTAACACCCTTAAGTCCAACATAATCATTGACCATATCTTCTGCAACCGCATAGAGTGCAACCTCCTTACCTATCTTATGAAGACAAGTCTCTATGTCACTGTTGGCTCTTATTACCTCTAGCACTGATAAAAGATTTATTACTGCAAATATAAATATGGGAAACGCTATCGCTGCCTCCAATGTTAAGCTTGCGTTTATTAACTTGTAGGCTACATCTTTTTTTATTAATCGGACAAAACGGATTATTTCTATTATCATAATGCTTCCTAAATATAGACAGATTACTAATAAGGCGTATCTCCTGAATAGAACCGGCGAATGCCTTTGATATGGGAAGTGCCTTTTAATTTAATATGAAGACAGTAAGATACGCCTTATGAGTAATCTGTCTATTATGTTATATATTCTGTTTGAAGACTATCTGTATCCAAAATCCTTTTTTACCAGAACGCAATATCCATTACTGCATTCCACGAGAGCCTGTATTTCAAAAGCAGCCATACAGTTGTCAATTCTAAAAGATTCCTGACCGTACGAATATCTCATATTCATTTCTACAACATCCATCATTCGAAATGTCTTAGATTTGTTATCAGTAAATAGTAGCAGCATACCAAGATAATCTTTGTAAGAAAGGGCAGTTGGTAAAGTATAGTCTTTGTCATTGTCCTCGTTTTCAAAGCTTCCGCCCATAACCTTTTCTAGACTGGTATCCCATTCCTGACTATTTGTAATCAAAGACACCTTTTTTCCATCTAAAAGTCTACGAACGTCCACTGTACTCTCTGCATATATCCATGCTGCTGACAACGCACCATAAAAAAGTTTCTCAAGTTCTGGAATACCGCATAATAATGAAAGTCCCGTCGCTGCCGCTTCTGTTTCATCTCGAAGCGTAGAATCAGTTGCAAAATAACTGGCATTAGCAACACCTCTTATAAGTAAGAGTCTGGTTGTTACATACTTTAAATTATCCAAATCACCAGTCTTGCCTGCTATAACATACTCAAGTTCATAATCAAGCGGTGAATTTTCATGGGGCTCCACATAATTGCCAGTCATGAGAACAACATAATTGTTGAATAATACATTACTAATCAGTTCATTCCTGCTATCCCATCTGTTATACATACCATCTCCAAGTGTATTACTTCTATGAGAAGCGTATGTCGATAAATCTATGACCTTATTTGATACGTCCTTTTTGCACACCGTGGAAAGAATCCCTTTACTTCTTGATGCCTGCACAGCCTGTTCAGGGTGTTCATATTCTATATCCCCTTCTATTCCGTACTCTTCCTTTTTCTCATCGCTAAGAGAGAAGTTTCCAAGGTCCGAAAACGCCTGGTTAGCCATATTTTCGATGTTGTCATCATCGGAGATATCACCAAAAAGACCTGTACTGCTTGATGTTTCGTATGCATCTATTAACTCATTGGCATAAGCAATGCCATAATATTCAAGCATATAAGAAACCGCCATATATCTAAAAACTGCTCCGTCTTCATCAGTCGCTCTGCTAGTTTTAAGAATGTCTACTCGGTATATGTCTGCACCAAATAAGTCCTTACTACTAGCAAGTACAACGTTTTGATTGGTGTCCAGATTTTCAGCCATGTATTGTTCGATATGATTACAAACATTGTCAACGCTTCCATCGGATTCGCCGTAGCTTGAATCGACAAATAAAAGACCATATCTACTAAGAAGGTTAGCATTGTATTCTGCAAGACATGAATCCATTGCGGAGTCTGTTGCACATTCTACATGAAGCATCATGGCGCTATAATTGGCAGCCTCATACATAACAAGTATCAAAGATACTATTACTCCAAATAAAAGACATAAATATACACTTATAGCACCTGACACTTCACCTTTGATAAAACATTCAATAATACTATTATTCTTTTTTGCTTCTAAACTGATATTCATATAAATTAATTGGTAATCTGCGCTGTCTTGTTAGTTATACCATCGAACAACGTATTAACTATATCTGTTATCTGAGATTTAAAAATGATAACTAGACCGACCAAGACAACAATAATAAGAATGATTTCTACGGTTCCCATTCCGTCTTCTTCTACTAAAAAACTCTTAAACATATTTGTAAGACTCTTCATTTTTCCCACCTCCTTTCACATACTCATAAAAGCTGGAACCATTATTACTACAACAACTACTACAAGCATTAATATCATTGGAACTAGCAACTTTGTTCCAGCCTCCTCACTCTTCTTTTCGATAAGATTTTTTCTATCTTCAAAGGCATCTCTTGTTTCCTCTCGAAGAGTTATTAACATGGTTCCAACTCCTAACTTAAGATTCTGATCTAGAAGAGATACTAGCTTCACATACTTTTGTACTCTGGCTCTACTCGAAAAATGGCTATAACATACGGTTTCTTCGACACCACTGTCCATCTCGTGAATTGTAAAAAGCATTTCTTCATAGGCATATCTTATTGGGCCACCAGTATCTTTTTTGGCTTTATAATCAAGAGCCACCTTACGAAAGGCACCTCTGACAGTCATTCCTGCTCCAATAAGTAGTGTCAGTTTACTGACAATTTCTGTATAATCCTCAAGCATTTGTTCATCACGTTCTTCAACCCTTTTACCAAGATCCTTGTCCTGACCAGCAAAAATGCCTATTGAACTAGCTATTATTAATATGACTAGTATAAATAAGTGCTCTTCCTTTTCCTCTGTCCATACCACTGTGACTCCATCTATATCACTTGGTAGCTCCATATATTCCTTGGTAGCTGTATCAATATCCTTAATATTAATAGCTTCTTCTATTCGGCCACGTATATACTCACTTCTTGTAAGTTCTTTAGGAAACACATGAACTGAGAAAGTATGAATCCACGAATAATCCAAATAAGTAATCGTAGCATCAAACGACACTATTACTCCTTCATCAGGGATATCCTCCATAAGCTCTCCCCTTCTGTTAATGACCTCCTTATTGTCCCATTTGTAATTCACTGAAAACGGATAGCCTTCAATCGACTGGCTTATACATACATCACTATTAATGAAATCAACACTTTTATTCTTTCCTAGAAAATCCCTCTCGAGTGCAGTAATAAATTCCGGAAGCATTGTATCGAGTTGCTCCTTTGTATACTGCCTACTGGCAATCTCAAGCTCATAGTTCTCTATTGGCTCTTCACCATCTATATCAATGGTGGCCAGAATTCTATTGTTTCTAGAACCTGGATCAGGCCTTTCAACTTTACCATCAACTAGCAAATACTCTTTCTTTCCTGTGTAATCAAAAGCCAAAACAAACAATAATCCTACAAAAATAATTAATAGTGAAAGTCCTATCTTTTTAATAAAAAAACTGGCAAGTTCATCACTCGTTTTTCCCGCAGGGTTAAGTGTATGTATGGAGTCATATAGCTTTTGATAATAAGCACCCTGACCATCGCGTTCTTCGAATATCTTCTTGTATATCAAGCGTCCTATTTTATAAAAAGGTAATGTATAGAAAGCATAGTCTATATCCTCAGGTACAACTTCTTTGCATGAAACAATCATCAGTATCACTGAGATAACCAATAAAGCTATGCAAATATAAATCACTATTTCATTCATAAACTACACCTTGATGTCTGTTATTTTTTTAGCCATCATATAAGCCACAAGATATATTCCAAGAAGCATTGTCATAATCACTATTCCTGCAATGTTGTGATACAAAGCATCAAAAAAACCTGGCGAGGAAAAATCAATATATAAAATAATTCCAAATGGCACGAGATTCATGACACTTTGTTCCATTTTCTTGGCTGATATTATAGTGGCGATACGCCTTCTCACATCCATCTTTTCACTTATGATATCTGCAGTCTGCTTAATCATTTTTGGCAAATCACCACCACTTCGTTTGGCTATCCTGAACATTTCCGCAAAATCCTTGATATCATCTTCATGACTTCTAATACCAAAATCCATAAGGAGATCCTCGACATTGCCATTATTTCGCATACCTTTTATGATGATTGCCGTTTCCAAAGATATATAAGAATTTTTTCCAAAAAGAAGTGACATATCACTATGCGAATGAACAAAAGAATTTTCAATGGAATAACCAGCCTGTAGACTAGCTATCATAGAATTCATCAGCTCCCTAAACTGTAATCCAAGGGTCAGGTAACGTTTATCACGAAGTTCTTTTCTTTTTTGCTGCATATACAAAATACTGAGGGGACTAAGTAGTATAAAGGCCACGGCAGATCTATAGAATACATATGCAATAAGACCTACTATTCCAAAGCTCTCAAGTCCGTATAAAATAAACTCTTTGATTGATAATCTGTAAATAGAATAATCAATATTACTTGCCTGCTGCCCTAAGCTTAATATCGCTTTTAAGCTGACCTTTTGAGACAAGCCTTCCTTTAATTCTGCCATTCTCTTCGCCCTCTTCCTGGAATTCATATAGCATATTTAACTGTATTTCATCATTCTCCATACCTAGTACCTCTGCTACCTGTAGTACTTTTCTTGACTTATCACGCAGTCTGCCAAGATGCACTATAATATCAATACCACTGGACAACTGTCCCCTTATGGCACTTAGAGGAAGATCCATAGCCATAAGTATCATGGTCTCAAGTCTCGAAAGCATATCTCTGGCTGAATTGGCATGTCCTGTACTAAGTGAACCATCATGCCCAGTATTCATCGCAGAAATCATATCAAGAGCTTCTCCTCCTCGTACCTCACCAACTATGATACGGTCCGGTCTCATTCGAAGTGATGACTTAATAAGGTCTCTTATTGTAATCTCCTTACAGCCCTCCACATTGGCATTACGCGTTTCCAGTCGTACCAGATTTTCAACGCCGAGTATCTGTAGTTCGGCGGAGTCCTCAATCGTTATTAGTCTCTCATCCTTGGGAATAAAATTACTGAGAGCATTTAAGAAAGTTGTCTTGCCAGAACCAGTACCACCTGAAATTATTATGTTGTACTTGGCTTCAACAAGACTTTTTAAAAAAGTAACGACTTCATCAGATATAGCTCCAAAACGCATTAAGTCATCCATGCTTATTGGTTTGTCTGGAAATCGCCTTATTGTAACTATTGGACCGTTAAGTGCAACCGGTGCCAGTACAACATTGACTCTCTCTCCTCCGCGTAGCCTGGCATCAACAATAGGAGAGCTTTCATTGACTGTTCTATTACAGGCAGCAACTATCTGCTGAATAATGTCATCAAGCTTATCCTTACTTTCGAAGTTTTTTTCCCATCTAATAATGCGACCTGCCCTTTCAATAAATATATTGTCAGGACCATTAATCATAATCTCAGTAACAGATGGATCCTCTGTAAGCTCCTCAAGAATATCTAATCGTCTAATCGAATAGAATATTTCTCTAGACATTCTTGTTTTTTCATCTAGCGACAGTCTGTATCTTCTGGCCTCATTAAGTATGCATCTATCTATAAGCTCCTGTATTTCGACATCTTCCATATCGCGTGATAAGTCGATATTATCAATTACCTGCTGCCGAAGCAGTTTCTTTACTTCTTCATACTCCATGGTCAAAATCATCCTCTACAATTTTTTGAATATAAACTGCCAGCTCACTGTATTCCAGATTCTGTATATCATCAGGCAAATTCTTGAAAATTGGAAACTCCTTCTTTTTTGTTTTATCAATGATGTCATCATATTCCATATCACGAAGAAGCCCTTCATACTGCTCAATCTTAGCTTTGGCTCTACTATCTATTCTTGTGATTGTATAAATAAGTTGACATTGCCTTAATACACTAAGTAGTCCTGTAACCATTTCTGATAAATCAAGTATTATATATTTATAATTACTTTCCCTCTTAAGCGTATTTATAAGTGTGAGCCAATCAGCTTCTTCGACCATGCATAAATCAACGAACGATGTAGCTGGTGCTATATAATCAAGACTTCCTAATCGACATACCATGCTTTCCAGCTTATATATAAGTCTGTCAGAACCATTTCGAAGATAGTAAACAAGGTCTGTCAAATCTTTATCACTTTCACATCCAAGTGTTTTGCTAAGACCTGCAAATGGTTCAAAATTAAGATAGAGAGTGGGACCATCCTTGCTAAGCTGCTTTCCGAGAAGCACAGCAAATGATGTTTGAAGACAACGGCCTATCGGGGAGAATATCCCTATCAACATGGTATCCCTTGACCTGCTGATAAGTGTCGAACCACCAAAAGGCCTATTATCTTCATTTTCTGATATATATTCTGAATAAACCCTAAGAATATCTTTTCTTAGCATTTCTCCAGATTGATACTTAAAGATACCTGGTCCGGGGGAACGAATACCAGACCCTGAATCTAAAAGTACTACCAGTAAAGTAAAAGTCTGATTGGTTTTATCAATGTCTATTCTGTCCACCAAGGTGTCGCTAATAAGAAGGACATCTACCCTGCCATGATTAATGCTTTTATTTAGAGCATCAATATCTGTATATATAGCTACTTCAAAAGGAAATGAATCTCTTTCTTCCAGTATTTCCTGAAGTTTATAAAGATATTTTTCTTCACTATCACAAATAGCCAGAATTTTCTTGTTCATCTTAGTCCTCCTCTCTTATTGCATAATCGAAATCAACGTCGCTAGAAAAATAGGAATACTGTAATGAATCCTGTGAAATGAAAAAATTTTCGAGCGCGTTGATAGAATCTTAATTAGTCCAATAGTCGCACCGATACAAAGTGATAAAAGACATATATATAAAGACTCTTTCATCGATGTGTATGCCGATATGACTATAAAAAGCTTGATGTCTCCCGCTCCAAGCGCTTTAAAAACATAGAGCGGAATTAGAATTATCATCGTTAGCAATATTGCAATAAACATATCAGCCATTATGAGTAGGTCACCTGTAAGAATGGCGTTCGTTCCCTTAACTACGAAGCCTCCTACAAGTGCACCTACTATCAAGGCATTGGGAATTTTAAAGGTTTGACAATCAATAATGACTGCTATTCCCAGTATTCCAACTAAACAAAAATAGACCAATTTCATAAGCCAACCTCTTAAAAACACGAAAAACAAAACATAAAAACATCGACGTCCCTAACGGCACGCCCAAAAACAAATAGCATTCAATAAAAGTCCAAGTATTAAATTTTTTTAAGGGATAATGCTGCTTAGAAAAAGCAACTTATAATTTTGAAATCAGTCAGTCTAACTGTAGCCTTGACTTGAAAAGAACTATATCATTGAAAAAAGCAAAAGTCAACACAGAACATATTTTTGGAATAAAAAAAAGGAGTGGCACTTTATACCACTCCTTTAAATATGTCTTAATTAGTCAACTCTGTTGTAGTTGATGAGACATCCCTTAAGGATAATCTGACGCTCTTCATCTGTAAGCTCTCCAAGAGTCATTGTGAACTCCTTAGCAGCGCCGTCCTTGATTACATAAGCCTTAATCTCAGAAGCCTTCTCTTCAACAGCCTTCTTGATACCAGGAACAAAGATATAATCAAGATTCTTGAATGGAAGCTCTCCCTCTGGGATGATGAATGGAAGCATACCCCAATTGATAAGGTTAGAACGATATCTCTTAGTAGCATACTCATTGGCAATGTTAGCCCATCCACCAAGTACCTTCTGGCAAGAAGCAGCCTGCTCTCTGGCTGAACCATCACCTGGCTTAACAGCAAAGATTGTAGAACCAATACCTACATTAGTCTTTGTTGATACACCTTCGAAGTTAGCCTTAACTACATCCATGATGACCTTAATCTCAGGTACTACCTCGACAGGACACTGTCCAGCCTCAATATTCTTCTGAGCCTTCTGGATTTCCTTAGCACGTCCTACGTACTCAGGATCCTTTCTTGATAATGTGAACTCAGCAAGACCAAGTGGATTAGATCTATATGATGAAGTCTCACCTGAAGGAATAAGCTCATCTGTTGTAGTAACTGGATCATGAATCTCAGATACAACCTTGAGAAGCATATTCTCAGGAAGTGCTGACATTGCTGGCCAGTCCTTAATGTTAGGACCAAACTTAATCTCTACTGAATCATCAGCTACGCCCTTAGAATCGAATACTCTGTTAGCGTAGATTGTAGAGTCAAATGAATACTTGTACTGACCAATCTTCTCTGGAACCTCTGTAGCTGGTGTAAGGTAACCCTTGTTAGCTGCAGTAGCTGCAATTGATCTAGCATCCATAAGAGCAACTGATGAAATCTGACCACTCTGAAGCTTAGAACCCTCTCTGTTAGGGAAGTTACGTGTAGAGTGTCTGATAGAAAATGCATTATTAGCAGGTGTATCACCAGCACCGAAACATGGTCCACAGAATGCTGTCTTCATGATAGCACCTGTCTGCATGATCTTAGCTGCTGCACCATTCTTAATAAGTTCCATATATACTGGCATAGAAGCTGGATAAACATTGAGTGTAAACTCATCTGGTCCAATTGAAGCACCATTTAAGATATCAGCTGCTGCACAGATATTTTCAAATCCACCACCAGCACAACCAGCGATAACACCCTGCTCTACATAGAACTTACCATTTCTAATCTTATCTGTAAGCTTATAATCAACGGCTCCATCAAGTGATACAAGAGCACGCTTCTCTGTCTCGTGAAGAATATCTTCAAGGTTAGCATTAACCTCATCAATTGTATATGTATTAGATGGGTGGAATGGCATAGCAATCATTGGCTTAATCTTAGAAAGATCAACTTCGATTACGCCATCATAGAATGCTACCTGACCAGGATTAAGTTCCTTGTAATCCTCTGGACGCTTATGAATATCGTAGAACTCCTTGATATTCTCATCTGTAGCCCAGATAGATGAAAGACATGTTGTCTCTGTAGTCATAACATCTACGCCAATTCTAAAGTCTGCTGATAAGTTCTTAACACCAGGTCCAACAAACTCCATTACCTTATTCTTAACATATCCATTCTTAAATACTGCACCGATAATAGCAAGAGCAACGTCCTGAGGACCAACTCCCTTCATTGGCTCACCTGTCATATATACTGCAACAACGCCTGGCATGTTGATATCGTATGTCTGATTAAGAAGCTGCTTAACGAGCTCTGGACCACCCTCACCCATAGCCATAGTACCAAGGGCACCATAACGTGTATGTGAGTCAGAACCAAGAATCATACGACCGCCACCTGCAAGCATTTCTCTTGCAAACTGATGAATAACTGCCTGATGAGGTGGTACATAAATTCCGCCGTACTTCTTAGCGCATGTAAGACCAAACATGTGGTCATCCTCATTAATAGTTCCACCTACTGCACAAAGTGAGTTGTGGCAGTTTGTAAGAACATAAGGAATAGGGAACTTCTTAAGTCCTGAAGCTCTGGCTGTCTGAATGATACCTACGAAAGTAATATCATGAGATGTAAGCTTATCAAACTTAATCTTAAGCTTATCCATATTACCTGAAGTATTATGGGACTCAAGGATTCCATAAGCTATAGTGCTTTTCTTAGCCTCTTCCTTTGTTACATCTTTACCTGTCTTTGCCTTTACAGCAGCTACAGCATCATTACTATCAGCTATAAGCTCTGTACCATTAACAAGATAGGCTCCACCTTCATACAAGTTAATCATATGCTGCTCCTTTCGGCTCATGCCAAATTGTGTATTGTAATATTATTAAATAATATCGTTCATTGTAACACAACAAAACCTTATAATTAAAGGGTTTCACGAAAAAATACAGTATAGAAACCGCAATTTCTATACTGTATCTTAAAAAATCTTTATTTTGTTCAAAATATTTAGTAACTATTCACATCTATGTGCATTCTGCACACTATTTTCTTCTGATAGTCACCTTGTCTAAGTGCCAGATATCATCAACATATTCCTTAATAGTTCTATCTGAAGTGAACTTACCACAGTGAGCTGTATTAAGAATAGCCTTCTTAGCCCAGCCAGCTTCATCCTTATAAGCTTCCTCTACTCTCTTCTGAGCATCAGCGTAGCTTCTGAAGTCCTTAAGGATAAAGTAAGTATCAGCCTTAGATGTTGATATTGTATTAAGTAATGAGTTATAAAGTGGTCTAAATAAGTCTGGATCACCAGGAGCATATGTACCATTAATTAACTGCATAAGCACTCTACGAACATCTGGATCGTTGTTGAAAATCTCCATTGGATTGTATCCACCGTAGTTCTCGTATCTAATAACCTCATCAGATGAAAGTCCGAAGATAAATGCATTCTCCTCGCCAACTTCCTCAACGATTTCAACATTAGCACCATCCATTGTACCGATTGTAACAGCACCGTTAAGCATGAACTTCATGTTACCTGTACCAGATGCTTCCTTAGAAGCTGTAGAAATCTGCTCAGATACATCAGCTGCTGCGAAAATCATCTCTGCGTTAGATACACGGTAGTCCTCGATAAATACAACCTTAATCTTTCCACCAATTGATGAATCATTGTTAATAACATCAGCTACTGAATTGATAAGCTTGATTGTAAGCTTTGCATTCATATAACCAGCAGCTGCTTTAGCACCAAAGATAAATGTTCTTGGATAGAAGTCCATACCAGGATTATCCTTGAGCTGATTGTAAAGGTGCATAACATGTAAAATGTTAAGAAGCTGTCTCTT
>DCHQ01000074.1:15688-16016 GCA_002314855.1 Lachnospiraceae bacterium UBA1748
TCTCTTAACCTGTACATCAAAGATAGATCTTGGATTAACCTCAATACCATTGTGCTCCTTGATATACTCTGCAAGACGAACCTTGTTCTGGTACTTGATATTCATGAATTCCTGCTGAGCCTTCTCATCATTAGCATAAACCTTAAGCTTGCTAATCTTTGAAAGGTTAGTAATCCAGTCATCACCGATGTGATCTGTTACCCAGTCAGCAAGAAGCTGATTACCGTGAAGTAAGAATCTACGCTGTGTGATACCGTTAGTCTTGTTATTGAACTTATCTGGGAACATCTCGTAGAAGTCCTTAAGTTCCTGATTCTTAAGAATCTCT
>DCHQ01000074.1:16026-17120 GCA_002314855.1 Lachnospiraceae bacterium UBA1748
GTATGAAGTCTTGCAACACCGTTTACTGAGTAACCAGCAGCGATTGCAAGGTGAGCCATCTTAACCTGTCCATCATAGATGATTGCCATCTTACGAACCTTCTCCTGATTGCCAGGATACTTAGCTTCGATATCGATGATGAATCTTCTATTAATCTCTTCAATAATCTGATATACACGTGGAAGTAATCTAGAGAATAACTCGATTGGCCACTTCTCAAGTGCCTCTGACATAATTGTATGGTTAGTATAAGCACATGTCTTAGTAGTAACTTCCCATGCCTCATCCCATGTAAGATAATACTCATCCATGAGGATACGCATAAGCTCTGCTACTGCAACTGTTGGATGTGTATCATTGAGCTGGAATGTAACCTTCTCATGGAACTTCTTAATATCATCATGATTTCTCATGTACTTAGCAATAGCTTCCTGTACAGATGCTGAAATAAAGAAGTACTGCTGCTTAAGTCTAAGCTCCTTACCAGCATAGTGATTATCGTTAGGATAAAGAACCTCAACGATATTACGAGCAAGATTCTCCTGCTCAACAGCCTTCTGGTAATCACCCTTATCAAATGAATCAAGTCTAAATACATCTACTGGCTCAGCATCCCAAATACGAAGTGTGTTAACGATGCTGTTGCCGTAACCAACGATTGGCATATCATAAGGAATAGCCTTAACAACCTGATAACCTTCCTGGAAATAGTTGTTTCTACCATTCTCATCTGTTCTGCAGCTTACATATCCGCCAAACTTAACTTCCTTGGCATACTCTGGACGACGAAGCTCAAATGGATTACCATTCTCGAGCCAGTGATCTGGAGCCTCTATCTGATATCCATCACGAATCTTCTGCTTGAACATACCATATCTATAACGAATACCGCATCCATAAGCGCTGTAGCCAAGAGTTGCAAGTGAATCAAGGAAACAAGCGGCAAGTCTACCAAGACCACCGTTACCAAGAGCTGCGTCTGGCTCCTGATCCTCAATAACATTAACATCAAGACCAAGCTCATCAAGCGCTTCTGCTACTGGCTTATATGCCTTCATATTAATCATCATATTACCAAGAGCTCTACCCATTAA
>DCHQ01000074.1:17144-24629 GCA_002314855.1 Lachnospiraceae bacterium UBA1748
AACTCCATTGAAAGGTAATAAACTGTCTTAGGATCTTTCTTTTCATATGCCTTCTGAGTCTCAAGCCACATATCTACAACCTGATCCTTAACTGCATAACTTACAGCCTGGAAAATCTGCTGAGGTGTAGCTTCCTCAATAGTCTTTCTGTAAAGTGTCTTTATGTTGTAAAGTACACTTCTCTTAAATAATTCTTTGTCAAACGAATCTCTGATTGTTGCACCAGAGGATGTTGTCTTCTTAGGCATTATAAATCCCTCCGTCTGTATATTTTTTCTTGTTCTTCAAACAACTATATCATTGTACACTATTCCAATGAAAAAGTAAAGTTTTTTAATTCTTTTGTGCACTTTGCACATATTGTTTTTATTCAAACGAACTAAATATCGCAGACAAAATAATTATGATAAAAATTATAATGCCTGCCGCAGTATTATTCTTTTTGTTTGCATTTGCTAAATTATTATTAGCGTGACTATCTGCCTTGTGTAAGCCTTCATTATGCCCTATATGACTATCTGCACTATGATAAGAACAGTTAGCTTCATTGGAAGAAGATAGAATATTGGTCAAAAAAGCCTCATCCTCGTTGTACGTAGTTTTAGAATAAAACCTTGCACATCTAGGACATATTCCATCTGTACTCTCATAATCAAATACCTTTTTACACTTTTTACAAGTTACTAATTGAACTGCCATATTAATCTCCATATCTTAACTATACGTTACCGATAACAATATATGTAACTAATTATATTATATTCTCACTATGGAAGTTTGCACCAGTAAAATCTCCACATTATATCCGTGAACGTGCATTAATATGATAAAAGAGACGGCTCTCTATAAAGCCGCCTCTTATATTTATATTACTATATTAGTTCTTCTTAACTGCGATAGTAACCTTCTCGCCGTTTACATTCCACTCCTTAGAGATCTCGAATGCCTCACCTGTTACGATGTCATCAGCAAGAACCTTTGTAGCTATCTGCTCTTTGTTCTTCATAACGATGTCAGCAATCTTGTCGTTACCACTAAGTGATACTGTGATATGATCCATAACCTCGAAGCCTGAATCCTTACGCATTGTCTGAATCTTAGAGATAACCTCTGCTGCAAAGCCTTCCTCGATAAGCTCCTCTGAAAGGTTAGTGTCAAGTACTACTGTTACACCGCCATCAGCCTGAGAAGCGAAGCCTTCCTTCTGAGCCATAGTGATAAGTAAATCGTCCTTTGTAAGCTCAATAGCTACTCCATCAACATCAAACTTGATTGCGCCTTCAGCATTTAACTGATCCATAGCGCTGTTGCCATCAACAGAAGCAAGATACTTCTGGATACCACCAAGCTGCTTACCATACTTAGGGCCTACTGTCTTAAGCTGTGGCTTAAATGTATATGAAGTGAACTCTCTTACATCATCCTCAAACTTAACAGCCTTAACATTAAGCTCTTCTTCGATGATCTCCTGATAGAACTCATTAAGCTTGTTATCAGCCTTAACAATCATCTGACCGATTGGCTGACGATTCTTGATGTTAGAAGCATTTCTTGCTGCACGACCAAGCTCTACAATCTTAAGTACTGCTTCCATATCGCTCTCGAGCTGCTTATCAACCATCTTGCTATCCACTGCAGGGAAGTCACAAAGGTGGATTGATTCCTTAGCAGATGAATCAACGCTACGTACAAGGTTCTGATAGATTTCCTCAGCCATGAATGGAATCATAGGAGCTGAAGCCTTAGCAATAGTAACAAGAGCTGTGTAAAGAGTCATATAAGCATTGATCTTATCCTGCTCCATACCCTTAGCCCAGAATCTCTCACGACCACGTCTTACATACCAGTTACTCATCTCATCTACAAACTTCTGAAGTGCACGAGCAGCTTCTGGAATCTTGTAGTTCTCAAGACAGTTATCAACTTCGCCTACAACTGAGTTAAGCTTAGATAATAACCACTTATCCATAACTGGAAGCTTATCATAATCAAGTGTATACTTGCTTGCGTCAAAATTATCAATATTAGCATAAAGTACAAAGAATGCATATGTATTCCAAAGTGTACCCATGAAGTTTCTCTGACCTTCTACTACAGCACCCTCATGGAATCTGTTAGGAAGCCATGGAGCTGAGTTGATATAGAAGTACCATCTGATAGCATCAGCACCAAACTTTTCAAGTGCATCAAATGGATCTACGGCATTACCCTTAGACTTACTCATCTTCTGACCGTGCTCATCCTGAACATGACCAAGAACGATTACGTTCTGATAACATGGAGAGTCGAATAATAATGTACTTTCAGCAAGTAATGAATAGAACCAACCTCTAGTCTGGTCAACAGCCTCAGAAATGAACTGAGCTGGATACTGCTGCTCGAATAATTCCTTATTCTCAAATGGATAATGATGCTGAGCAAATGGCATTGCTCCTGAGTCAAACCAGCAGTCGATAACTTCTGGAACTCGGTGCATTGTCTTACCACACTTAGGACAAGGGAATGTAACCTCGTCGATGTATGGTCTATGAAGCTCAACCTTAGCATTCTCTGGATTACCTGATAACTCAGCAAGCTCTGCTCTAGAACCTACTGAATGGAAGTTACCACACTCACACTCCCAGATGTTAAGTGGAGTACCCCAGTATCTGTTTCTTGAGATTGCCCAGTCCTGAAGGTTCTCAAGCCAATCACCAAATCTACCCTTACCGATAGACTCTGGGATCCAGTTGATCTTATTATTATTAGCAATCATCTTATCCTGTACTGCAGTCATCTTGATGTACCAAGACTCACGTGCATAGTAGATAAGTGGAGTATCACATCTCCAGCAGTGAGGATAGCTATGCTCGAACTTAGGAGCGTCGAAAAGTAATCCTGCATCTTCAAGTGCCTGAAGAACTGGCATATCTGCCTTCTTAACAAACATACCTTCCCAAGGAGCACCCTCGCCGATCATGTTACCAGCACCATCAACTAACTGTACGAATGGAAGGTCATAGTTTCTACCAACCTGTGCATCGTCTTCACCAAATGCAGGAGCGATATGTACTACACCAGTACCATCTGTAAGTGTTACATACTCATCACATGTAACAAAGTGTGCCTTCTTGTTCTGTCTCTTTATGATCTCATCAGCATATGGGAATAATGGCTCATATGCCTTGTGCTCAAGATCTTTACCCTTATATGTCTCGAGGATTTCAACATCCTCACCAAGAATCTTCTCTACTAGAGCCTGAGCCATGTAGTAAACCTTACCATCAGCATTAGACTTTACCTTAACATACTCATACTCTGGATGCATACAGAGTGCTACGTTGGATGGAAGTGTCCATGGTGTAGTTGTCCATGCAAGGATATAAGCATCCTCATCTACGCACTTAAATCTAACTACTGCTGATCTTTCCTTAACATCCTTATAACCCTGTGCAACTTCCTGAGCTGAAAGAGGGGTACCACAACGAGGACAATAAGGTACAATCTTGAATCCCTTATATAATAAATCCTTGTTCCAGATTTCCTTAAGAGCCCACCACTCTGACTCGATAAAGTCATCATTATATGTTACGTATGGATTGTCCATATCTGCCCAGAAACCAACTGTACCTGAGAAATCCTCCCACATACCCTTATATTTCCATACAGATTCCTTACACTTCTCGATGAATGGCTCAAGACCATACTCTTCGATCTGCTCCTTGCCATCAAGACCAAGAAGCTTCTCAACTTCGATTTCAACTGGAAGACCGTGTGTATCCCATCCAGCCTTTCTAGGAACCATATAGCCCTTCATAGTACGGTATCTTGGAATCATATCCTTGATAACTCGTGTAAGCACGTGTCCGATATGTGGCTTACCATTAGCTGTTGGTGGTCCATCATAAAACATATATGTTGGGCAGCCTTCACGCTCTTTAATACTCTTTCTGAAAATATCATTGTCTTTCCAGAACTTCTCGATGTTCTTCTCTCTCTGTACGAAATTCAGATCTGTAGAAACCTTATTGTACATAGTTTTTCTCCTTTCTATACTACATATGCAAATTCATCAAAATATCTTTGCATTAAAATTTCATCTACTTCATATTCATTGTAACCATAAAAATAATCACAAATCTCATCACGACATCTAAGAACTTCCCTTAACCTGCCTTTTGATTTATCAATATTTAACTGGCAACTTACAATCGTTAAATCAATCAGTTCTAATGCTCTCTCTACACATGCTTCCATGCGCTCCGCATTACCTTTGGATTTCCAACGAATAGCTCGCGATACTTCACTGCCAATATTTGCCATCTGCTTGGAAAAAGTCATATCATTCCATTTTCCCGCTGCAAGCTCTCGATGCATAAATTCTACTTCACCCATTTATTAACCACCTCAACAATTTTCTTCCTAGTGTTCTCATCATTCACACCACGAGTTTTATTATTTTGTCTAGGCCTTATATTAATAAGTGAATCAAATTCTATAAAGTCTTCCTCTTCTGGATAGAGATTTATCCCCCACAAATTCTCTTGTTTAGAACCATTCTCTATAAACAACTCTTCAATATCAGCATGGAGTTCTGCATCTATTCCTAGTAATTCTTTATCTATATCAACAACAGCTTTAACCATATCACCAAAATAATTATCTTTAATGTCATTAAGATAATCTTTTGTTATTATTTCTTTTAAAATCTGCATTCTAGAACTCCTTTCGATTTATTCAAAAAATAAAGAGGCATATCCGTAATAGGATAAGCCTCTGCTTACTTAATACCACCATATTACGATCTGTCTCCCCGAATTGGTAAGATTAATACCTACGGTTTTAACAAACTGTTCGTCACGTGAACTAACGGCGCAGCTTACTGGATGTTAATAATATACATTGGTTTCAGCCTTGCAGCTCAGAAGTGATATTCAGATTACATCTACTCTTGCATACCTCACACCATCGTATGCTCGCTCTTAATTTCAATAGAAATCCTACTGTCTTCGTCATCGCCTTTATATTTAATTGTCGATAGCAATTATTATATTCTCACAATTTGCGATGTGTCAATAATTAAATCTCAAAATATTTACATATACATTAATGAACAAAGGAAAGCAAAATGAAAAAAATGGACACTCGTGTCTCAAAATTGGTACACGGCTGGCCAACTTTTTTTAATATAATTCATATATCATATAAATTATATTCGAAATAAGCACGATTCAAGACATAAATCATATACAAAGGAGAATATTTATGTCTTTGAAAAAAAGTGAACTTGCGTATCAATATGCCTATTTTGCAGAAATATTTGATATCCTGCTAACCGATATGGGAATTAGCAATAATTCTATATCAAAAGTAATTCCGCTATCCAGTAAAACAATATCTCGAATACGCTCCACTGGTCATATGAGCATGGATACATTTATTATCATGTGCAAATTTATAAGAATCAATGCAAATCTACTTCTTGGTTTATCACGTGATCCCTTTCCTTATGATGTGAAAGATCCTGATTCTTTCTATAAAAGGCTGAATGATATGTTTATCACATATCCAAACAATATAAAACCATACACAACATCTTCGGCAGATTATATAAGCGATAATACTCTTAGTATTGAGTACTTAATTAAGCTACTTGATATAAGTCCAGAAGATAACTTCCAGATAATAATGGAAAAATTTAACAAAATACAGACTAAAATACTTAAAGAAATAGTCTTATATGCAAAATCAAATAATCTATTCTAAATTATGCTTCGGTGCTGTTCTATGCACCACATAATTACCGGGGCAGGTGTATTAAGGGCGCCTGTCCCTTTCTTTTTTAGTACCATAAAAGTGTAGTTGTTAGAGAGTAATTAACTCTAGCATCTGCACTTATTTTTATATAATAGGGGAAGCAGTTGGTATGGCGTGGCCTTTTTTGGATTAATCACATCCGTAAATAAAACCGTCAACCAACCCCTTATTATGTATATTCGCTTAGGCAGGTTGATACTTCTTAATGGAGCTTTCGTGTAACGAACTAAACTGGATTGTAATAAGTGTGGGTGGTTATTAGCAATTGCGATTATTACAGTTTAAGGAGGTCAATTATGATTAGCGTAGGAATTGATATAGCAAAAGGTAAAAGCACTGTGTGTATGTTAAAACCATATGGTGAAATTGTGTGTAAGCCATTTGACATTGAGCATCAGAACAAAGATTTAAGTGAATTAGCATCAATGATTCTTAAGTTTGATGATGAAGTGAAGGTTGTTATGGAGGCTACAGGGATTTATCATCTTCCGGTTCTTACGTATTTGCAGGAAAAGGGTATATTTGTAACTGTTATTAACCCATACCTCATGAAGGTTTATAGAAGTGAAAGTTTGAGAAAAGCTAAAACTGACAAAATAGATTCCAGAATAATAGCTAACTATGGAATTGAACATTGGTTTACTATGGAGGAATTTAAGGTATCTGAAGATATATATGGAGAATTAAAGCTTCTTGGTCAGCAATACCGACACTATATGAAATTGCATGTTACATCGTTACATGAACTGACACATTTGCTGGACTATACAATGCCTGGAATAAAAACAATGTTAGCGAGCTGGAACGAGGGAAATAGAAAGGATAAATTAAGTGATTTTGTCGAGCAGTTTTGGCACTTTGACGAGATAACAAAGTATTCTGAGTCTGAATTTATAGATGCTTATGCTGCGTGGGCAAAAGATAAGAAATACCATCAGAGCCAGACAAAGGCTAAGGCCATATATGAACTAGCTCATGAAGGTATTCCTACACTTTCTTCAGAAACCCCATCCGTCAAAATGCTGGTGACTGAAGCTGTTAGAGTGCTCAAGGAAATTGATGCAACTCTAGGAGTAATACTATCACGAATGCAAGAACTAGCAAAGAGCTTGCCTGAATATTCTGTCGTAAGAGAAATGGGTGGAGTTGGTGATGTGCTGGCACCTAAATTAATAGCAGAGATAGGTGATGTCCGTAGATTCCATAGCGGTAAGGCGCTTATTGCTTATGCAGGAATAGATACACCGCCTTATGAGTCAGGGCAATTTATAGGTAGTAATAGAACAATTACCAAGCGTGGATCGGCAGCATTAAGAAAAGTCGGTTATGAGACAATGCGATGTATCAAAACGTGCCCTAGACTAGATGATCCTGTGTATCAGTATGTAATAAAGAAAGAAGCTGAGGGAAAAGCAAAGAAATCAGCGAAGATAGCGGGATTAAATAAGTTTTTACGAATTTATTATGCTCGTGTAAAAGAAATCTATAACAATTCATAAATATACCGAATCGTAATTCCATAACTAAGCAGGCTGCCTCAAGACAGTCTTTTTGTTATACACAAAAATATAGAAATGATAAAAAATGAAAAACCTGCTAAGAAACTCTTGATTTTTCTTAGCAGGTTTTGTTTTCATAAATATGTTACAAAAAAGTTGCAAAATACTTCGAAAATCAAACAATAATATA